>NEUQ01000029.1 GCA_002288445.1 Verrucomicrobiia bacterium Tous-C2TDCM | reverse complement strand
CTCAGAAGGTCGAAATCACGGACGAAGACGAGAAGACGACGCATCATCTCCCGATCGGAGCCGGCTTGTCGGACTTTATTCGCAAGCAAGAGAAGCTCTTCATCCGCGAGACCCTGAAATACAACGGGGGCTCCCGCGAAAAAACCGCCAGCATGTTGGGGGTCAGCATTGCGACCCTCTACCGCAAGATGGGTCTCAAGCTGGAAAAGGACAGAATGATGTCCAACTGATCGCCTCCCGATCACTCCAACTTCATCCCGTGTCCGCTCTTTTCCGGTCGGACGGGATTCTCCCTGGTGGCCTTTTCGGGTCGCCTTTCTTCCGGTTCAAATCCCGGGAGAGAGCAGTTCCCTCTGCCAGTTGAGAAGGGATTGCTGCTTTTCCACCTCTGGCAAATTGGTGGAGGCGAGGCGCTCCATCACCATACGGGTGGCGATCATGGTGGACTCGATGCCGAGTTCCGAGGCCTTTTGGTCTCGGAACTTCCTGATTCTCTCGAGATGATTCTCATCGACCTCGATCCGCGGCCCTTCCCCACGTCGATGCTTGACCGGATAATCTCGGGAGGGAACCTGGTCAGCGGCCTCGATCGACTCGTGAAGTCGACGCACCGGGCCAGGCCGCAAGTAATGAGGCGGACGAACACTTTTACCGGTCTCAAGGTCAACTGCCATTGAAATGAGTTCGTGATTCCCGAGAAACTTGAAGGCCGGTCGGTCCAACCTGCGGCATTCCTCATCACGCCAGAGCCAAAGATGCTTCAGGTAATGAAGGCCTTTCGGAGAAAGCCTCCCCCATCCGTTGACCCGCCATAGGTCGTCCTCGGATTTCCCTGTCCTTCCGATGACGGATTCCTGGGCGGCCCGGCAGCTCTCGAAAAACCAGTCCTGTCGCCCGGCTTTGCGGAGGCGCTCGAGGTATTTTCCACCGAGATCAATGAGGTAACGGACATCGTTGTAGGCGTAGTCCAGCATTTTTTCACTGAGCGGACGGCGGCTCCAATCCGCTTTCTGGGACTGCTTGGAAAGCTTGACCCCGTACTCCTCCTCGAGCAGGTTGGCCAATCCAAATTTCCCGACCCCGAGGAGGCGGGCTGCCACTTGGGTATCGTAAATCGCGCGCGGCACCCAGGAAAAGGTGCTGTTCAGGAGCGAGATGTCGTAATCGGCCCCGTGCATCCAGACGACCTCGAAGCGGTCGACAAAACGCACGAACTCCCCGAGCCCGTCGGTTCCGATCGTGAGTGGATCGATAATCGCGAGCGCTCCGGGAATCGCAAACTGAATGAGACAAAGCTTCGTCTCATAGGAATGCATGCTGTCCGCCTCGGTATCGATGGCACAAGAGACAAAACTGCAAGAGGGCTCGACCTCTGCGATGAACCTGGAGAGAACCGAGGCATCGTCGATGTAGATCTCGGATGCCGATTCAAACGGGTTCATCAGGGAAGTGCCGGTGGTCATGCTCCTCACTGAATGCCTCGAAGAAGCAGCTCCGCATTGGAGCGGGTCGAACGAATGGTCTTCTGCAGCACGACCATTGCCTCGGGGGCGGGCCGCTGTGCCAGCTGCTTCCGCAGCGAATGGATCCGCGCGTATTCCTCCGGATGATAGAGTAGTTCGTCTTTCCGCGTGCCGCTCTTCAGGAGGTGGATCGCTGGGAAGATCCTCGATTCCGCCATTTCCCGATCCAGGGTGATTTCCATGTTCCCGGTCCCTTTGAATTCCTCAAAGATCACGTCATCCATGCGGCTGTCGGTCTCGATCAAACAAGTCGCGAGAATCGTCAAACTCCCCCCACCATCGACATTGCGGGCCGCACCAAAAAACCTGCGCGACCGTTCGAGAGCCTTCGGAGAAATCCCGCCGCTGCCGATGGGCCCGCCGCCCCCGCCATGATTGCGCTGGAACTTGCCCTGACCGCCGCCGCCCTGTCCCCCACCATTGCCCGATTGTCTGGCGGAATTATGAGCCCTCGCCAAGCGAGTGAGGCTATCGAGCAGGACAACCACGTCCCTCCCGATCTCAACGAGTCGCTTGGCGCGGTTCAAGACCATGTCCGCCACCTCGATGTGCCGGTCCGAAGACTCATCGAAGGTCGAACTGTAGATGGAAGCGCTCACCGTTTCCCGAAAGTCGGTTACTTCTTCGGGACGCTCATCGAGGAGCAGCACGATCAACTCGACCTCGGGATTGTTTTGATGAATCGAGACCGCCATGTTCTTGAGGAGGATGGTCTTCCCCCCCCTCGGCGGTGCCACAATGAGGCCCCGCTGACCTTTGCCCAGAGGAGCGACAAGATCAATGACACGGGGCGAGACCATCGGGCTGCCCGGGGTCTCGAGAATGAGTCGCTCCGCGGGAAACATCGCCTTGAGGTCGTCAAACGGAGTCGGTGTCACCCACTCCGCCACCGGCCGACCCTCGATCTCCACAACCTCGTCGATGGAGAGAAACTTTTCACGTTCCCGCGGCGCCCGCACCACTCCCCTGACCCGCTGCCCCGGGCGAAGCTCGTGCCTCTTGACGAAGCTGGCCGCGATGTAGACATCATCCAGATTCGCCGCAAAGCTGAAATCCGGCCAACGCAGAAACCCAAAACTCTCTCCCGAATACTCCAGAAAACCCTCGGCCTCCATGAGCGTGCCCCGGTTTCCATAGAATTTCAGAATCTCAAAGATCAGGTGGTGTTTCGACCGCACTCCCGCTACCCGCAGTCCGATCGTCTGCGCGATATCGTGCAAATCGGCAAGACTCTTGCGCTGGAACTCATTGATGTCGACTTTTTCGGGCACCACAATGGCCTTGTCCTCCTCCTCTGAAAAGGTCACGGGAGCATCCGAGGTTTCCGGCGTTTGAGAATCTGTCATTCAGGTAAAAATCGTTTCGCAACGTTTGTAAAGGTGGGTGATCTGAGCCTCGAACGCTTCGAGGCTTCCGTCATTCCAAACCAGGAGGTCGCATCTTTGGATCTTTTCAGCCAATGGCATCTGAGCCTTCAGGATACGCTCAGCCAGCTGAGCCTCCAGGCCACGATCTCCGAGCAATCTGCGTCGTTGCTCCTCCCGTGAGGCGGCAACCACCAAATCAAAGTCCCGCCGGAGCGGAAAATTCACCTCGTAGAGCAGCGGCACTTCAATCAAAGCCATCCGAACGCGGTCGGAGAGCCCGTTCAACTGAGCCGAGACCCGCTGGTAAACCAGCGGATGCACCAACGATTCTATCCTGCCACGGAATCGCGAATTATCAAACACGAGTTCACGGAGCTTCAAACGATCGAGTTCCCCCCCGCTCCCGCGAATGGTATGCCCAGTGGCCTCCGCCTCGGCCATCAGAGTCTCGCCGAATGACCCCTCTCCGTAAATCTCACGAACGACGAGGTCGCAATCGATCCGGACCGCCGTCCCGATTTCCGCCAAATCGAGGAATCGGCGCGCGAAACCGGATTTTCCGCAAGCAACCCCCCCCGTAATGGCGACAACACGCATGGAAGCTCGGGAGCGAAAAAAACGCGGTCCAGAGGACCGCGTTTCCGAAATCACATGACCTCCATGGGAGAGTCGGACGAAATTCCCGCCCGAATCACTTCTGGTAAACCGCACCCGGAGCGAAGGCGGCAGGGGTCGTGATGGGGGGACGTGGCACCGGTTCCGGAAGGGGCTCATCCGTGATCCGACCGTTGATCGGCATCCCGGCAGGATCCATCAACTGGGCTTGGACAAACACCGTCAAATTGCGCTTGAGGTGAAGCTCGACACTGGAACGGAAGAGACGGCCGGCCACGGGAAGGTCTCCTAGGAAGGGGATCTTATCTTCCACGTCCTGAATGTCTTCGCGAATCAACCCACCAAGAGCCACCGTCTGCCCGTCCCAGATCGTGACCTGGGTTGTCACCTTGCGGGTGTTGAAGATCGGCATCTCGATGCGGTTTTCGGTCAACACGACAGGCACAGCCTGACCGAGGGCATTGACTGAGGTAGTCTGGATCGGACTGCCGTAGTTGATGAACCCATCGAATTCCACCACCTCGGGGGCGAGGTTGAGGTCGATCGTAAACTCATCGGCGCCCAGAACCGGATCAACCTCCAGAGTCACCCCGGTATTGCGGGTTTCAAACGCGGTCGGTGTCGCCGGAGTGACCGGGAAACCGCCACTGGAGCTGGCCCCACCGCCTCCACCGCCAACGACCAAGCCGGTGCCACCGAACTGATTGGGAATCTCCGGCGGATCGTATTCGGTCGGGTAGATGAACTCTCGAATGACCTCGATCTTCGCGCGCTGGCCACTGCGGGCCATCACGGATGGAGCCGAGAGCAGGTCGACGCCCTTCTTCTGATCCAAGGCGCGGATCATCACCTGAAACTGGGGATCGGTGAAGACGCCGGCAATACCGAACACGGCCGGAGCCATCGTGGATACTCCCTCCCCAGCCGTCCCCGCGGCCTCGGAGATGAGCGCATCGATTGAGTTGTTGTCGAGAGCCCGCGACCCGGAACGAAGCCCAGCGGTCACGTTATTGAAACCGACGGGCAACTGCGTTGCGGGGTTGACGAAACTGTAATCCCCAGCCTCGCCTGCTCCAGCCTGGTTGCCGACGGTGCCGCCGGAACCGAAAACGCGGGGGTTTGAGCCAAAGTTGAAGGGCCCCAGAAGCCAGTCGAAACCCAACTCGCTGCCGTCTTCTTCGCTGATCTCGACGAAGCGCGAGGTGATGTAAATCTGCTTCTCGACGCTCTGCACGATCGACTCAATGTAGGCCTCCACCAATTCCATCTGGTCCTGAGTGTTACGCACGATCAACTGCGAAGAGGTGGCATTGTAAATCGCGCTGGCACCCGCGCCAAAGGTAATGCCAGCACTCTCGAGGATCTGCTTGGCGTTGCGGCGGCCCCCGGGAGGCGCAGCACCTCCCGCGGCGACAGGCTCGGCAAAGGGATCGGCGGCGGCACCTGCGGCTCCGCCTGCCGCTCCACCCCCACCATCAGTCGAGAGGAAGGTCGGGGGAACGACGTAGACATTAGTAAAGATGTCCGCTTCCGGCGTTGAAACCGGGACCACCTTGACCGCAAATGGCTCGACCTTGTATTTCAGTTGAGCCAAAGAGGTCGTGTAGCGAAGCGCTTCCGCGAGGGGAACGTTGGAAAGACGCAAGGTGATGAGCGTAGCCCCTAACCCTCCGACGCCACCGCCACCGCCAGCCGGCGCACCCGCCGGATTCTCAAACCCGAAATCTCCCCCAGCAGCAGGGGCCGGTGCCGCCGGAGCGTTCCCGACAGGCGCCATCGCCGCACCGGCATCGAGAATAATGTTCACCCCTTTTTTGGTCGGGTCTGTCTCGTTGATATCCAGTTCGACACTCCGTTGCTGCAGGAAATCAAGCGCATCCTTGAGCGGCGTGTCGGCAAACTCCACGCTCGCTAGAACGATGGACTTCAACTTCTCTTCGGTGCGACGAATGTCCATCGTGGCCGTATCTGTCGGGATATCGACGTTGGGACCGCTTTCCAAGTTGGCCGGGACCGGGGACTCCCAGCCACGAGCCACCTCCCGAAGCATCTTCGCACGGGTGTGGTCGTAGGCGGCATCGTAGTAATTCATCTTGAACCGCTCATTCTCCTCCATCCCCCGACGCGCGCCGGTGTTGTAGGGATCGTCGTTGAGGACCTTGTTAAACTCGCGGTCGGCACGATCATAATCGCCCAAGTCGATATGACCTTGGGCAGTCTTGAGAGCTAGCTTGACCCGGCGAACGCGCTCCAAATGCGAGGGAGTCAGCGCGGGAGAATAGTAGTCGGGATCATTGAGGCGCTCGAGGAGCTTCTTGGCGTCGATGTTATCTGGATCCACACTCGGCTGGAGAACCTCTTCGACCAACGCGATCGACTCGGGATAACGTCCCTCTTCCGCCCGCTGGGTGGCGAGAAGGACGGAGGCGCGAGAAAACTGCTTGATGTAGGCTCGGCGACGCGGCTCCGTCATGGGAGCGTCGGGGAGAAGGTCGAGCGCGGCCCGATACTGATCAATGGCGCCCTGGTAGTCGCCATCTGCCATCAACTGAGAACCGCGAAGGGCCGCCTCATCGGCCTTCTTCACATTCTCTTGAAGACGAATGACATAATTGGTGGCGATCCCGGGGACTCCGCCATCACTGCCTCCGTAACCGGGCCCTGCCTCCAAAGTCGCCGTCAAACAGGCGGAAAATCCCCCTAGCAGACCACCAACCAAGGGTAGGGGAAAAAATGCTGTCAATCCTGGTCTCTTCATAAAATCATCTCGCTCAAGCGGTTTACGCGGGCTTGGTTCGTCGAACGACATCAAAAACAGAATATTCTCGCGATGTCAACCGTTACTTCTTGGGAATCTCGACCGTTTGCTCGGGCTGTGCGCCCGTTTGGAAGGTGATGACGACCGAGGTCTCATTCACCTTGGCCACACGGTATTTGGTATCCGGGTCGGTCACCAAGTTGAAGGAATCCCCTTCCTTGACGTATTGCTGGAATTGAGGTTCGAGTTCGAACTTCATTTCAGCAAAATAGGTCGGGATCTGGGTGTCCACACCTCGGACCAACTCGTGAGGCTCGTTTTTGGGCAGGTAAGTAATCTTCAGGACCGATGCGTCGACCTCGATTCCAACTTTGTTCTTGGCCCGCTTCTCCTCAAATCCATCGAGGCGGAACTGGCCGTCCTCGGAGGTTTCTCCGACCCGGAGATACATGTTCTTCCCCTGCGGCCACTTGGAAGTGGCGACGCGATTGATCTGGAACCGCTCTGGATCGGGCTTCGCCGCAAACTTGAGGATGTAGAGTTCCTGCTGTCGCGAGGCAAAAACCAGTTTCGCCGCGTAGGCCGGGTGCGACTTGGGATCGTTCGGGTTCGTCTTCTCCTCGAACTCGGCGAGACTAGTGAACCCGTCGGAGTCGGGATCTTGGCTGAGAACCCCGGCGTTGAGGAAGTCCAGATTGTGTTCCATCAACCATGCGTTGGGCACCGGTGGCCGCACCGGCGGAGAGTTGGGGTCGATCATGTTGATGACCTGCCCGTCCTTCTCTACCAGAGGAATCGAAACGAACAGAGGCACCGCTGTCCCGGAAACGCCCTTGTCAGAGTTTTTCCAAGACTGATTTTTTTCGACCAGGGACTTCGCAATGTCAGACCGCGCCTTCTGGGTCTCCGGAACCTCGTTGTTGGGATTTGCCTTACCCAAAACGAATCGGCCCGCAAATCCCTGAGCTTTGAGTGAAAACAGAACGGAAGCCGCAATGACCGCAAGCCCCAACGCCAAAAGAAGTGCCTTATCCCACGCTTTTCCTTTCATCATCTACCTTTCTTCGCCTCCGGTTTGGGTGCCAGCTCGGTCTGCTCCTCTGGGCTGAGGAAACGGCTGATGTCGACCACCAGGAAGACATTCAATTTCTCCTGCCCCATGAGGACGCGGGCGTCTTGATCGGCCTTGATGAAGCCGGCGGCTTTGGCTTTCTCCTCCACCTCTGCCTCGGTGCCTCCCCCGCTACGCCACTCGTTCAACAAATCGGGCGAAACGATCTCTTTGGTGATGGGATTCTCGAACCTGACGAACGAAACACCCCCCTCCGCCGAAAGCTTCGGGGGACCTTCCTGATTGGCGTTCTGCACCTTCAGGACGCGGACCACATAGAAGAACTCACGGTCATTCGCGAGCTCGTTGATGAAGCCCTGCAGGGCCTCGTAGCTGGCCTGAAAACGGACCCGCACGGGATACTTATGAACGACTCCTTCCGGCTTCTTCTCAGGACCGCCGGGTTCGCCAGCGATGGGATCGCGCTCGAAACTCGTCATCATCTTGGAACCGGAGGCGACGAGTTTTCGCAGGAGATGATCGATCGCCTCCAATTCGTAATCCAACTCTGACACCAGTTCCTGAGTCGGTACCACCTCCGCGTATGCGTCAAAGCCGAGATGGAACCCATTCTCAGTGACCATCTCAAACCCGTTCTCCCCGGCAAAGGCACGAAAGTCTTCCACCCGTTTCTTTACCCGCTGCTGGAAATCCGTATTCGCCAGCTCCTTGTTCAAGGGACGTTGAAAGGACTTGAGCGTTTCCGAGAGGGAGACGACGGAGGCCCGGTAGGCCCCGACCAGTTCCCCCAACGCCTCGGCATTCCCCTCGTTGGGATAGGGGACGCGCCGTTCGAGAGATTCGATCGAGCTCACTCTCGAGTCCCAACCGCCGAGAGCCTCCTGATACTTGCCGAAGCTGGAGAAAGCATAAAAGCCCGTCCCCGCGATCACTAGAAACGCCGTCAACCCGAATGTTGTTAACCAGACCTTGGAATTCATTGTCAATCAAACCACTACTTGGAGAAACGCACCTGATTCGCCTCCGGGAGGGGCAGCGTCATCTTGAAGGGATAGGCAAAGCGGTCGTTATTGGTGCCGGCATCCACCGTGCCAACCGCACTGATGTCCACTTCTTGAAGATCAAAGAACCCTTGGGTGCCGCTGTCGGCATCTCCTTTCAGGCTCTTGAAGAAGTCGTAAACCACCTCGGAGCCGCGCGGATTCTCCCGCCAGAGCCCTTTCACTTCAAAGGCATTAATGATCGACTCACCTTCTCCGGGAACCGCGGCGAGATCCGACTTTTCATCCCCAATGATGGGGACGCCGCCGGAGAGCGGTTCGATGGTGGTCAAGTGGATCAGATCGTTTTGTAACTTGCTACTCAGATAGTTGAAGACTTGCACCCAGTAAACACGATGCCTGACAGCATCGACGTAAGGTTGCTGCTGACCGTCGAGTTCAGCAATCTCGCCCTGAAGCTCCTTGATCTGGTTGTTGTAGTTGGTGAGGTCGGCGTCTTTCGAGGAGACCTCCGACGCCTTCTCGGAAGCCACCTGCGCCCCCTTGGAAAAGTAGAAACCCATCGCCCCCAAAAGCGCGGCGACCGCGACCAAGGCGAGGATCAACGATGGCTTGCGTCCCTCGAGCTCTCGATTCTGTTTGACGGACTCGGGAACCAGTTCGATGCGCATCGGCACCTCCCCGGCCTGGGCCAGTGCGCTGCCGACCAAGTCACCGAACTGATGCCCTTGGGCGGCAACCAGGTCGGCAGTGGCTCCCTTGGCGACGGTGACATTCCGGAAGGGGTTGAAATAATCGACAGGCAGATTCAGTTTCTCGGCGAAGAACTCACGAATGAAGGGTAATCCGACGCTGGCGCCACTAAGAAGCGCAAAAGCCGGAGCCCCTCCCCCCTGTTGGCTCCGGTAGAAATTGATCGTCCGCATCACTTCGGAATGAAGGCGGGTCAGGGAATTCCGGACGACTTTGGAAATGGCGGCGATCTCCGGATCATCGTGATCGGCGTAGGGACCACCGAGGGCCACGAAGCCGTCCATCACCTTGCGGTGATCGGCCGAACCGAAGTCCGTTCCGAATTCCTTCGCGATCGCCCGGGAGATATCAGCTCCTCCGATCTTCACGGTGCGGATGAACAGTTTTCCACCTTCCATGAAAATCATGTCGGTGGTGCGAGCCCCGATGTCGATCAGCAGGGTCGCCTCCTCGACATCGGAATAGTTGAAGCGCAGCGCATTGTAGAGAGCCGCTGGAGAGAACTCGGCACCGTTGGATTTGAGCCCGGCCGCCACGACCTGATTATCAATCTCGGTGAGCTCTTCGGATTTGATCGCGGCCAGCGCCACCTCGACCTCGACGTCTCCGGGCTCCCCCATGAGCTGATAACTCCAGACGACCTCGTTGATCGGATAAGGGACCTGCTGCTGAGCCTCGAATTCGACGATCTGATCGACGCGGGCACCATCGAGAGCCGGGAGGCTCGCAAACTTCACGAGGACCGGGAAGGACGAAATCACGTAGCGACTTTTGGCTCCTTTCACTTTCAGGGAGTTGACCAACTCCTTGAGCGCCTGGGAGGATTGGGCGTTCCGCAAACCGTCTTCGGACGGGTCCCCCACGAAGTCGCGACGCTCCAGCTTCTCGAGGCGGAGGCCTCCGCCTGCCGTCTTCGAGAACACCGCTCCGGTCACCTGTTGCGACCCGAGACTCAACGATAAGATTCGATCATCCGCCATGATGTGAAAAGCTTCGCCAACGTTTCCTTAAATCTTCCGAAGCCGCTATCAGCGAGAGGACTTCTCGACCTCGGCATACCGGTCGATCCAGAGCAGGGCAAACGGGGTGTCCGCTTTCCCGAGAACTCCGGGCTGGGGCGAGATGGACTCCCAGAATTTCCCCTTGGTCGAGGTGCCGCCGACGATGACACCGTTGTAATAGACTTCGACACCCACGGCCTCCACCGAGTTCGGTTGGAATCGGCGGAAATCGCCGGTGAGTTCACCGAGCGTGTTCGGCGCGACATAGGCGACGGAGAACGTCTTTTCGCTCGTGACTACATTGATATGCTTCACGTCACCGGAGAGAACACGGGGCGTTCCGGTGGTGTCGCGAAATCCCACGTAATAACGGAAGAGGAGATCCTTGATAACCGCGCCGCGAGGCCCGTTCGCCTCGAACTCAACCTCGATTTCGAGCCAATCCCGCGGGTTTGGCACATCCTTGCCCTTCACGTCCCCGGCTTGGAAATTGGGGGTCTTTTGGGCCTCGTAGACCGGGCTTTCAACTTTCACATCGCCCATCTTCAGTTGGATGGATTGCTGGGCCTGAAGCGATGCGAGCGACAGGGCCGAGACGGCGGCAAGGGCGAAAAGAGATTTCATCGTTGGGTTTTTGAAGTTTCGGAAGTGAGTCGAGCGCCCCCGCGGGAGACGCGACCTCGGGATCATACGACAGGTCGAACAGAGGCGTAAAGACTCAATTCCACTCAAGGGGAACATTTTTTCCTGAAATACTCGATCGTCGCCACGATTCCCTCCTCGAAAGCGACCTTCGGCTCCCACCCTAACACCTCTCGGGCCTTGGAAATGTTGGGCTGCCGCACCTTGGGATCGTCGACCGGAAGCGGCTCATGGAGAATCCCAGGGGTCCCCGGAATGAGATCGCGGATCCGCTCGGCGAATTCCAAGATCGTCATTTCACGCGGGTTGCCGATGTTCACCGGATCGTGGCAATCGCTGAGGCTCAGGCGATAGATGCCGTCGACTAGGTCGCTCACGTAACAAAAGCTGCGGGTCTGACTCCCGTCGCCAAAGACGGTGAGCGACTTGCCTTCGAGGGCCTGCCCGATGAAGGCGGGCACGACACGTCCATCGCGAAGACGCATGCGGGGCCCGTAGGTATTGAAGATCCTGACGATTTTCGTATCCACTCCATGGGTCCGGTGATAAGCCATTGTGATCGCCTCAGCGAATCGTTTGGCTTCGTCATAGACCCCGCGCGGCCCGATGGGATTGACATTGCCCCAATAATCCTCGCGCTGCGGGTGCACGAGAGGATCTCCATAGACCTCGGAAGTCGAAGCGAGGAGAAAGGTCGCGCCCTTGGCTCGCGCCAACCCGAGTGCATTGTGAGTGCCGAGAGACCCCACTTTCAGAGTTTGGATAGGCAACTCAAGGTAGTCGAAGGGGCTCGCCGGGGACGCAAAATGGAAGATAAAGTCCACTTCCCCTTCGAACTCGATGAAGCGGGTCACATCGTGCTCAATGAAGCGGAAATCGGGGTTCCCGGCATGATGGGCGATGTTATCGAGGGAACCGGTGAGCAAGTTGTCGATCGCCACGACCTGATGACCCTCGGAAAGAAGTCGGTCGCCAAGATGGGAACCGAGAAAACCCGCACCTCCCGTAATGAGGGTGACTGGCTTGCGTGAGGATCCGGAGGAGGTGGACATGGTAACGGGTTGGGAGGGGGCGAACTGCGCTGAGTTCAGCGTATCTTTTGAAAACGGTCAACAACTTTGCGACTCCGGAAAGAGATCCGCCGAAGAACTCTGAGCGGACGCCTTTCGAAGCCCTCGCTCTGGGGGACGCGTTCCACGTCCAAGAGGAGTCGGGGGATCGCCACGGAATTGACGAAACGAAGAGGCAAGACCTCCGGAAGCCCCGTGGATCGAAGGCCTCCCGTGAGGAAATAAAAAAGGGGTGAACCTGACGGCACCCCTTCTTCTCAGAGATCCGAGAGAGCAACCGAATCAGGCAGAGGCCTGACGGGCCCTTTTCATCAAACTGCGAACCGTTTCGGAAGGCTGCGCCCCCTTGCCGATCCACTCATCCGCCTTGGCGAGGTCGATATTGAAATTCGACTTGTCGAGAAGCGGATCGTAGGTGCCAAGTTGCTCGATGAAAGCACCCTCGCGACGGGCACGGCCGTCGGCGACAACAATACGATAATAAGGGCGATCCTTGGTTCCCTCGCGTCTCAGTCTGATTTTAACCATATCCCCGATTCTGGATTCGATGTTATTTGCACGCCTTCAGGCATTTTCTCGCCCGCCGAATGGCGGGAAAGGAACTGGATACCTTCGAATTCCAAAAAATCAAACGCTAGTTTCCCGAATCTTTCATCTTCGACGTCCCCCCTACACGTCCAAATTGTCTTGGCAAGAGCCCGGAAAGTCGCCTTCACTACTTCCATGTCTCTCGAGGAATCTGACGTTTCCGTCCACGCCGCCAAGGTCCGCTCCCTGATCGACGCTTTGAACGGAGCAGTCTTCGGCCAAGAAGCCCTCGTCGAATTGGTGGTGACCGGGCTGCTGGCCCGCGGCCATCTTCTCCTCGAAGGCCTCCCGGGGCTCGGCAAGACCGAACTCGTCAAGGCGCTCGCGAAAACGCTGGAACTCGAAACCAAACGCATCCAGTTCACCCCCGACCTCCTTCCCGGAGATATCACGGGCAATCCCGTGCTGCAGGAGACAGAAAGGGGCCGGGAATTTGTCTTTCAAAAAGGCCCTCTTTTCGCGCCTCTCGTTCTCGCCGACGAAATCAACCGAGCCTCGCCCAAAACCCAGTCGGCCTTGCTTGAGGCGATGCAGGAGCAGCGCGTCACTGTCCTAGGCACGACCCATCCCCTGCCCTCTCCCTTCTTCGTCCTCGCCACGCAAAATCCCATCGAACTGGAAGGCACCTACCCGCTACCCGAGGCCCAACTTGATCGCTTCCTTTTCAAGCTGGAGGTCCATCGCAACTCCGTTGCGACCCTGGAGAGGATTGTCTTGAACCGTGAGATCGGCGTCGAACCGATGGTGGAAAAGGTCTTAAATCGGGAAGAGTTTGCCGGGATTTCCGCGGCCGTTCGCCGGATCTACCTTCCCGAAGTCGTTGCCAACTACATCGCCCGTCTCGTCGATGCCACCCATCCCGGTGCCTCAAGGGCGGCGGCGTCAATCCAATTCGGTGCCAGCCCGCGCGCCGCCCTCGCTCTCGCCTCCGCCTCGAAAGCGCGGGCGCTCATGCAGGGCCGCATCAATACCAGCTTCGAGGATGTCACGGCCGTGGCGAAACCGGTATTGGTTCACCGGATCGTCCTCCGCTACGAGGCCCGAATCGAGGGACGCTCCGCCTCCGAAGTCGTCTCCGACCTCCTCGCGGAGGTCCCGAGTCATTCCATCGACCTGCCGCCCACTTTGAAAGACGCCTGACGGTGAAGGAAGATCCCCCTCTTGTGGATTCTCCTGCCGCGCCGCCACTCACCCCCGCAACCGATGACTCTCCTGCCGCCCCGCCTCCTCTTCCCAGCCATGGTCGCCGTCTTCACGGCGGGGCAGACCGCGGCGGGCGAGCAGGTCTTCCGACACGACTACGAGGAGCACCCCGGCACCTTTGTTGAAGTCGAATCGGTCTTTGGTGCCGTTGCGAAGCAGGGATCGCTGCCCTATCGGATCACCTTGCGAAACGAAAGCGGACTGCCGCGGGCTTGGACCGTGACCTTGTCCGAAGGCAATCAGGGCCGGAGCGTGACCACCAAGGCCACACGTCGCTTCGAGGTCGAGAGCGGTGCCGAGGTCGTCCACGAAGTGATCCTTCCCTTCGGCCCCGCCTTTCTTGCCTACGACTATCGCAGTCTCGAGATCGAGGTCAGTGCGCCGGGGCTTGGAAGCGAATCCCGCCAAACCGGGCAGCAGACCCCGGCGGATTTTCCGATGATCGGGGTGAGCAGGGCCCTCGCCGAGCGCAGTCTCGCCCGTCTTGATGCCGCGGTCCGGAAAGCCAATACGAGCAATCCCTGCTTCGGCAAGCCCTTCGAACCCGCCCACCTACCCGTTGATTGGACGGGCTACACGGGGCTTGACGTCTTGCTTCTCGACGAACCGGCGTGGAAGGCACTCACCAGCGCCCAAAGGCAGGCTCTCGTCGCCTGGATTCGTCTCGGAGGCAGGCTCGATCTGTATGGGGTCTCCGCGATCGAAACCTCGAGCCTCGGCCTGCCGATCGCAGCGCCAGAAGGTCCGGATCTCCCCGCCGCCCTAAGCCTCGGCCGGATCTACTGCCGCCTCTGGGACGGTCGCGAGATCCCGGAAGAGTATCTGTCCCACTACTGGGGCGCCCCTCAGGCCGCCGGAGCGTTCAACAAGGAGTTCCAGCAAAACTGGGGCCTTCAATCGGAGTTCGGGATCAAGGATTTCAATCCGACCCTTGTCTTTCTTCTCCTGCTTGCCTTCGCCATTCTCGTCGCTCCCGTAAATCTCTTTTATCTCGCCAAACCCGGCCATCGGCACCGCCTTTTCGTCACCACTCCGCTCATTTCGCTCGCCACCTGCCTGCTCATCGTCTTTCTCATCTTCTTCATCGATGGTGTCGGCGGAAAAGGCCATCGCGTTGTCCTCGCCGATCTCCAAGCGGGGAAAGGGGAGAATCGACTGTATTTCACTCAGGAGCAGATCAGCCGCACTGGCGTGATCTTTTCCTCGGGATTCGAGACCAAACGTCCCTTCGAAATCAATCCGGCGAATCTCCCGCCAAGTCATTTTAATCCGCTTTCTCAAAACGGTCGCCGCTTTGCCACCTTCGAGATCAAGGGCGGTATCTACGAGGGAGAGTTCTTCCGGAGCCGATCCGAACAGGCATTTTCCCTGCGAGCCGCCGAACCGGGGCGTGCGCGGATAGAGGCGGTCGGAGAAGACGGGGGCACTCCCGTCCTCATTTCGAACCTCGCCCAAGAGATCGTCGCTTTTGTCTACCGCGATCCCAAAGGTGAACTCTGGACTTGCGTCGCGGGCACGGTGGTCTCCCCGGGGCAGCGTATTCCCCTCGAACGGTCCGCCTCAACTGCCGTGCCCGAATGGCTGAGCGAGACCGCGGCCTTGTTCAGCAAATCACGGCGGGATCAGATCGAGGCGCTCGACGAACCAAACCGATTCTTCGCGCAGGTCGGCGATCCTGAAACCCTTGCTTTGCCCACCCATCCGGCAGTGCGATGGGAAAAGACCGCACTCCTTCTCACCGGCACGCCCTCGGGCGAGATCGCACCCACGCCATGAACGAACCCGAGACCTCGATGAAGACCGCCTGCGGGAGTCCAGTTTCCGAGTCTGCTGGATCGGCTCCCGCGATCGAGGTCCGGAACCTCTCCCGCTGGTTTCCCGGCGTCCACGCCGTCCGCGACATCTCCTTCACCGTCGAGCCCGGGCAGGTGATCGGGTTCGTCGGGGCAAACGGTGCCGGCAAGACGACGACGATGCGCATCCTCGCGACCCTCGACCATCCCTCGTCGGGCGAGGCCTTCGTCTGTGGGCACAACGTCGTCACCCATCCCGCCGAAGTGCGCCGCTGTATCGGTTGGATGCCAGATCACTACGGCACCTACGGCCACATGACGGTGCTCGAATATCTGGATTTCTTTGCCCGCGCCCTTGGTTTCGGGGGAGAGGAACGCATCGAACGGATCGCCGAGGTGATGGAATTCACCGACCTCACCGGGCTCGCCGACCGTCTCATCGACGCTCTTAGCAAGGGGATGGGGCAACGACTCTGCCTTGGTCGGGCCCTCCTTCACGATCCTGAGGTCCTCATCCTCGACGAGCCTGCAGCCGGCCTCGATCCGAAGGCACGCGTCGAGCTGAAACACCTCATCCGCCTCTTGGCCCAAGAGGGTAAAACAGTCTTGATCAGCTCGCACATTCTCTCCGAACTCGGCGAGATGTGCGATTCGCTGCTCTTCATCAATCAGGGCCGCGTCATCCACCACGGCAGCGCGGAAAGCCTCCGCCGCGGGAACTCGGCGGCCTCGCTCATCGAAGTGCAGATCACCGGGAGCGTCGCAAAGCTCTCTGCCTGGGCTACCCTCTCGCCCCATGTCACCTTCCGCGAGGCAACCAAGTCGGGTGGGCGGATCGAGATCGACTCGGTGGAACCTGCCGTGATTGCCTCCGTCCTCCGCCGCATGATCGACGATGGGATCGCCGTGACCGACTTCCATCTCCAAGAGCGCAAGCTGGAGGACGCCTTCATCGAGATCCTCGGCGAAATCGAGGCCTCTGGCTCCCCCTTCGTCAGTTGATCCGCGCCAGCCCTTTCCAACCAAATCTCTTTCCGTCGCCGATCCCGTGCCCCCCGATCGAAGATACGCCCCATGATTTCACCTCCCCTAACTGACGCCCGCGATGCCCTTTCCGTGGCCCGTCGCATGAAGGATTTCCCCTCCAGCTTCAGCCCCATGCTGGTAAAAGAACTTCGCCAAGGCATGCGGACCCATCTCTTCACCGTCGCTTTCATCCTGCTGCAGTCGGTGATGGTTCTCAGCCTCCTTGCCGGCCTCGCTGACCCGAGTTCACCGGCAGTGGACGGGTTTTTCTGGTTCTTCATCGTCATCACCCTCCTGATCGTGCAGCCCCTCCGGGGTTTTAACGCCCTGAGTTCGGAATACCTTCTCAACACAATGGACCTCATTCAGTTGACGCGACTTGATTCTTGGCGGATCACCGTGGGGAAGTGGTCGGCGCTAAATGCTCAGACGCTCCTCTTTTTGACGGGGGTGATGCCCTATCTGGTGATGCGCTACTTCCTTGGGAACGTGGATTTCATCACTGACTTAACGGGTCTCCTGTTCCTAGGGCTGGGATCTGGCCTCGCCAGTGCGATCGCGATCGGATGCTCCGCGTTCCGTCAAGTCGTCCTGCGGGGCGTCCTCCTGATCGCCTTTGGGATCGGTTTCGTCCTCCTGTATGTCACCATACAGACGACCCTACTGCGATCAGGATGGGGCGGGAGCCGTCTTGCCACGATGGGGCTCACCGCCATCTCCCTGCTCTACGGCTCTTTCTTTTTCCTCTCCTTCGGCGCCAGCAGGATCGCCCCACTATCGGAGAACCATTCGACCCGAAAACGCCTCGTCGCGCTGGGATTCACCGCCCTCGCATTGGGCTTCCTCTGGTTTGATATCGAGTGGGCGGTCCTCACCGTTGTTGGCCTGATCCTCAGCTTCGCCTGCGTCGATGCCCTGACCGAGCCGCTCCCGGTGTATTCGAAGGTGCTCGAGCCCTTCCGCCGCCATCCCCTCGGACGGCTCGGGGCCTCTTTTCTGGCACCCGGCTGGCTGGGAGGCATCTGTTTTTTCCTGATTTGCTTCGGAATCTTTACCTCTTTTGCTTGGTTCGTGAACCGGACCTCCTCCTCTTCGCCGTTTCCGACCGGAGATCCCATCGCGTTCGCCACGTTCTTGCTTTCGTGGGCCAATCTCTTCCTTTTTCCCCTGATTTTGATCCACCTCTTCTTTCCGAGGCACGCCTCGGGCAGTTTCACCTTCGGCATCTACACCTTCATCCAAGGTTGCGCTCTCCTCCTCACGATCATGACCGCCACCCTCGCCGAGGCCCTGAATCGCTTTGATCACCTGATCTTCGCCCTTGTCCCGATTCCCTCGATCCTCCTTGTGGCGGTGGAGAATGGCGGCGCCAATGACGGATACAAGTTGATCTATCTCGCGACCGCCCTGCTGACACTCCTCATCGGGATCGCCGTTCCGCTCCTGCGGCAACGGGCTGCGGTGAGCGAATTCGTCCGCCACCTCAAACGCCGCTGAGCCTTGCCACTACCCGACCCAGCAGAATTGAATGGCCTCGCCGCCCGAGCGCGCGCCCACGCTGCCGTTTTCTCCCTGCCCCTGCGCGACCAGAACTGGCGTGGCAGTTCCGGCGAGTTCGCTGGATCGGGGACAGGCAGCTCGCTCGATTTCCAGGACCACCGGAGCTACGCGCCGGGTGACGATCCCCGCCATATCAACTGGCAGGCCTACGCCCGATCGGGCAACTATTCTCTGAAACTCTACCGCGAGGAGGTGCGGCCCGTCGTCGAGATCCTTCTCGATGTCTCGGAGTCGATGTTCGCCGACGCCGAAAAGTCGCGCCGAGTCGTTGAACTCTTTTATTTCGCCTTTTCCTCCGCCCATCGGGCCGGGGCTTTCACCCACGTGACTCTTCTGAAAGGACCTCAGTGGACTCCGGTCGAGCGGGGAGCGATCATGGGGCACCGGTGGGCTGATCTCGCCTTGGGCCTGCCGGTCACCGATGCCTCGGCCGCCCCGAATCTTTTCGAAGTGCCGCTCCGCGGTCGTTCACAGCGAGTCCTGATCAGTGACCTGCTCTACCCGACCCACCCAGATCTGCTTTTGAAAGGTCTCGTTCGGGAGTTCGGCCGCGGTCTGGTGCTCGCTCCCCACACTGTCGGAGAGGCAACGCCCGACTGGAACGGCAACTGCGAGTTCATCGATACGGAAAGCGGTGCAAGGCATTCACGGAGGGTAGATCCCTCGCTGCTCCGCCGCTACACCGAGGCCTACCGCGACCACTTTTCCCGATGGAAGGCAGCCTCGGTCCGCAACCGCGTCCCGCTCGCCCGGGTGCCCTCATCGCTCCGCTTCGAAGACGCCGTCAGGCTCGAAGCGATTCCCGGCGGCGTGCTGTGCCTCGCCTGAAGCCCATGCCCTTGATTTTTGCCAATCCTGCCGGTCTCTGGGCCCTCCTCGGGATCCCGATGATCCTGCTCATCCATTTCCTGCAGCGGGAATCGAAGAAGATCCCCGTCAGCACCCTTTTCCTTCTGGACGCTCTCGATCGCGAGAGCGTGAAAGGCCGCCGCTTTGAACGCCTGCTTCCATCCGTCCCGCTCTGGCTGCAGCTGCTCGGTGTTCTCCTCTTCGCCTGGCTCCTGTCCGAGCCGCGCTGGACGACCAACCAATCGGTGCAGCGGATCGTCCTCGTTCTCGACAACACGGCTTCAATGGAGGCGTTCCGCGAGGCCTTGAGCGAATCACTCGATCGGGAACTGCCCAGACTGACACGCTTCGTCGACTCGACTGAATTCACCGTGCTCGAGTCCTCCATTTCAGGTGCAACGCTTTACCGCGGCACCTCGATACCGGAACTGCGGGAGGCGCTCGAGTCTTGGAGGCCTGGGTCCGGCGGCCATTCCTTCGAGCAGTCGATTCGGGTCGGAAGGGGGATTGCCGGCAGCGAGGGCATCCTCATCCTCGTGACCGACCACCCCGACGTCCGGCTTCCCTATGGCGCCCTCCGCCTCAGCGTCGGTCGGCCGATCGATAATGTCGGATTCACCGGATGGCGTGTCGATGACGAGATTGGGAAGAAAGTCTGGAGTGCCACCCTGCGGAATTATTCGAAAATCCCTCAGACCCGCTCCTGGTTTCTAGGCTCGGAAGGCCATCGCACCGAAGCGCGTCCTGTCGAACTCGCCGCCGGAGCCACCCTCACCCTAAAAGGAGAATTCCCCGAGGGATCCGACCGCGTCACCCTGCTCCTCACTCCCGACCGATTCACCCGCGATGACCGGCTCGACCTCCTCACTCCCTCACCCAAAGCTCTCCTCGTTTCCCGCACGAACGACCCCGACATCGAACCGGTCATGACCGGACTTATCGCCAGTCTCGAAAACATCTTCCAGGCCCGCGCCGAGGAAACACCCGATTTCTGGTTCGCCTCCTACGATCC
>NEUQ01000028.1 GCA_002288445.1 Verrucomicrobiia bacterium Tous-C2TDCM | reverse complement strand
CTCGGTGCGGGCGTCGGCCCCGTCGCGGAAGCAACCGCCCTGGAGCATCTCCGCCTTGAGGGTGCCGATGAAAGATTCGGTCCAGGCATTGTGATAGGGATTGGCTCTCGCGGACATGCTTTGGAGCGCTCCTGCTTCCGCGAGTTGAGCGCGGAAGAGCCGGCTGCCGTATTGGCTGCCTCGATCGCTGTGGAAGATGAGCCCGGGCCGGGGACGGCGGGAATGGTAGCCCTGTCGAAAGGCTTCGGTCACGAGTTCGGCGCGGAGGTGGTCGTCGAGGGCCCAGCCAACGATGCAACGGGAACACAGGTCGATGACGACGGCGAGGTAGAGCCACCCGGAGGTGGTCGGGATGAAGGTGATATCCCCTGCCCAGGCAGTATCAGGCGCGGCCGGAAGGCCTGCCTTGAGGAGCCGGTTGGGCGAGGGTTTGTCGGCCTTGCCGTCGCTGGTCCTCGGCACATAGGTTCTCGGCTGGATGGCCTTGAGGCCCCGCTCGGCCATGAGGCGGCGCACCCGGGCGGGACCGCAGACGACCCCGTCCTCAGCGAGATCCCGCCAGATCCTCCGGTAGCCGTAGCGACGGCGGTGATGGCGGAAGATCCGTTCGATGCGCCCGCCGATGTCCAGGTCGGAGAGTTCGTTCGCCGTGGGCGTGGCCGCGTGGTAGTAGCTGCTCCGCGGAAGCCCGAGGACTTTGCAGATCGAGCGGATCCCGTGCCCAGTCTCGAGGTGGATGCGGTCGATCATTTCGCGGAGCTGTACGGGTTTTTGGTCCCGAGGATAACCGCGGCCTTTTTTAAAATGTCGTTCTCCATGCGCAGTTGGGCGTTCTCCCGTCGGAGCGCACGCAGGTCGTCCGCTTCGGGACGCTCGCCTACGGCTCGCATCCCTTCGCTCCCGACCTGCGTGCCGCGCTTCCACCGGTAGAGCAGGTCCGTGCTCACGCACAGCTCCTCGGCGAGTTCGGCGACGGGTTTGCCGGTTCTCAGGAGTTCCACGGCCTGCGCCTTGAACTCCTCGGTGTATCGTTTACGGGTCTTGCTGGCCATCATCTGATTTTGGTCTCTGATGGTCCAAAAAGCTAGCTCACCTCATGTTTCGAATTTAGAGTCAATCCACCTCGAGTTGCGCAACGCTGATCCCGCGTGCCTCGCCATCGCCGCAGCGCCGGACGCGGCCATGGCGAGTCCCTCAGACGGTGCGAGTAGCAGTGTTCTGATCGATTCACCCAGAGCCTCTTGTCCGTCGAGTTGACGGATACCCCCGACGCGAAGGAGTTCGCCGACGACATCCGTGAAATTCTCCATGTTTGGTCCCACAATGACGGGCCGTCCTGCGAGGATTGGCTCGACCGGATTTTGTCCTCCGGTGACGTGAAAGCTTTTTCCGATCACGACGATTTCAGCATGGTGAAACCAAGACCGTAGTTCCCCCGTGGTGTTTGCGATCCAAACACGTTCATTCGGCGCTTTTCCGGCCGTTGAATCAGTTTTCGCCGCTCCGACACGGAGAATGGGATCGAATCCAGCGTCGCGGAGCACGGCAGTTACTTCTTTTCCACGTTCGGCGTGCCGGGGCACGAGGACGAGCCGGAGTTCGGGGAACTCGCCTTGCAAAGCCCGAGTCGCAGTGGCGAGGAGCAACTCCTCGCCGCTATGAGTGCTAGCTCCGAGGAGGATGCGGCGAGTCGCTGGCATCTTCGTATCGGTTAGCCAATTGGTCAGCTCTTCCCGCAGTTTTTCGTCCGACGCGGCGGAAACGGAATGATCGAACTTGATACTGCCTGTCACCACAACCCTTTCGGCGGGGATGCCGAGGCTGGTCCAGCGTGCGACATCCTCGTCGAAAGGGACAGACACTCCGTCGAGGAGGGAAAAAATCGGCTGGATGAGACCGCGGAACTTTTTGTAGCGGCGTTCGGAGCGGGTGGAAAGGCGGGCGTTCGCGAGAAGGACGGGAAGTCCGCGTCGCTTGGCAAGTCCGATGAGATTGGGCCAGATTTCAGCTTCGATGAGGACCAGCGCGCAGGGATCGATTTTGTTAAGCACAGACGAAGCGATCCAGGGCAGATCGACCGGGTTGTGAATCACGGTGAGAGTGTTGGATTCCTTTTCTGCAGCAACTCGGTAGCCGGTGGTGGTCGTGGTGCTGAGGACGATGAGGCGTCCGGGCTTGGTGGTGCGGAGTGCTTCGATCAGTTTCAGGGCGAGGAAGACTTCGCCGACGCTGACGGCGTGGATCCAGATAGGCTTTTTCCCTTTGAAGGTAGAGAAAGTCTTGTTGGAAAAAAAGCCAAGCCGCTGAAGGAAATTCCTCGAGAGACCACCACGCCGGATTCCCTTGATCAAAAACGAGGGCAGACCAAGGATCAGGATGGCAGGGAGCAGCACGTTATAGAGAAAATAGACGAGAGGGCGAGGCATGGCGTTAGGATTCGCGAGGCATGAGACTGAGAAAGCTGACACGGGTGATCCCATAATGTCGTTCGTCCATGGTCTTCCAGAGGTCGTTTTCTGGCAACGGGGAGGAGGAGAGAGTCTCCAAGACGAGTAGGCCGTCCGGAGCAAGGGCAGCAGCAAGACCGCCCATGTTGAGAAGTTTCCCAAGCAATTCGAACTCGGAATCGCTCCGGGCATAAGGGGGGTCGGCGAAAATGAGGTCGTAGCGCGCGGATGAAATGCTGCCGAGATGGGCGACGACATCCCGGCGATGGACCTTGCCTCCGAGGAGCTTCGCTTTTTCAAGGTTTCTTTGAATGGTCTCGCAGGCAGTTCCGTTGGATTCGATGAAGTCGACCGAGACAGCGCCGCGGCTAAGGGCCTCGATCCCAAGAGATCCCGAGCCGGCGAAGAGATCGAGCACCCGTGCGTCGCAGACCAGATCGCCGAGGACCGCAAAAAGAGACTCACGGACCCGATCGGTGGTGGGGCGGGTGAGACCCCGAGGGACTTGGAGCGGGATGCTACCCGCGCTGCCTGAAATAATGCGCATCGGATTGGAATCGGGAAAATAGGCCAAGGTTCGCTGGTCTCCAATCGTTATTGCGAGTGGCTTCTTTTTCGCGGAAACTGCCTGTCCCTGCCACGGTATCGCCGGGGTGGCCCCTTTGCCTGATGCGCCTCATTCGACAGCTTTTTGTCCTGACTTGTTTTCTCGCCTCGTGCGGGGCGATCTGGGCGGCCGTCTACGCGAGAAAAGAGGGCTTCAGCGAGAGCTGGCGGAACGCGATCGAGCGGGAATTCGAATCACGTGGATACCACGTTGATATCGGCAAACTGACCCTCGGGGCCTTCAGAGGTCTCGTCGCCGAGGAGGTTCGTTTTTTTCAGGACGCGACGCGCGAACAGGAGATCGCTTTCATCGACGACGTTTTTCTCGATGTCGATCTCAGTCGTATTCTGGAGAAGCGTATCTCGATCAACACGCTCGATGTTCAGGAGGCGAGTGTCTCTTTGCCGCTCGATCCGACCCGGAAGAATGGGAAACGGCTCCGCGTCATGGGGCTCTCGGGGCGCCTCGTAATCACGGAGAGTGTCATTGAGATCGTGAAAGCCGAGGCGGAAATGGACGGAATTGACATTTCCTTGAAAGGATCGCTGGTGCGCCAGCCCCTTGAAAAGTCCGAAGGGATAAAACGGTCTAACCAAGCGGCGGAGGAAGCGGTCCTCTCCCATCGCCGGCGCCAGCTCCTCAGGTTCTTGCGTGAGCTTGATGCCTACGATTTCAGCGGCGGCCGTCCCAGCATCGAGATCGAGTTTCGAGGTGACCTCGACGAGCTTGAGACGATGACGGCGAGGGCCCACATCAAGACGCCGTCATTCAGCAAACAGGGACAGACCTACCGTGTCGGGAGCCTCGATGCGGCGGTCCGCTTCGACGGTCGCGAGAATCGTGCCGAGATCGAGCACCTGAAGATCATCGACGAAAAGGGTGTCTTCGGTCTCCGTGGTCATTGGAATCAGAAGGGGAACCGGCTCGATTTCAACGTCAACTCGACCGCCGACGTCGCGGGCCTCGCAGGGCTGTTCTGGGCCGATAAGAAACTAGGCGAGATCGTTTTCTTCAGCCCGCCGACGATCGAAGCTTCGGGGTATCTCGCACTCGATGCGTTCCTTGAGGGGATCAAGGGATTTCCCGGCGAGGTTATGGGCGAAGTCCGCTCGGAACGCTTTGTCACTCGCGGGGTGGTGTTTTCCGGAGTGAACTTCGGCTTCAGTTCCGCGGGAGAGCGTTTTTACCTGCGGAATCTCCGTCTCGATCACAAGACTGGGGTGGCGTTCCTGAATCTCAAGTATGAGCCCGGTAAGGGGGCCGAGACCCTGCAATACCAAACCGAAATCAAACTCGATCCCCTTGTCTTCCGGCCTTTCTTCGACGAGCGGGGTCGGAAGTTCATTGACGCATGGAACTTTAGCGAGACCTCGTCGATCTATATCGCTGCGCTGGGACGAGGGGAAAATTGGAGTTTTTCCACTTGGAAGAATCGCGGGGTGATCGACCTGCGTCAGTTCCGTCTTAACGGTGTCGATTTTCTTGAGCTCGAGACCGATTACGAATCTGACGGCGAGACGCAGTGGTTCCGCAACGCCTCGCTAGTTCGCGAGGAGGGCAAAATCGTCGCCGAACTGGCCGAGAACCATCGTCGCGAAAGAAGTTGGGAGGTAAAGGGGGTTGTTTCCACCGTCGATCCGGTAGAGGGAGCGAAGGCGTTCAACCCTAAGCTAGCCAAGGCACTGGAAAAATACCGGCATGCGAGCCCACCGACGATCCGCATCGCAGGGCGACTCGACGGACGTCGCAACGAAGAAGTCGGCGACGAGCCCCGTCGCAACAAGCTGGCGATTTCCTTCACGGGGGGAGGCAATGCACAGTATGACTTCCTTGGGAAAACGCTCACGCTGAGCGATCCGGTGGGTGAATTGACGGTCGAGGGCGGTCGCGTTCACCTGACGTCGCTCTCAGGCGGCATCTTCGGCGGAGTCGTCGAGCTCGACTATGACGTCAAGAATGTGCGTGATCCCAACGCGGCCTTTTCCATGAAAGCGGCGATCCGCGACGTGCCGCTCGAACGCGTCACGAGACTCTACGACGGCGGCGGCGACATCACCGGATCGGTCGATGCTGACCTCGAAATCACGGGGAACGCGGGACAGGTCGGCAGTTTCAACGGGGGTGGCAGAGCCAGCATCTCTGAGGGATACCTTTTCGCCGTCCCGGTGCTCGGCCCCCTCACGAAGCTGCTCAACGCCGGAGATGGCAATGGCAACGGGGGTAACGTCGCCAAGGAAGCCTCCGCCAACTTTCGCCTCAAAAACGGAGTGATCGAGACGCGAGATCTCGAGGCTCTCACGAGGGCCTTTCGCGTCAAGGCGGCCGGGACTGTTTCACTGGTCGATCAGTCGGTCGATCTCGAGGCGATCGTGAATACGCGGGGAGAACTTTCGAGCACAGTCCTCACACCCGTCAGCGAGCTGCTGACCTACTCGTGCACTGGGAGTGTGCGCGATCCAGTGTGGAAGCCGAAACACATTTCGAACCTCGGCAAGGTGCCTGCTACACTCATTTCCGAGCTGACGAACATCCCCGTCGAGGGATTGAAAAAACTGGGTCAAATTGGTCAGGGACTTTTCGCGATCCCCGACCGTGCTGCCAATCCCCCCAGTGCGGGCAACACCGAAGCTGTTGATGAACCCTCAGCGCCGCAGATCGCACCGCGTCAAAGGCGTTTTCCCTGGGGAGGTCTGAACGGGGCTGCCCCTCAAGAAGGAGATCCGGCTCCGCGCCGCCTCTTCCTGCTTCGACCCAATTGATTCCCGCTAGGTCGGCAGGGAAGACGAGGAGTTCGTGTGGGGCACGATGGGTCGGTATCGAACTGGTAATGTGGTAACGATCGCACAGCGTGCGGGGAGTGGAGTGGGATCGGCAAAAGACACGACCTCCAGCTGCGGGGTTCGGAAGAGCCTCTCGACGCCTGTCCCTGCCGCGCGCGATGCCTGTCCCTGCCGGGCTGTCCCTGCCGGGCTTGCGATGCCTGTCCCTGCCGGGCTCCGATGCCTGTCCCTACCGCGCGCGATGCTTGTCCCTGCCGGGCTTGCGATGCCTGTCCCTGCCGGGCTCGGGCTCGAAGAGTGCGATGAGAACGCTTCTCAGGATTCCGCGTGATGCCAAGGGAGCATCCTTGGGGGGGTGGACGGGTCTGTCCGCTGGCAGTTCCATTGGACTGCAAGTGATCATCTCTGCTTGCCCTGAGCCTTCATCAATCGAATACTCCCACTCTCCAATTCAATTCTCACGACGAAACGCGCGGCGTTGAACCTCACTTTTCCAGAAGAGCTGCCCGTCTCAAGGCGTCGCGATGACATTCGTGCGGCGCTAGAGCGCCATGCCGTGGTGATCGTGTGCGGAGATACGGGTTCGGGGAAGACAACGCAACTTCCCAAGATCGCGCTCGAACTTGGCCTTGGCTCGAAAGGGCGCCGCATTGGCTGCACCCAGCCCCGCCGCATCGCCGCGACGTCCGTGGCGGCGCGTGTCGCGGAGGAACTGCAGGTGCCGCTGGGGCGCGAGGTCGGCTACCAGATTCGGTTCGAGGATCGCACCGACAAGGCGGCGACGCGGGTGAAGTTCATGACCGATGGGGTCCTCCTCGCCGAGACGCGCAAGGATCCTGATCTGCGTCAATACGACACCATCATCGTCGACGAAGCCCACGAGCGCTCGCTCAACATCGACTTTATTCTCGGCTACCTCCACCGCACCCTCGCCAAACGAAGGGATCTGAAGGTGGTGATCTCATCGGCGACTCTCGATGCGGGAGCTTTCTCCCAGTTTTTCGGGGGTGCTCCGGTGATCGAGGTGGAGGGCCGCGCCTTTCCCGTGACGGATTTGTATCAGCCTGCTTTTGACGAATACGAGTCGCTCGCAGAGCAGGTGAGCCGCGCCTTTGAGTCGCTCGGCGAGATCGACCGGCTCGGCGACACGCTTGTCTTCCTGCCCGGAGAGCGCGAGATCCGCGAGGCCGCCGAGTTGCTGGAGGGCCGCAAGTATCGCGACACACTCGTGCTCCCGCTCTTTGCCCGCCAGGCCGCCGCGGAACAGGGGGCGGTCTTTCGCCCGATTCCGTCGAAGCGGCGCGTCATCCTCGCGACCAACGTGGCCGAGACCTCGCTGACGATTCCGGGGATCCGCTTTGTGATCGATTCGGGGCTCGCCCGCGTGAGCCGCCACGATAGCGGTTCTGGCATCCAGCGTCTCCGCATCGAGGCGGTCTCAAAGGCGAGCTCCCGCCAACGCCGCGGTC
This sequence comes from Verrucomicrobiia bacterium Tous-C2TDCM, assembly GCA_002288445.1. Lineage (GTDB taxonomy): Bacteria > Verrucomicrobiota > Verrucomicrobiia > Verrucomicrobiales > DEV007 > Arctic95D-9. The sequence goes on along the minus strand of NEUQ01000028.1, from coordinate 12,766 downwards.
GCTGCGGGCGCATCAGTGAAGGGGTCTGTGTGAGGCTTTTTTCCGAGGAAGATTTTGCGGAGCGTCCCGACTTCACCGATCCCGAGATCCTGCGCTCAAATCTCGCCGGTGTGGTCCTGCAGATGGAGCATCTCGGACTCGGGGACCCACTTGATTTTCCCTTTGTCGATCCGCCCCAGCCGAAGCGTGTTGCCCAGGCTTATCGCGTCCTCGAGGAGATCGGTGCGGTGAAGAAGCAGGGGCGTCGGGTCGAGGTGACGGGGATTGGTCACAGCCTCGCACGTCTGCCGCTCGACCCTCGGGTGGGTCGTATCCTCGTCGCGGCTGAGGCCGAGGGCTGTCTCGACGAGGGACTCATCGTCGCCAGCGCCCTCGCGGTTCAGGACCCGCGCGAGCGTCCTCGCGATCGGCAGCAGGCCGCCGATGAGGCCCACGCAAAATTCCGCGATAAGCGCTCCGACTTCACCGGCTGGCTGCGGCTCTGGTTCGCGATTCAAGAGGCGCGCGGGAAATCAGGGAACCAGCTTCGCAAGTTCTGCCAGAAGTCCTTCCTCAATCACCGCCGCACTCAGGAATGGCTCAATCTTCATCGCGAGCTGCGCGACTCGCTACGGGAGATGAAATGGAGGCTCCCGGATCCTAAAAAACCCATCGAGGACCCCTCCGAAACCTATTCCGAGCCGCTCCACCGCGCCATTCTCGCGGCGGTTCCGAGCCAGATCGGGATGTTCCGTGGCAAGGGACAGGGATACAAGGGGGCGAACGACTCGACCTTTTGGCTTTTCCCTGGATCGGGCATCTTCGGCGGGTCGCCCGCGTGGGTTATCGCTTTCGAGCTTGTCGAGACTGCGAAGCTCTACGCGCGCAATTCCGCCACCTTCGACCCCGGTTGGTTCGAGAAAGTCGCGCCGCACCTCTGCCGCTACCGCTATTCGAATCCGCACTGGGTCCCCGACCAAGGGGCCGTCTACGGCGAGGAGCGCGTCCTGGCCTTCGGTCTGCCGGTTATCGAGAAACGCCGCATTCATTACGGCCGCATCGACGCAAAGCTCTCCCGTGAGATTTTCATCCTCGAAGCTCTCGTCAACGGCAACACTCGCGCGCCCCTTGTCGCTCTCGCCAAGAACCGCGAAACGATGGCAGCGGCCGAGCGACTCGAGCACAAGATGCGACGCCTCGGCGGCCTCCTTCATCCGCCCGGCATCGTCTCATTTTACGAGGGGAAGATTCCCGCCTCGATCTGCACTCAGAAGGACTTCGAAAAATGGATTTCGGCGCAGGCGGAAGGGTTTCTCGACTTCACCCTTGAGGATTGTCTCTTGCCTCAGCGCGAGCCGCTTTATCCGGAGGACTATCCCGAAGCAATCTCGTCGCCGGATGGCACGGCGGACTTTTCGCTCCTTTACCTCCACAATCCCTCGGATCCCGCCGACGGTATCACGGCGCGCGTCCCGCTCGTCGAGTTGTCCCATCTGCCGCCGTGGTATGGCGAATGGCTCGTTCCAGGCTGGCGTGGGGAAAAGGTCGCCGCCCTGCTGCGTTGCCTTCGCAAAGAGATGCGGACGATGTTGCCCGCGAATCGAGAGGTCGTCGACGACTTCCTCGACGCGTGGGAAGGCTACGAGCCACATTGCGGATTGCTCGAGGCACTTATCGATTATCTTCACGAGGCCCACGGGCTCAACTTATCCCCGGGCGCCTTTGATCTCGAGCGGCTGCCGTCGCATCTCCATCTGCATTTTGAAATCGTCGACGACAAGGGGCGCATCGTCGGGAGAGGTCTCGATCTCGAGGAGCTCCAGCGTGCGCTTGCCGGAAAGGTGCGCGACCGTTTTGAACAGGTTGCGAAGGGGCGGTTCGCGAAACAGGGGATCACCACGTGGAATTTCGGCGACCTGCCGCGTCATGTCTCGCTTGATCGCCACACCACCGGATTTCCAGGACTCCTCGACGCGGGCAAGGACGGAGTGGCAATGCGCCTGTGGCCTTCGGAGTCCTGCGCCCTCACCCAGCACCGTCTCGGTGTGACGCGATTGTTCCGGTCGGTCAGGAGAGATCCAGTCGAGCGGCTCCTTGGGGTGATCTTTGCCGGGAAAACAGGACCAAATCTTGTCGCGGCCGTGACAAGAAACGGTCCGAAACAGGAGGCGGATTTCAATTCTTTGGCGGCGGCATTTGGCGGAGTCGCGAAGACTCCCGCTGCGAAACCCGTGCCAGCAAGTCCCTCTTCTGCCAATAACTCCGCGGCCTCGGGGCGTTTTCTCACGCCGGCGGAGGCACTCTTCCTGACCCGGGTCGGTCCGGAGGCGGCGCAGCATCGAGAAGATCTCCTGCGACGTGTTTTGAGTGATCGGCTAGGCGAACCGTTCGTGATGAAAGAGTGGGAAGCTTCGATCGTCCGTTGCGAAGCGGAGCTGTTCCACGGTGCCGCCGTCGTCTGCGAGTCGGTCGCTAAAATCCTCCGGGTCGCCGAGACGGTGACTGGACTGCTGGCGACAGCCCCCCGCGGATACGAGGAGTCGGTCACCGATGGGCGTCGTCAGCTCGATCGGCTTCTGGCGCCGGGCTGGCTCCTCGTCGAGGATTTTGCGCGGATCCTGATTCACTTTCAAGGACTCGAGATGCGCCTGACGCGAATGCTTGGGGCTCCCCCTGCCAAGGATCTCGAGAAGCTCTCGCGTTACGAGGCGGAGGCGGCGGTGATCTGGCGCGACGCTTCGGGCTGCGATTGCGGGCAATGTCCCATCGCGGTGCAGCAGGCTGGGGCTCTGGCGGCGGACCGGGACCTGCGGCTGAAGCACTTCGCGCCGGAACTGCGGGCGCGTTTGAAGTGAGAGAGGGGTCTCAACCTTCTGTCGCCATCATTTCCCCGATGGCGCGGAGCACTTCAAGCCGGCCCGTCTTCGCTTCGGCGGAGGTGACGAAGGTGGCGGGTTCGCCGTCGATGAACTCGGAGAGGGCAGCAAGAAATTGGGCCCGGTTGGCGTTGACCTTTGCTGGTTTCAGTTTGTCGGCCTTCGTAAAAATGAGCGAGAAAGGGACGCCTTTCTCGACGAGCCAAGAGGTGAACTCGAGGTCGATGCGTTGCGGATCGAGGCGGCTGTCGATCAGCACGAAGACATGGGTGAGTCCCTCGCGGAACTCGAGGTAATCGGCGACGAACTCGTTGAAGCGCTCCCGCTCGGTCTTCGCGGCCTTGGCGTAGCCGTATCCCGGGAGATCGACGAGGACCCAGTCTTCGTTCACGACGAAGAAATTGATCGTCCGCGTCTTCCCCGGCGAACTCGAGACTTGGGCGAGGCCCTTTTGATTGCAGAGCAGGTTGATGAGCGACGACTTGCCCACGTTCGAGCGGCCGATGAAGGCGAACTCGGGCAACTTGGCGTCGGGGCATTCATCAATCCCGATCGCGCTCGTCGCATAGCGGGAGCTTTTGATTTTCATGCAGTGTTGGTCAGGTGTTCGTCGGACGTGGCTTCAGTTCGGCCTCGAGCTCACGGCGGTCGACGAGGTTGCGTGCTTTCACGCGGTGGTCACGTTTGGCGCGGCGGTCGATGTTCATGGTGCGCTTCTTGAGTCGCTTCTTCAGCTTGGCAATTTCTTCATCGAGCTTGAGAAAACCTTCGATTCGTTCGCGCGAAAGACGTCCCTCGTTCACAGCCACGCGGATGGCGCAGCCCGCATCGCTCCCATGGCGGCAATCGTGAAAGCGGCAGTTCGAAGCGATCTCGGCGACATCGAGAAATTTTTCGCGCAGAGTGTGCTCGTCGGTCCACATCTGTACTTCGCGGATGCCGGGATTGTCGATCAGGATGCCGCCCTCTTCGAGCACGATCAGTTCGCGTGCCGTCGTGGTGTGGCGACCCTTCCCGGTGACCTCGTTCACTTCGCCTTCCTCCTGCCATTCCTCTCCAAGCAGGGCGTTCACGAGCGAGGATTTGCCGACCCCGCTGGATCCGACAAAGGTGATGGAGACACCGGGTTTGAGGAAGCGGCGAATCTCGACGACGTTGCGTCCATCGATGGCGCTCGTCACGATCACTTCGGCGTCGGGAGAGAGCGCCCGGATCGCGGCGGCGGCTTCCTCGTTCTGTTGTCTGGAGTAGAGATCGGATTTGTTGACGAGGACCAGCGACCTCGCTCCGCCGCGGCCGATGAGGGTGAAGAAGCGCTCCATGCGACGCAGGTTCAGGTCGGTGCCTGCATCGGTGACGACACAGACGAGGGAGACGTTGGCCGCGAGCACCTGTTCCTCGCTGCTCTTCCCCGGGGCCTTGCGAGAGAAACAGGTTTGCCGGGAAAGGCGGGCGCGGATGACGTGGTCGAGGTCGCCGGTGCCAATCTCGAGAGCGACCCAATCGCCGACGGCGGGCAGCTCGGCGTCGCATGAGGCGTCGTGGTAGACCTTGCCGCTCATCACCACCTCGTATTCATAGCCCCCCGCGGTGAGGGCGCCATACGTGATTTTGTTGTCGCGGATCAGGCGCGCGGGGACCCACCCCTTTTTGACAAAGGGGGCGAACTCCGCTTCGAAGCGTTCGTTCCAGCCCAGGTCCGAGAGTTTCATCGACGGACAAGGTAGCGGATGCGGCGCGGCATTCACGCGAAAAGAACGCTTTCCAACTTTGCACTCGACCTGATCGGGTCATCCGTGTGACTTTCTGCTATGTCGAAGTTCTGGCCGAAGTTGATTCTATCTGTCGTGGTGGTGATGCTGCTGGGCGCGACGGGGGGACTGGTGACGGTGGGGGCGATTCCCGACTGGTATGCGAAACTCGCGAAGCCGCCCGGCACTCCGCCAAACGCGGTCTTTGGTCCGACATGGAGTCTTTTGTATTTGATGATCGGCGTTTCCGTGGCGCGTGTCTGGCATATCGGACCGGCGGGACCGGGCAAGCAGCAGGCCCTGATCCGGTTTGCGATTCAGATGATTCTAAACCTGACTTGGACGCCCCTCTTCTTTGGCGCTCATCTCGCCGCGGTCGCACTCTTCGTGATCGTCGCGCTTTGGGTGACGATCCTTTTGACGATCCTCGCCTTCAGACCGCTCGATCGCATTGCCGCGCGGCTGCTCCTGCCCTATCTCGCGTGGGTGAGTTATGCGATCTATCTGAATGCGGGGATTCTGGTGCTGAATCCATGAGGGTTTTCGCGGAGGAGGATTGCTCGGGCAGGTTTGCGTGCCGTTGCGGGCGCGTCGCGTCATTGTGGATGAAGGGAAGGCGCACCCGAGGTGCGCACCGCTTTGACGGATCCCGCATCGTGGTCGAGACTCGGCCATGGCAGGACTTGTTATCAAACCGCGCTCGCGCATTTTCCACGGTCACGACTGGGTTTATGCGACGGAGGTGCAGAAGGCTTTCGGAAATCCGCAGGCCGGTGACGTGATTTCTTTGAAAGACTTTCGCGACCGTCCCCTCGGCACCGCGATTTACAATCCCGAGTCCCAGATCGTGGCCCGGCGCATCTCGCGCCGCAAGCAGGAGCTCGATGCCGATTTCTTCGATCGCCGCCTCCGTCGTGCTCTCGTCGTCCGAGAAGCCCTCGCTTTTCCGGAGCCCGTCTACCGTCTCGTCTGGAGTGAGGCCGATGGCCTGCCCGGGGTCGTGATCGACCGCTACGGGGATCATTTCGTGCTCCAGACCCTTACCCTCGCGATGGATCTGCGTCGAGAACTCATCGTCGCGGCTCTCATCGGGATCTTCGGCGAGGTTAATGTGATCGAGCGCAATGATTCCTCGATCCGCAAAGCCGAGGGCCTCGAGCCGCGCACTGGCCTCCTCGCTGGCAGCTGGAACGGCCCTGTCACCCTCGCGATCAACGGCCTTTCCCAGGAGATCGACCTGATGGAGGGCCAGAAGACCGGGATCTACCTCGACCAACTCGACAATTATGCCGCCATCGGCGATCTCGCGAAAGGCAGGCACGTCCTCGATTGCTTCTGCAATCAAGGTGGCTTTGCGCTCCATGCCGCCCGCGGCGGAGCGGCCTCGGTGCTCGCGCTCGACATCAGTGCCGGAGCCGTCGCATCGACGCGGGCGAATGCGATGCGCAACGATCTCGCGGTGGAAGCGAGGGAGGCGAACGTTTTCGATTTCCTGAAGGAGGCCGAGACGGCCGAGCAGAAATTCGACCTCATCATTCTCGATCCGCCTTCTTTTACCAAATCGCGAAAGTCGGTCACCGACGCCCTGCGGGGCTATAAGGAGATCCACCTGCGAGCCCTCAAGCTACTGAGTCCCGATGGACTTCTTTCGACCTACTGTTGCAGCCACCATGTCAGCGCACGTGAGTTCCACGACATCATCGCCGAGGCGTCGGTCGATGCCAAAAGGACCCTGCGGGTCGTTTCGTCGCACACCCAGAGGCGCGACCACCCTGTGATTCTGACCTTGCCCGAGACGGGCTACCTGAAAGGCTGGACCTTTCAGGCGGTGGGGGGCTTTTGACCGACAAGAGGTAAAAATCACGCTCGTTGGCGGCCTGTTAGGGCTTGGCGAATTTCTTTTTCAGATCGTCGCTGAGTTTCGAATTGTTGAGCCACTCCCTCGCCCCATTGCCATCCATTGCGATCCATTCTTCAAGGAGGGAAGAGACGGTCTCGGTGCGTTTCGCCTCGTCGGTGATGGTCGAGCCCCAAGTGACGGCGGACACGGGGTCGACGTCGACGATTGCGCTGCTGAAGGTGGAAAGAACTTCGTCGTTCAGTGGTCCCTTTGGTTGTTGGTTGAGCCACTCTGCGGCGGCGGTCGGATCGGTCGAAGTCCAGTCGAGCATCACGTCTTCGATGATGCGCTGACGCTGGCCGGGGTTTTGCACCGTGCCGACGGCCCATCCGAGGGCCGCGCCGGGATCGTGCTCGGACCAGCCGAGGGCGACCCCCAGTGAGGCGTAGAGTTTGTCGTCGTCGGTCTTCAATGAGTTGATCCAGGCAGTGGCTTGGTTGGGATCTTCCATGGCCCATTCCGTGCCGATCTCGAGGTGGGCAATGGCCCGGGCATCGCTGTGATTGATCGTGCTGGCCCAAGTCGAGGCGGCGCCGGGATCGGTGCTGGCCCACTGGCCGGCGATGTTCATCACGAACTCGTCGCCGAAGTCGTATTCGAGGAGCTTCTCCGAGGCCTTGGCGGCGCCTTGGGGATCATTGGCGGCCCAGCCTTCGGCAAGTGAATCCATCACGCTCGAGCGCGTGTAGTCGTCGAGGTCTTCGGCCCAGGCGAGGGCGGCTTCGGGGGCCTTGCGTCCCCACGATTCGAGGATTTCGTAGATCGCATCCTCGCGGTTCATCCCGCTGGTGTTTTCGTTAAACCAGATCGCGGCGGCTGCGGGATCGGCCTCGGCCCAGCCGTCCGCGATGTTGTAGAGCGCATCGGATTTCTCGACTCCCTTCAAATTTGCGAGCACCCACTGGGCGGCTTCGAGCCCGTTCTTCTCGCCCCAGGCGGTGAAGACGGACTCGGTGAAGAGGTAGCGGTTGTCCCGACCGGGGATTTCCTTAGCCTTGGCGATTGCCGCGAGGGGATCTTCGCTGCCGAGCTGGTAGCCGGCTTTCTCCAAGTTTGCCGAGGTGAGGCTGGTGGGAATCCCATCGGTGGCCGTCCTTTCCTCGGATCCGGGCTCGCCCGAGAAGGTGGTGACTTCGGCGGCGGCTTCGGCTTGATCGCCGCTTTTGGGCGAATGCAGCGCGGGAAGAGCGAGGTAGGCCGCGGCAGCACCGGCCACGAGCGTTCCTAGATGAGAGAGAATGAGGGCGGGTTTCATGAGCGAAAAAACATAACTTTAGGAGAGGATAACCGGGAAATCGAGCTGAAAACATGGCGATTTCGCCACGTTTCATCCGATGGGGTCGAGGGGGGCGTTCTCAGGCATCGAGTGACCAGCCCACGCGGTAATCCCGCTTGAGGAATCTCTCCGCCTCGGGTGCGTTCGGGAATTTCATTGCCTTGGCATCCCACTCCAGCTTTTTCCCGGCGCGGTAGGCGACGTTGCCAAGGTGGTTCGCTTCGGTCAAGGGGCCCGAGTAGCCGAAGTGGCAGAGCGGTTTCGGTCCTTCTCCCTTGCAGGCGAGGAAGAACTCCTGCTGCTGTCCCGGAGAAGGCGCGAGGTAAGGTTTCGGCGGGGTCAAGCCCTTGAACTTCTCTTCGGGCAGCAGGACGAGTTTGCCGTAGTCAGCGAGGAGCATGCCGCTGTCGCCGACGAAGAGGCACCCGTCGCCCCACTGCGGGATCTTGCCTTCGCGCCAGATCGCAGGCTTCTGGGTGCCCTGATACCAGGTCAACTCCACGGGGGGCAGTTCGCCGCGTTTTCCGTAGGTGTATTTAACCGCCATCGAGGCCGGGGCGATGTCGTGATGTGCGGGCGGGCCAGCGACAGGCTCGATCGTGAGAGGAGCGTCGAGTTTCAGAGCCCACCAGGGGAGGTCGTTGCGATGACTGCCGAGATCCGACATCGTGCCGTTGCCAAAATCCCACCAGCGATACCAGCGTGGGCCGGGGAAGTAGAATTCGTGGAAGTCGCGGTAGGGCGCGGGGCCGATCCAGAGGTCCCAGTCGAGACCGTCAGGCACTGGCATCCCCTTGGCGGGCCTGTCGGGAGTGTAGAGGAGATCCTTGTTGTTCCCTGCCTCGTCCTCGGTCTGCCAGCCCCAGGCGCGGCTCACCCAGCAGTGAACCTCGCGGACGGAACCGATCGCGCCGCTCTCAATCAGCTCGACGACACGACGATAGTTTTCAGAGGCATGGATTTGCGTGCCCATCTGTGTCATTAGCTCAGGCCGAGCTGTGGCCGTCTCGAGGACCTTGCGAGCCTCGAAGACGTCTCGCGTCAGGGGTTTCTCGCTGTAAACGTGTTTTCCGGCGCGCAGGGCGGGGAGGGTGGCGAAGGCGTGGGTGTGCTCCGTCGTCGAAACAAAGACCGCGTCGATGTCATCGAGGCGCCCCGCAAAGAATTCGCGGAAGTCGCGGTGACTTCGTGCCTTCGGCGCCTGGGCGAGGGCGCCGCCGAGATGATTCTCGTTCACATCGACAAGGGCGATGAGGTCTTCCTTTGCCTCGACCGTGGCCTTCACATGAGAGCCGCCGCGCCCACCCACGCCGATCAGCGCCACCCCCAGTTTCGAATTGGGAGACTGGCAGCGAGTGATCGCGGGAAAGCCGAGCACAGAGGCTCCGGCGGCAAGTCCGGCGGATTTCAGGAATCGGCGTCGAGCGGGGGAGTCGGGTGTCATGGGACCGAGGTTAGGGAGGCGGATTCCGTGCGGGAAGGAAAAAAGAGGTAACGGGCGGGCACGGGATGACGGGATAGGGAAATTCGAATGTGAAAATGGATCCCGACAGCGGAGGGAGCGTCGATCTCATCTGATTCTCCGCCAGGTCGGCGATCTCGTGCTTGCTGAACTCCTCCTCGAGGGTTTCCTGACCGACTCCGAATCACGACCGCAGCCGTAAGGACTGCAATGGATCGTAATTTTCTCGTCATCGGCGGCAGTTCGGGCGTCGGCCTCGAAATCGTGAAGCACCTCTCGGCGCAGGGAGATCGCGTTTGCGCCGCTTCCCGATCGGAGGGAGACGCCGCCGACTTTCCCGGCGTAGCATGGCAGCCCTACGACGTGACCGATCGCGAGGCTACGCTTAGCTTGCCGGACCAGCTCGATGGGCTCGTCTACTGTCCGGGCACGATCCAGTTGAAGCCTTTCGGCCGACTCAGCGACGACGATTTCCAGAAGGAGCTTGAGGTCAATTTCCTTGGAGCCGTCAGGGCGATCCGCCTCGCCCATCCGGCGATGAAGGCGGCTCCGCTTGCCTCGATCGTGCTTTTCTCGACGGTGGCGGTAGGCACGGGGCTGCCCTACCACGCTGGCATCGCGTCGGCCAAAGGAGCACTCGAGGGTCTCGCTCGCACGCTCGCGGCGGAGTTCGCGCCGAAGATTCGCGTGAATTGTCTCGCTCTCTCACTCACAGACACGCCGCTCGCGGGCGCGTTGCTCTCCTCCGAAGAAAAGCGCCGCGCCTCGGCCGAACGGCATCCCCTTAAGCGCATCGGCGATGCCTCCGAGGTGGCGAAGGCGGCTGCTTTCCTGCTCGGCCCGGAGTCGGGCTTCATGACCGGTCAGGTTTTGAAGATGGACGGCGGAATCTCGACCTTGAAACTGCTCTAAGCCATGGGTGATTCCATCACCCTGATTTTCCCCCATCAGTTGTTCGATCGCCACCCGGCTCTCGCACGCGATCGGAGGATTCTGCTGATCGAGGACACGCTTTATTTCGGGGATCCCCACGCCTCGCCGGGGAGATTCCACCGCCATAAAATCCTCCTGCACCGTGCCTCGATGAAGGCCTATGCAAGACGACTTTCCGAGAACGGGCACGAGGTCGACTACCTCGACTACGGACGGACTGAAACCATTTCGGAAATCCTCGCAAAACAACACTCACGGGCCGGGTTCTCCGAGATCTTTACCTGCGAACCGGGCGATTTCCTTCTCGAAAAGCGTCTTCGTCGTTTCGCGGACGAGGCCGGGGTGAAGCTGACCTTGGTCGAGTCTCCCATGTTCCTGACTCCGCGGGACTGGGCTGCCGATCATTTTAGCTCGCGGAAAAAGCCTTTCATGGCCGCCTTCTATGAGGCGCAACGCAGGCGCATGGGATTGCTCCTCGGTCCCGAAGGAAAACCGGTTGGTGGGCGATGGAGCTTCGATGAGGAGAACCGAAAGGGAATGCCAAAAAAGGGACTCCTAGTGCCAGCCGATCCCCGGGCGCCCCGACGGATTGAAGTGGAAGAGGCCGCGGCCTATGTTGCGGAGCGGTTCTCGGATTATCCGGTAAGCGCCGGGCCGTTTGATTATCCCGTGACGCATGAGGACGCATCGGCCTGGCTCGATGCTTTCCTCGAGTGGCGACTTGCAGGGTTCGGTCCGTGGGAGGATGCGCTTTCGGAACGGGAGCGTGTCTTGTTTCACAGCGTCCTGTCGCCGATGCTGAACATCGGACTCCTTACACCCCGACAGGTCGTCGATCGCACGATGGATTTTGTGGCGGAAAATGAGGTGCCGATCGCGTCACTGGAGGGTTTCCTGAGGCAGGTCGTGGGCTGGCGGGAGTTTCTCTTCCAAATGTACCTGCGACATGGTGTGGAGATGCGGACTTCAAATTTTTTCGGCCATCATCGAGACCTTCCGTCGGGCTTTTGGACGGCGCAGACGGGAGTAGCCCCAATTGACCTCGTCGTGCGGCGTGTTCTCGATACCGGCTACGCTCACCATATCGAGCGGCTCATGGTCGTGGGAAATTTTTTAATGCTCTGCGAGGTCGACCCGGTAAAAGTGAACGATTGGTTCATGGAACTCTTCATCGACGCCTACGACTGGGTGATGGTTCCCAATGTTTTTGGGATGAGCCAGTTCGCTGACGGAGGAATCTTCACGACCAAACCATACTTTTCGGGATCGAATTACCTCCGGAAGATGTCGGACTACGGGCCAGGTCCGTGGGAGGCGGTCTGGGATGGGCTCTTCTGGAGTTTTATCGAGCGAAACGTCGCATTTTTTCGCAGCCAGCATCGTCTCGGCATGATGGTGAGATCGCTCGAGAAGATGGACGCGAAGAAACGCGAGGCCCATTCGGAGCGAGCGGCAGCGTTTCTCTCCCCGGCCTGACCGTGTCGTGGGTGGCCACCGGTTCTTGGTGTCAGGCATTCCGGCATTGCGGTGTCAGGCATTGCGGTGTCAGGCATTGCGGTGTCAGGCATTGCGGTGTCAGGATGGAAACGCAAATAGTTCACGCCACCGAAATTTCCCTTGCAAGGTTCTCTCAATTTTGACAATTTCTTCACCGAAAAAGGCCTTCGACTTGACTTGTCTGAGAATTCTTTATTGTCTTGAAAGTTTGATATTTTAGATCAAAACTGTAGCCGATTTGCTTTCACCCTCTACCCATGAAGTGTCCCCGCTGCCAGCGTCCTGTGGATCACGAAGCCGCCAGTTGTTATTCTTGCGGCTATGGTGAGGTCGAGGCGGCCATCGCCTGCGGGGCGAATCAGGTGATGCTCAATCGGGTCCACGATGCGGCGCACTGCCTTCGGAAGCAGGAGCGCGACGCGCTCTCCGAAACGCTCGACTTTCTCGAGGCGAAATTTCCCCAGATGCTTTTCTGCGCCTACCTGGGAACCCTGCCCGCGAAGTTGAAGATCAGTGAGCTGGGATTTTGGTTGCTCAATCATGGCCAAGTCCGCGGCGCCGAGTTTGCCCGACCAAACGAAAACGCCGTTCTTGTGGTGATGGACCTCAACACCAAGCAGATCGGTATCTCGCTGGGTTATTTCACCGAGACGCTCATCGCGGAGGAAGACGCCTATCGCGCCCTCAACGCCGCCCGTCCCAATCTCGTCAACGCAGAATATGGCGAGGCGATCGAGCGCATTTTCCTGAAATTGGGAAAGGTCCTCGACAAGCAGGGGCGCAAGCTTCGCAAACTCACCCGGGACCAGATCCATGCGACTCTGACTGGCCAACACCGAAACGTCCTCGACCTGCCGGTGCACCTCAGTCCGGGTCAATTTCTGAAGCAACCCGCCGGGCTCGCTGAACGACCCGCCGAGCATCTCAAGACGGCGTGACGCTTTCGAACGAACCGACTCGAACGGAACTCCCGCCTTGGATGAAACGAATCAGCGCACTCACCCTCGCCATGGCATTGCCACTCGGCTCGGCGTGTGCAGCCGGGATCGACCTGCCGGAGTGGGAGTCGACCGAGACGCCCGGGGCCTACTA
>NEUQ01000027.1 GCA_002288445.1 Verrucomicrobiia bacterium Tous-C2TDCM | reverse complement strand
CATCGTTTCCTCGACCTCGAGGGCGAGAAGATTGCGGTAATACATGCTCGTCGGTTTCATGAAGCTCTCCGACATCGACATCACGGGAATCTCTACGGGGAAACCTCCGGCCTGCCAGACGCCGCGTTTCACCTACTCCGCCCGGTCGCGGAAGTGGGTGTGGCAGTTGTTCATCTCCGACCAGGTGTTGAGGATGCCTATGCAGGGCTTCGCCTTGAAATCCTCGCTGTTGAATCCCATCTGCTTCAGGCGGGAACGGTGGCCGAAGCTGCGCTGGTCGTCCGGGGCGAACCAGCGGGCACTTCGCAGGGAGGAAGGATCTCGGAGAGGATTTTCAGGTTCGGACATGGCGCTACTTTCGCGAGGCGGAGCCGAAAGGGAAGGGGAAAAATGGGGTTGGAATTTGAACCGCGGCGGGTGAGAATTGCGGAATGTCACTGGCCGCACCGCTCCAATTTTTGAGCGTGGAAGATTAACTCCGGGATGAGGCCGGACGAGAGCCCCTCGATTCTGTTCGAGGTCCTTTCACCCTCGATCTAGGAGGAGAGGCGTGTCGAATGGTTGCAGCGCGAGGGTAACTCGTGGAAGGTCTTGGTCCTGAAGCAGCCGGAGGAGCGCCTCGAGTTCCCCGGCCAGAAAGCCTCGCTGACCCTCGCGGAGATCTACGAGGGAATCGAGTTCCCTTGAGGTAGAGCCGGAACCAATTCACACCAGCATCCCCGCGATGGGATCGGCGAGGGCCTTTCCGTCGCGGGTCAGCCTCACATGGTCGTCTTCGACGACGACCCAACCCTCTTCGATGAGTGACGGAAGCGGGTCGGGGGTGGGGAGCAGATCGAGCGCCACCCCTTCGCGCGTGCGCAGACGCATCGCGACGGCCTCGAGACGACGGTCCTCGGCCGTGAGGACTTCGATCTCGACGCGCGTGTCGATCCCGGCTTTCGTGGCGCGCACGTAGGCGGCGGTATCGGGCAGGGTTTTCCAGCGCTCGCCATTCATCGTCGAGACGGCCCCGGGACCGAGTCCGAGGTAGTCGGCGCCGGCCCAGTAGGCGCGGTTGTGGTGCGATTCGAAGCCGGGGCGGGCATAGTTCGACACTTCGTAATGGGCGTAACCCGCTGCTTCGAAGCGGTCGATCGCGGCGTGGAAGAGGGTCGCATCGCGATCCTCATCGTGGTCGAGCTCGCCTTGCTGGTGTTTTGTCAGGAACTCGGTGTCTTCCTCGTAGGTGAGGTTGTAGGCCGAGAAATGCTCGGGAGCGAGGGTGAGGGCCTGGTCGAGGTCGGCCTGCCATAGCGCGAGGTCCTGGCCCGGGATGGAAAACATGAGATCGAGGCTGAGATTTTCGAACCCCGCGTCGCGGAGCGTCTCGTAGGCCTTGATCGCGTCTTCGGGGGTGTGATCGCGTCCCAGCGTTTGGAGGACGGAGGCCTGGAAAGATTGCACTCCGAGGCTGACGCGGTCGACCCCGAGCTCGCGCATCAGTCGCGCCTTTTCGAGATCGTAGGTCGCGGGATTCGCCTCCATCGTGTATTCGGCGGTTTGCGAAAGATCGAAGCGCTCGGCGAGTCCGCGGAGGAGACGCTCGAGCAAGGTCGGGCTGAGGAGACTCGGCGTGCCGCCTCCGAGGTAGACGGTTTTGGGAGCGATAGAGGATGCCCCGCGCCGGTCGGCTTCGGCGAGAATGGCATCGACAAAGTCGCGGTTCGCGAGTTTGCCGGGCGTGTGTTTGTAAAACCCGCAGTAAGGACAGAGGTGATGGCAGAAGGGGATGTGAAGGTAGAGGTGCACGGTCAGCTCTCCCCAGTCTCCCGAACCACTACGCTTGGCCCCCTCGACTCCACGACGACAATCGGGGCTCCGCGCCGGATCGCGGGGCCTTCGGCCATGACGTCGAACTTTTCTCCGTTGATTTCGGCGCGGCCCGAGGGCATCAACTCGGTGAGGCTGGTCCCGGTTTCCCCTGCCAAGGCGCCGCGGACAGGAAGCGATTCGCCGATGCCCACCGTCTCATTCAGCACCAACCGCTTCGTGAAGGGAAGCCGGTGGAAAGATCGCATCCAGACCCGCAGGGTCATCAGGCCGATCAAGACGACGGCGGCGAGCGCGATGATGCCCGCGGTGGACCCGTAAGCAGCAAAGGTGGTGATCACGGCGGCGACGAGACAAAGGGCTCCGATCACCCCGAGGATGCCTCCTGGAAGAACGAGTTCTGCGAGCACCGCGATGATCCCGATGACGCTGAGAATGAGAATCGTCGTCATGAAAGGAGGGATATGGGTGCCCTGCCCCGGAGCTTAGCTTTTTCCGCAGCAGGCCTTGAATTTCTTGCCGCTGCCGCAGGGGCAGTTGTCGTTGCGCCCGACTTTTGGCAGATCGCGGCGCTGGGGAGTCTTGGGGATCTGGATTTCCGGCTTCGGTGCGGCCGGCGGTGCTGGCTCGGCGGTGACGCCACCGGCGGCAAGGACGTCGGGGCGACTCAACTGGATGCCGCGCAGGACTCGGTTGTAGTCTTCCGGACGGATCGTGGTGGTGCGGAAGAGGTTGCCGAGGACCTCGGTCTTGATGCGGTCCATCAGGCCGACGAACAGCTCGTAGGCGTGATGCTTGTACTCAACGAGAGGATCCTTCTGCGCGTAGCGGTAGTTGCTGATCGAGTCGCGCAGGCTGTCCATCTCGAAGAGGTGCTCCTGCCAGAGCTGGTCAATACTGTGAAGGATGACCCATCGCTCGAGATCTTCTCCGCGGGCGGGATCCTCGTGGCTCATCTTCACCTCGTAGGCGGCTTTCACCTGCTCGACGAGGAAGTCGAGATTTTCATCATCTGTCCGGGTCTCTAGGGCGGCATCTTCGGCGGTGAGACCGAGGGGGAAATGGGTGTTCACCACTTGGAGGACGGCCTCGGGGATAAGTCGTCCAAGATCGGGGTCAAAGCAGTCACCAAGCAGCTTCGGCATCGCGTCTTCGATGATCTCGAGGACAAGGGCGTGCGGGTCTTCGGTCTTGAGCACCTCGTTGCGGTAGCCGTAGACGACGCTCCGCTGGTTGTTCATGACGTCGTCGTATTCGAGGATGTGTTTTCGGGCGAGGTAGTCGCGCGTTTCCACCTTCTTTTGAGCGTTTTCAACGGACTTGTTCAGCCAGGGGTGTTCGAGTTCTTGGCCTTCCTCAAGGCCAAAACGCTCCATCATCTTGGTCATCCGCTCGGCGGCGCCGAACTGCATCATGAGGTCGTCCTCAAAGCTGACGTAGAAGACGGACCGTCCTGGGTCTCCCTGGCGGGAGCAACGACCGCGCAGCTGGCGGTCGACGCGACGGCTACGATGGCGCTCGGTCCCGATCACGAAAAGACCCCCCCGGTCGGCGACGCCTTCGCCGAGCTTGATGTCGGTGCCGCGGCCTGCCATGTTCGTGGCCACTGTCACGGCGCCTTGCTGGCCGGCTCGGGCGACGATTTCGGCCTCCTGGAGGTGGAACTTCGCGTTGAGCACCGAGTGGGTGATCTTCTCGCGGCCGAGCATCCGGGAGAGCACTTCGGAAGATTCGACGCTGGCGGTGCCAAGGAGGATCGGCTGTCCCTCGAGGTGACGCTCCTTGACGAGGTCGATCACGGCCTTGAATTTCTCGCGCTGCGTCTTGTAGATCTTGTCGTTGAGATCCTTCCTCGCGATGGGGCGGTTGGTCGGCACCACGAGAACCTCGAGCTTGTAGATATCGTGGAATTCGGCGGCCTCCGTCTCGGCGGTGCCGGTCATGCCCCCGAGCTTCCCGTAGAGGCGGAAGTAATTCTGAATCGTGATCGTCGCGTAGGTCTGGGTCTCGCCCTCGATCGTTACGCCTTCTTTCGCTTCGACGGCTTGGTGGAGTCCGTCGGACCAGCGGCGACCGGCCATCTTCCGGCCGGTGTTTTCGTCGACGATCATCACGCGATTGTCCTCGACCACGTAATGCACATCCTTCTCATAAAGCGTGTAGGCTTTCATGAGCTGCGAGATGGTGTGCATCTTCTCGGCCTGCGAGGACATCTGCTGCTGCAGTTCCCGTTTCGCAGCGGCTTTTTGGGTGTCTGTCAGGTTGTAATTGCCGTCGATGGCGGAGAAGGCTTCGGAAAGGTCCGGAAGGACGAACGCCTGCGGCTGGTCGGGGCTGAGGAATTGGCGGCCCTTTTCGGTGAGTTCGGCCTCGTGCGCTTTCGGATCGAGCGTGAAGAAGAGCTCTTCCTTCAAGGCGAAGAGGGCGGTCTTCTGGGGATCGCGGTAGAATTCGAGTTCCGCCTTTTCGACGGCGCGGCGAACCTCGGTGCTCTCCATGGCGCGCATGAAGGCGCGGTTCCGCGGCATGCCGAGTTTGATCTTGTAGAAGGCGTTGCCGGCCTCGACCGTGTTGCCCTCGTCGAGCAATTTCTTCGCCTCGGTGGCGAGGTCGTTACAAAGCTGGGTCTGCTTCCGGTAGAGCTCGCGGATCTGGTTCTTGTAGAGATCGAATTGTTGGTCCTGCCGCACGGTGACGGGGCCGGAGATGATGAGCGGGGTCCGGGCCTCGTCGATGAGGACGGAATCGACTTCGTCGATCAGGGCGAAGTAGTGGTTCCGCTGAACCTGATGCTCGGCGTCCTGCGCCATGCCATTGTCGCGGAGGTAGTCGAAACCGAATTCGCTCGCGGTTCCGTAGGTGATGTCCTTCTCATACTGCTCCTTGCGCACCGCGCCGCGGAGGTCGTTCTGGATCACCCCGACGGTAAGGCCGAGGTATTGGAAAAGGTAGCCCATCCACTCGGCATCACGTCGGGCGAGGTAATCGTTCACGGTGATGACGTGGACGCCGAGACCGGTGAGGGCGTTGAGGAAGACGGGCAGGGTGGCGACGAGGGTTTTCCCTTCCCCGGTAGCCATCTCTGCGATCATGCCGCGATGGAGTCCCACGCCGCCGATGAGTTGGACGTCGAAGTGCACCATTTCCCATTTGACCGGATGATCGCAGACGATCCATTCGCGCCCACAAAGTCGGCGGGCCGCGTTTTTCACGACGGCGAAGGCCTCCGGGAGGATCTGTTCGAGGTAGGTGGCGCGGGCCGCGGGGAATTCGTCCTTCAGGTCTTGGAAGAGGCGCTGGGCCTCGAGGATCTGCCCGATCACGGCAGCTGGATCGAGACGCTCGACTTCCGCGGGAGCGACGAAACCGACGGCTCGTTTGAATTCCGGGGCAAGGGTCTCAAAGCGCTTGGCCCACCGCTTGAGAAGCTCGGAGTTCTCCTCCGCCCCCCGTGTCGCAAGAATGCGCTCGCTGTAGCTCTCGACGCGGAGGCTGTAACGATCGAGATGTGCCTTCCAGCCGGCCGTTTTCTCTCTCAGCACTTCTTCGGGCTGGCTTTGCAATCCCTTCTCGATCTCATTGATTTTGACGACGATCGGAGCGATGCCGCGGATGACGCGGGCGTTCCTGCTGCCGACGATGAGTTTGATGAGCCACTTGACCATGAGAAACTGGGGGGATTGGGTAGGGAAGACGGGATTTTATCCCATTTCACGGGTTTTTCAGCGAATTTTCCGGCCCAACGACGCGAGACCAGCGGCAGCAGTGAGGCCTCGCACCGATCACGTGTGCCTCCGCAGAAACTCATCCGCGAGTGCGCGGTAGGCGGCCGAACCCGAGCAGGTCGGTGCGTAGTCGATGATGGTCTGCCCGTAGCTCGGGGCCTCGCCGAGGCGGATGTTTCGCGGAATGATGGTATCGTAGGTGACTTCGGGAAAATACTCACGCACGTCGTTGATCACCATGGCGGAGAGGTTCGTCCGGCTGTCAGCCATGGTCATGACAATGCCCTCGAGGACGACCTCGGCGTTCGCTCCCGACTCGCGGATCTGCTGGTGGACTCCGACGATTTTCGAGAGACCCTCCAGGCCGAAATACTCGCACTGGAGCGGCACGATCAGTTCATCGGCGGCAGCGAGTGCCGAGGTCATGAGGACACCCAGTGAAGGAGGGCAGTCCACCAGCATGTAGTCAGCGGGGTAGGAGGCCTTGAAGGGCGCGAGGAGATTGCGAAGGCGGACGAGGTGGTCGTCCTCACGGGCCATCTCGATCTCGCAGCCGGCGAGGTCCATGTCGCAGGGGATAAGGGAGAGGTTCTCGTATTTCGTCCTGAGGACGAGTTCGGAGACATCGCCGCCACCAATGAGGTGCTGATAAATGCTGGGATGCTCGCCGGGAATGAACCCCAGCGCGCTCGTCGAATTCGCCTGAGGATCGAGGTCGAGGACAACGATTTTTGCCCCCCGTTCAGCTAGACAGGCCCCGAGGTTCACCGAGGTGGTGGTCTTTCCAACGCCGCCTTTCTGGTTGGCAATGGCAATGATTTTCATCGGATGGGTCGGGTGTAGGGGGAATCGGGACGGAATCTTGCCCGTTCCCGGGAGTGGGGAAAGGAAAATTCGGGGTCAAACGCGAAAAAGTGGGGGGCTAATCCGAGGAGACACCGTGGCGGTCCGGTAGCGACGGTGAGCGAGGCAGAAATCCCCTTGCATTCAAATCGAGCCTTGGCTTGTATTCACGAGATGTCGGTGGAATTCGATCAGATGTCGCGATTGCCTTCCAGTCTTTACCTAATTTGCTTTGCTCTGGCGATGCCAGCATGGAGCGCTGACGAGGGGTCTGCTGCCGCAAATTCCGCAGCGCCTCCGTCGCCCATTTCACCGGCTCGGACGGAGGAATTGGTCCGCATCGAGATGTTGGAGAAGCTGGCCGACCAACTCTCCCACCGCATGCGGAGCATCAAGGCCCGCGAGGCTGCTCTGGCGGCGGCGGAGGACGCTCTCGCCGAACGCGAGAAGGCGTCGCGTCAGCGCGAGGAGACGATCAGCTCGATGGAGGATCTGGTGCGCTCGCGCGAGGAGGTCGTGAAACGTCGCGAAAAACTTCCTCCGCCGCAGAGCTGGAACGGGCCCCCGCCGCCGGTGGTCCATGGTCAGTATGCGGCCGTGCTCGACGGCGCAACGATGCAGTTTTATCATAAAAAACAGGCCGAGACCCGCGTGCCGGTGGCAAGCACCCAGAAACTGGTGACCGCTTTGGTGATCTGTCAGGACGGAGATCTCGATGGTCTTGCCGAGATCCCGGAAGAGGTTCTCGAGGTCGAACCCACTCTCGTCGGGGTGAAGCCGGGTGAAAAATACCCCCGCCGCCAGCTCCTTACCGCGCTGCTCGTGAAGAGCGGCAACGACATCGCCGCAGCCCTCGCAGTCGACAACGCCGGGAGTATCGAGGCTTTCGCGCAAAAGATGAACACCCATGCGCGCGCCATCGGGATGACGGATTCCCATTTCGTGAATCCGCATGGCCTGCCGGCCGAGGGCCAGTATTCGACCGCCCGTGACATCGCCGTCGCCGCCTTTGAGGCGTACCAGATTCCCGAAATCCGTGAAATGATCTCGAAGCGAAGTTTCGATTTCGCCTTCAATGACGGGCGGATTCTGTCGATCTCCAACACCAACCGTGTCCTCAACGACCTCGAGGGTTGCAATGGGATGAAGACGGGATTCACCTATGCGGCGGGCAGTTGTCTCGTCTGCAGCGCGAGCGTGGATGGGCAGGACCGCATCTCGGTCGTGCTGAAGAGCGCCCGCCCTCAGGTGCAGGAGGATAGCAAGGCGCTCCTCTCCTGGGCGCTCGGTCTTCAGTTCACGGGTCCGATCCGGCCCTGAGGTCCGAGTTTCACCGGACCATTGCTCGCGTCGATGCGTCGCGCCGCGTTCCTCAAAGATCCCCCGGATCCCTGGAGGCGGATCCTAGTGAATTCCTGAATAATCACAATTATTGCCAGTAACCACCAATCGAAGTTTCCACACGAAGTGCTTGCCTGATACGGCAGGGCGGAGTAATTTCCCTGCCCGCATTCCTGCTCGGTTAGCTCAGGGGTAGAGCACCTGCTTCACACGCAGGGGGTCGCTGGTTCGAACCCAGCATCGAGCACCATTCTCTCTGCCTAGGGCTCGGTCCGTAGCCAGCGGTTCTCTTGGTGTGCGCAATTCGGCTACTCACCAGTGCAGGATCACTCCGGTGCGGATCGAGAGCGGCTCCATCGGGTGGTAGTGAGTGTCGGCGACGCCCGCGAGCGGTTCGCCGGGGAGGCGAGACTCATAGAAGTATTCGATATCGTTCGCGTCGGTGTTGAGGAGATTGAGCAACTCGACATAGACGTCCCACTTTTCCTTCCGGTAACCGGCGCGGGCATTGAGGACGAGGGAATCGCGCGACATCACGCTCTCATCCGCGGTGAGGGGGCGGGCGCTGAAGTAGCGGGCCCGCAGCGATCCGTAGGGACCCGTCGCACGGCCGGCAGTGACTCCGGCGGAGAGGGCGATGGGCACGGCGTTTTCGACGTAACGCTCGACCGGTTCGTTGCGGAAGCGGGCCTCGGACACGGCGAGTTCGCTATCGAACTGGATCCAGTCGTTGGGATTCCAGTAGACTGCCCACTCGACCCCATATCGCTCCGTGGCGGGGCCGGGCTCGTTCGTGCCGGCGTCGCCAACGTAGAGCAGCTCCGATTCGCTTTCGAGATGCCAGAGGGAGATCGACGAGGTCACGCCTTCGAGCACCTCGGTGCGTGCGCCGATTTCAGTGCCCCATTGGCGCACGAGCGGATCGACGGCGGGCGCGGGCAGACCGGTCGCAGGATCGACCGTCAGGGTCACCCCGCGGGCGTCGTTGCTGTGAAATCCGCTGCCCCAGTTGAAGAAGAGTTCGGTGTCGTTCCAAGGACCGAACACGGCGCCGAACTTCGGATTCACCATCGCGGCAGTGTCGTTGCCCGAGTTCGCTGGCACGCCCGAAAGCGAGGTGACGTCGAAGTGAAAAAGATCGGCACGGACGCCCGTGTTGATCTTGAGCCAGTCGTTCAGGACGAGTTCCTGATTCGCGAAGGTCGAGACATTCATCTCGTAGACCTCGTCGGAGCGGACCGTGCTAAGGCGTTGCCGGGCAGCGGTGTTGTGGAGTCCCACCTCGCCGATGAAATCGTGATGCGACTGCAGACCCACGGTGAAGTCGCCTTCGCGGCCGAAGAGGTCGTTGTCGCGGGTGTCGGTGATGCGCAGGCCGGCGAAGACGCGATCGTCGACCTGGTTGAACTGGTCGCCGTTGACGGGATCGGCGAGGAAGTAAGTGAAGTTCGAGTAGAGATCGAGCGCGTAGCTGCCCACGTAGGCGTTCACCTCGGTGGTCGAGACATCGCCCTCATGGATCCAGTCGAAGGAAAGGCTGTATCGCTCGGAGTCGCCACCCACGGTCGGATCGACAAAGCCGAGTCGGTCGATGATGCCGCCGCTGACGAGGCGCGAGGGGATCTGGTCGGTCGCATCCCATTTGCCCTGGTAGGCCATCCCCGTGATGGCGTAGCGGTTCACGCCCGCCTCCCAGTAGTATTTCACGAAGCCGTTGAACTTCTCGAAGTTGTCTTCGAGCACCCAGGGACCGTCGTAATAGTTGTATTCGAAGGCCGTTGTCAGCATGCCGTCTCCGGCGGCGACGCTGTCCATGAAGAGGAAGCGGAAATAGTCGTCCTCGCCCGCGCTGATCGAGGCGGTGCCTTCGGGGAGGATGTCGTAGAAGCCGAATTTCGCCGAGCCCGCGGTCGAGAAATCACCGAGATCGGCGAAGTAGGGGCCCTTCGTGTAGTCGAGCGTCTCGATCAGCTCGGGGATCACGAAATTGATGTCGGCGTAGCCTTGGCCGTGTCCGTGGCTGCGGTTGTTCACCGGCATGGCGTCGGCGAAGATCCCGAAATCGGTGCCGTGGTCGAGATTGAAGCCACGCACGAAATACTGGTTCGCCTTTCCTCCTCCGCTGTGCTGCGTGATGATCATGCCGGGCACGACTTCGAGGAGTTCGCCTCGGCGCAGGTAGGGGCGAGCCATGAGTTCTTCCGCGCTGGCGCGTCCCATCGAGGCGGACCCGGCGATGCCGAGGAGGCTCTGGTTTTTTCCCGGCTCGACGATGGTGTCGTAAACCGTTGCCGTGCTCTCGGTGCGGACCGGCGTGGGGACGCGGTCATTGATCACCGGCGCCGGGGCTGACTCGACGACGACAGCGGGCAATTCACCGAGGTCGGGGGTGGGGGCTTCCGAGGCAGTCAAAGCTGGAACTGTTGTCGGGATTTCCTGAGCCGGTAGCAGAGCGGGGAAGTTCACGGCGAAAGAGAGGAGTGGGAAAAAGCGGTGCATGGGAGATCACGGGGAGAAACGAAGTTTTCCCGTCGAGCCCATGAACTTTTTGCCTGCGTGAAGAGGTGCCGGGAATCAGGCGCTCGAGCCGCACTTTTCCGCCAATTCCTGACGTGCCCGATAAAGGCGACCCTCAACGGCGCGACGGCTGCAACCGAGCAGAGCGGCGCATTCGTCCTGGCTGAGTCCCTCGATGCCGCAGAGGACGATCACTTCGCGGAGCCGCTCCGGCAGGGCGGAGATGGCTTGACGGAGTCTCGCCAGTTCCTCGGTCTCAGCGGCGTTTTCGTCCGGTCGCGGACCCGGCGCGGAAAGTTCCAGGACGCGCGAGCTCTCGAGCCTACAGTTCCTGCTCTTGTTGCGCTGGGCGCGGCTGCGGTGGTGGTCGTGACACCGGTTCCGCGCGATGCGGAAGAGCCAAGCGGAGAAATAATCTTCCCCTTGGTATCGAGGGAGGG
This sequence comes from Verrucomicrobiia bacterium Tous-C2TDCM, assembly GCA_002288445.1. GTDB lineage: Bacteria > Verrucomicrobiota > Verrucomicrobiia > Verrucomicrobiales > DEV007 > Arctic95D-9. The sequence goes on along the minus strand of NEUQ01000027.1, from coordinate 10,316 downwards.
CGGAGTAGGCGCGCACGAAAACGTCCTGACAGAGTTCCTCGGCATCTTCGGGATCTCCCGTCCAGCCAAGGCAGAAGCGATAGATCCGGTCGCGGTAGCGGTCGATCAGTTCGGCATACGCCTGGTGGCAGCCCTCTCGCGAACGGGCCACGAGAAGGGCGGAGCGATCCACTCCAACCTTCGGAACGATCGGCGCCTCGGCGAACCATAAAAGGTCCGGACGGAGGATGTCAGGGCCGGTGCTCATGGGTGATGCTCTCGCGCGTCCAGCGCAGGAGCTTGGCGGCCTGCTCGGGGGAAAGGGCCTCCTTCATTTCGAGGAAATGGCCGATCGTGGCCTGCTGGAGTAGCCCCTGGGCGCTGTGGATCTTTTCCAGCGCCGCGTCGACATCAGGCCGATCGATGGGAGAGCGTTCGAGAGCCGCGGCGAGTTGGTGGCCGGCCTCCTCGACCACTTGCAACAATTCTTGACGCTTTGCGGCGTAGTCGCGTTCGACCGGGGCCAGAAGGGACTCCTGCTCAGGGGTGATTGCGAGTTGGGAATGAAGCCACTCATGAAACGCATAGCCCGAGTGATCCTCCGGACCAGCGTGGACATGGCCCTCGTGGTGCCGCGCCGTCCACCGGGCCACCAAATAGGCAGACATGGCTGCGAGAACAACGGCCGTGGCGGCCCAGAAGAACGGTTTTTGCGAGGAGTTCAAAGAGAAAGGAGCAGATGGGTCTCGCCGCTCAGGAGGGTCAACTGCGGTGGAGCGTCATGGACCGCTGCCCTCGACACGATCAAACCGATCAGGACGGCGAGGATCACGGCCACGGCGCACGAGGCCGCACCGCTCACGAGGATAAGCCGGACGTGGCGTGCGGGATCGCCGAGCCGGGCGAGAATCGGAGAAGTGACGTCGGAGGAAGGCGAGGTGCGCTGATCACGCAGTCGACGGAAGAGCGGGTCGAGATCCGGAGGATTCATGGTCGGAGAGACGCTGGGGGGACCCTATTCCCGCCCGCCCGCTTGCCAAGTCGAAAGCGAACCGAAGCGGAAAAGATTCCCGCTCCCTTTGCTCCTTGACTCGCGCGGCCTTTTTGGCGAAAGGGGGAGTCCGTTTATCCGCTCCGCCGCTCCGACTATGGAAAGAGTTCAATTCGACGTCGCAGTCAAAGCCATCCTGACCTCGGATCGGCGTTATGAGACCGATGGCTATCATTTCCTGCGCGACGCGCTTGATCACACGATCAAGGCGCTGCGAAAGGACGAACTCATCGAGCATCGACACGTCACCGGTCATGAGCTGCTCGAGGGCCTCGTTGCGTTGGCCGTGGAGCGTTTCGGGCCCATGGCGGTGGCCGTGCTCGATTCGTGGGGCATCCGTGAGGGCGACGATGTCGGCACGATGGTCTTCAATCTCATTGGGGCGGGAGCCTTCGGCAAATCGGACGAGGATTCACCGTCCGACTTCTGCGGCGTGATGAACCTGCGCGAGGAATTGCTCGCGCCCTATCGCCCCACCCGCGAGGTTCTTGCGAAGCGCGGCGCCTCACCGTCGGAGCTGGAGCCGCCCGCCCGAGGCAACCAACCTGCGAAGTCGAGCGATCTGTGAGCACGGAATTCGCACCGCTGCATTTCCCCTCCTTTGATGGGCGGGTCGAGACGCTTCCAAATGGCCTTGAAATTCTGGTGCGTGAGGATCCCTCCGCACCGGTCGTGAGCCTGCAAGGCTGGTGCCGATCGGGCAGCATCCACGAAGGGGATTGGCTCGGCGCGGGAGTTTCCCACTTCCTCGAGCACATGCTGTTCAAGGGTGCCGGTGGCCGGGATGCCAATGAAATCGCGCAGACCGTGCAGGCCCAAGGCGGCTATATCAATGCCTACACCTCGTTCGACCGGACCGTCTACTGGATCGACGCGCCTTCCGGCGGAGCGATGGATTGCCTCGACGTTCTCTGCGATGTGATCGGTGACGCTTCCATCCCCGAGGATGAATTTGAAAACGAGAGCGAGGTGATCCGCCGCGAGATCGCGATGGGGGAGGACAATCCCGATAAGGTCCTCGGGAAGCTCCTCTTCCGCACAGCCTACGCCGTGCACCCCTGCCGCCATCCGGTGATCGGTCATCTCGATCTCTTCAACCAACTCCGTCGAGACGACCTCTACGCGTACTACCGCGCCCGTTATTCGCCCGACAATCTCTTCCTCGTCGTCGTCGGAGATGTCGATGCGGACGAGATCATCGCAAAGATCGGAGACAAGCTCGGAGGGCTCGCGCGCCGACGCCGCCCCCCGGTGATCCTGCCTGTCGAGCCCCCTCAGCGCGGCCCGCGCCGCGAGGAGATCGTGTTTTCCACGGAGCTGCATCGGGAGAGTCTCGCTTGGCAGATCCCCGATGCACTCGATCCTGACGTGCCGGCGATCGATCTGCTCGCTGGGATCCTCGGGAATGGTCGGAGCTCGAGGTTGTATCAGGCCGTGCGGGAAAGGCAGCAGCTCGCCCACTCGGTCGCGGCCTGGGCCTACACGCCAGCCTTCACCGGGCAATTCGGTCTCAGTATCGGCGCCGAGCCCGACAAAGCCGGAGCCGCGCGCGAGGCGGTCCTGCGCGAGGTTGCCCGCATCCGTGAGGAAGGCGTGAGTGAGCGAGAAATCGAGAAAGCACGTCGTCAGATCCTCACCACGCAGTTTTCGACCTTCACCGATATGCGCGGACAGGCTTCCGAAATCGGGTCGAACTGGCTCCTTGCCCGTCATCCCGATCTCACGCGTGACTACGTCGAGGCGGTGCAGCTGGTTGGGTGTGAGGCCGTCCGCGAGGTCGCCGTGGCCTACTTGCATCCTGATCGGATGACCTCCGTGGCGCTCCTTCCCAAGGTTGCGGCCAAACCGTCCCGCTCCAACATGGCGAAACGATCCGAGGACATCCGCAAGGTCGAGCTCGCGAACGGACTTACCGTGCTCATCCTGCCCGATCATCGTGTGCCCTTCGTCCAGGCGAGCGGGGTCTTCCGCGGTGGTCTTCTTGCCGAGACTGAGTCGACCGCCGGGATGACGCGACTGATGTCGCGGCTGCTCACCAAGGATACCTTGAAGCGCAGCGCCGAAGAGTTCGCGCTCGAGATCGAGTCGGTCGGCGGTGGCATGGGGGCGAGCACCGGGAACAATTCCTTCGGTGTTTCCGTCCATGCCCTGCGTCCCGATCTCGAGCGGGTGGTAGACTTGTTAGGCGAGGCGCTGCTCGAGCCGGCGTTTCTCGCGGAAACGATCGAAAGGGAGAAAACCTTTCAACTTTCGCTGATCAAGGCCGAGGACGATCGTCCCTTTTCCGTGGCGATGAAGGCCCTGCGGAAGCGGCTCTACGGCACCCATCCCTACGGACTCGAAGCCTCCGGCACGGTCGGTTCAATCGGTGCGCTTGATCGAGGGGGGCTGGTCGCGATGCACCGGAAACTGGTGGCCGGGAGCAACGGGGTCATTGGCGTCTTTGGTGATCTCGATCCGGCTCGGGCCGAGGCGATGATCCGCTCGCGCTTCGAGCACAGCCTCGAGGCGGGTTCGCCGGTTTCTCCCGTGGGAGCCTTCGACTTGCCGACTGACTATGCCGGCACCATCGAGTTGGCTCACGAGAAGGAGCAGGCGGTCCTTTTGATCGGTTTCCGCACCGTCGATCTCACCCATCCCGATAATCCCGCTCTCGAGATGATCGACGAGGCTTGCAGTGACATGGCGTCGCGCCTTTTCATTCGCATCCGTGAGGAGCTCGGGCTGGCCTATTCGGTCGGGGCAAGTCGTCTTGTCGGTCTTGAGCCGGGCTTCCTCGTTTTCTATGCCTCGACCGCGCCGGAGAAGCTCGATCTCGTGCAACAGGAGATGCTGGCGGAAATCGAACTCATCGTCCGCGATGGCCTCGAACCGGAGGAATTCGAACGGGCCAAGTCTTCGTGGCTAGGACGCGAGGCCATCCACCTCCAAAGCGTGCGAGAGCTCGCGTCGACCGCGACGGTCGATGAGCTCGTCGGGCTCGGCTGGGATCACTATCGCAAGACCCCCGAAACGGTGCGCTTGCTCACCCGCGAAGCCGTGCGCGAGGCAGCCGCGCGTCATCTGCGTGAGGACAATCGCGTGATCGTGCGACTGACGAGGTAGAAGGTGTCGCTCGGACATTCGGTAGGAACGGTAGCCCGTTCTGCTATGGTCGGGCTGCGATGAACGCGTCAGCGGTAGCGGAAGCGGCGACGCTTCCCGCGGGCGTCGACGAGACGACCGCCCCAGAACGGTCTTGGTCAGGGAGCGGTGACGTTTCCCTCTTCCGAGACCCTTGTGGAGGCCTCGTCCTTCACGACGAAGCGGGCCTCTTCGGGTAGGCCGGAGACGAGCCAGTCCTTCACAACGATGTCGGACGAGTCCTCGATCTTCACCCCTCCAAGGGACTCGGTGAGCAGATTGCCGTTCAGGGCGAGGCGTCGCGAGCCTCTCACAACGATCGATCCCTCTGGTGCGAGGAGGGCCCGCAGGGTGTTGTTGGAGAAGACGCAATCCTGACATGCCTCGAACACGATGCGGCCGGGGCGGTCGAATTCGCGGGGATTGAAGGCATTGCCGTTCACCACGACCCGCTTTCCTCGAATGACATGGAGATTGTCGGGATTCGGGGCGAAAAGGACGTTGCCGGTGAAGGTGATGTCGGTGCAGTCGCGCAGGTCGACATTTAGCGAGACGTCGCTGAGGACATTGCCGCTGATTGTGACCGAGTCGATCGGCGCGCTCTCCTTGCCGAGGAAACGGAGGTTGGCTCCACCCGGGGCGAGCTCTTTGAACTCTTGGCCCGAGTAGTTCGAGCTGTGCTGGATCGTGCAACCGGTGATCGCGACCTCGGCGATCGACCGCGTTTTGTCATCGCCCGAGCCGGAAACATCAAGGAGGATGTTCGCGGTTTGGGTGGGGCTGTCGTCGCCGGGCATGTTCGACTCGATGTCGCAGCCGGTGATCTGGAGATTGCGGACGTTGCCGTCGCGCACGACGATCCCGCCGCCGCGATTGTAGCTGATGTGGGAGTTGGCCACGTCGATCTGGTGGAGGTTCACATCGTCGAGGTGCAGCCCGATGCCACGGTTTTCGTACAGGTTCACATCGGAAATGGTGACGTTGCGGTTGCGTTCGAGGAGGCGGATGCCGTCGCGGCACCAGCGCACCGCGACCTTGGAAACAATGGCCTCGAAGGTCCGCACGAGTTCGATCCCATCGGCTCCGTGATGGTTGCCGACGATTTCGATTCCTTCGACCAAGGGCATCCGTTCGTGAAAAGTCTCGACCTTGAAAGAGCTCGGTGAGGCGGTGCCTTCATGGGATCCGACGAGGCGGATCGCTGGGCCGGGCCCGTCCATGATGAGGGTGGCGCTGCCGGAGGCTGGACGGATCAGGGCGCTGTGCCGTCCTGACAAAACCACTTCAAGAGTGCCGGCGATACGATGCGCGCCCGGCTCGAGGAGGAGGGTGCCATCACCCTCCGTGAGGCGCCGGCGGAATTCGGTGGTCCGATCCGGCAGGGAGGCGATGTCGGGAAACTGGCTCGCGGCGAAGGGCGGCTCGGTGGCGTCGAGGAGTCCGGCAAAGACGAGCGGGACGAGGGTTAGAGTGGCGAGGCGGGCTTTCATTGGAAACGTTCAGCGGAAAAAAGAAGGGCGACCCGCGTCAGCGAGGCCGCCCTTGTCGTGCAAAAACGGGACTTTCGCGATGGGGCGATCAGGCCTTGCTCTCGACGCCGCCGATGCCGGGGATCTGGAAGACTCCGGGTTTGGGCACATCGTGGGGTTTGAAACTCTGGCTCCAGGAGAGGTTCTCTTCCCCAGGGAAAAGGTCTTCAGCCGCAGCCATGGCCTCTTCCCACCTCACTTCCTTCCCGGTCTGGGCGGACATGCGGCCCATAATCGCCATCATCGTTGAATTCACCATGCGGGCTCCGTCGTTGATGTGCTGGCCAGTGCGGATCGATTTGAAAAGCTCGTCGTGCTCGACTTGATACATATTCGCCTCGCCCTCCCGCGGCTTGCGATAGCGCCAGAGGAGCTTGCCGCCATTGTCCTCGATGTAGGGGTCGCCGCCACGGCCGAGGACGAGGGTGCCCTTAGTACCGCGGACGTAGTCGGCGTTTTCATTGAAACAGCCCGGAGCCTTGCGCGAGCCGAGGTGACACCAGACGTTGTTCCCATACTCGTAGGCGATATGGTAGTGGTCGAAGATGTTGCCTCCGGCCTGAGGAGCGCCGAGACCACCCGTGGCGCGGCAGCTAATCGGCGGCTTGTCGCCCATGATCCATGCGATCTTGTCGACGCTGTGGACGGCCTGCTCGACGAGACCGCCGCCACCAAGCCAAGTGTAGTTGTACCAGTTCCGGATCTGCCATTCGATGTCGCTCATGCCGTCCATGCGGAGCGAGGGATCCAGATGGGGTTTGGAGTGGTTCGAGTAGTAGGTCGCGTAGACACCGACGACGTCGCCGATGATGCCCTCTTCCATCACTTTCTTGTAGGCTTCGCGGCGGCTGGGGGAATAACGCCAGCAGAATCCCGCGACGATGGAGATTGGCTTTCCTTCGGCCATGGTGAGCGACTCGAGACAGTGGCGGGCTCCGGCGGCATCGACTGCCATCGGCTTTTCGGCAAAGACGTGTTTGCCCGCTTCAATCGCGGCGCGGAGATGGAGTGGGCGGAAACCGGGAGTAGTCGTGAGCAGGACGACATCAACCCCGGAATCGAGGACGCGCTTGTAGCCATCGAGGCCGACGAACTGGCGATCTTTGGGCACGTCGACTTTGTCCTTCACTTTTGGATCCTTTGCGAGTTGGGCGAGGGCACCATCGATCTTGTCCTGAAAGACGTCGGCGACGGAGTGAAGGGTGATATTGTCGTCGGCTGATAGAGCCTGCACGACGGCTCCGGTGCCGCGTCCGCCAGTGCCGATGAAGCCGACTTTCAGTTTCTTCGACGGATCGATGCCCGCTCCTCGGGCGGCCCCGAGAAGGGCCCCGGTCGCGGCGGCAGTGCCGGCGGCGGTGCGGAGAAAGTGGCGGCGATCCAGCTCTTGCGAGGGCTTTTTCTTGGATGTCATGGTCAAAAACGGTTCGAAAGGTCCTGGACTTGATTGTCGTAAACAAAGTCGCAAAGGTCCAGCCGGGACAGGGCGAAAGCAATCACGCGATCAGGTTGGCGCGAATTTTTGTGGGTGGGTTTCCGACTCGCGGCGGTGGTTGCCGCAAGACCTGATCGCGCAACAAGCCGTCCGGGGTGTTCCGGTTGCAATTCGGCCCGATCCCCGTTCTACTGTTCTTATGCGTCTCCACGGCTGCCGTCTTCCGCTCGCGGGCGGGGATCCTCTCTTGTTTCTCTGGATTTTGCTCTTCGGGTTGCTGGTGCTGCCGGCTCAGGCGCATCGCGTTTCCTCGGTCTCGCTGATCACCTACCTAGATACGAAGGATCGCACCTTCGCTCTCGATGCGGCGATGGAGGTGGTGCCCAGTGAAGATCCGGCGATGAACGATCAGGTCTCGCCCGAGGACGCGGCGCGGGAGTTCGCGAGTTATCTCATTGTGATGTTCGACCAGACCGAGCAGAAGCCGGAAATCGAAGTCTCAGTGCAGGAGACGAGCGATGAGGAAACCCCCGAGGAGTTGCGGCGCCGTCAGGTGCTGACCAAACTCAAGGGCGGGATCCCCGACGGGGCCAAGGAGTTTCTTCTCTACCTCGATCCGCGTTGTCCAATGGCCGTGGTGATGGTGGCGGTGAAGGACGATCAGCCCAGCCGCCGCATGCAGGTGATCCTGGCAGGCGAATACAGCCGCCCGGTTAGTGTCCTGCCCGTCGAGGAGGGCGATCCGTTCTCGAAGGAAACGGAGGCCGCGGCCGGGTCAGCGTCGGCATTGGAAAAGAAATTTGGACCGCTCGGTGTCTTCGCATCGGGCTGGCGCGCCTTTCTGCACGAGTCGGCCATTCCCACCTTGCTCGTTATCGCGATGCTGCTTCTAACGCTGGGGCGGACCAGTGTGCTCTGGCAGGCGGGAATACTCCTGCTCGCGCAGGGATTAGCGGTCTCGCTGGCGGTGTGGGGGCTGATGCCGGCCCCGGCCTGGGTCTGGCAGGGCCTTGCCGCGGTGGCGAGTCTGGTCGCGATCGAGGCGTTGCTGCACCATCAGCTAAAGGCGTGGCGCTATCCGCTGATCGCGGCAGGCGGGATGTTCCTCGGGTTGGCGCTGATCGACACAGCCGTCTACCGTGAATTGATTGCCGGTGCAGATCTGGGGACGGGGCGGCTCGTCCTGTTCCTTCTGGGCACGGAGGCGGCGTTTTTCCTCGTCATCCTCGTTGTGGCCGCCAACCTGCTCTCGCTGAGCCGATTCGACTGGTATCGAAAATCGGTCGTGACTCCGCTCTCAGTCCTCGTGGCGGGATACTGCCTTTTCACGATCGTGGAGAGATTTTTGTGAACTTCCGGTTCGACAAGGTCGGCATTCGGTTACTGAATGAGGCAGGTTTGAGCACGAAACTCACAGATTCCACTCTTCCGATGGGGCGTGGCGGCGTTTTCGTCGCCTCGCTCGCGGCTGTGTTGCTTTTGAGTGGCTGCACCTTCTGGAACGGGCCAAAGTTTGAAGCGGCAACCGCGGTGGGTGATTTGCCGTCTCGATGGACGGCTGGCAGCGGGGCGTCTGGCGAGGCGGTGACGGGCTGGCTCGATGATTTTGGTTCACCTGCGTTGCGCTCCCTCGTCGAGGAGGCAGTGGGGCGAAACTATAGTCTTGCTGCGGCCCGTTCGCGCGTTGCCGAGGCTCAGGAGAGGGCCCGTCTCGCTGGAGCTGACCGGCTGCCGGCGGTCGATTCCTCGCTCTCGACTTCCCGGTCGCAGAATCTGCGAGGCTCTGAATTCGCCAATACACGGGCCAACAATTTTAATTTTGGCCTCGACCTCCGGTGGGAGATCGATCTATGGGGCCGCCTCAAAAATCTGCGCGATGCCGAGCTCGACCGCGTCGCCGCCGAGTCGGCCCTCTACGAGGCGTCGCGTCTTTCCCTCGCCGCGAACGTCGTGAAGACGGCGCTCTCCATCGTCGAATCGCAGCAGCAAATCGAGATCTCGCGCCGCACCCTGGGCAGTCTGCGGACGAATTTGAAAATCCTCGATTCGCGAATGGAGGCGGGCGATCTCGTCGAGCGGGCGGCGCTCGAGATCAGCTTGAGCCGGGCGGACATTGCCCGGGCGGAGCGGGCCATCCTCTTTTCGCAACGCCAGCTCGACGGATCGCGGCGCAGCCTTGAAACGCTGCTCGGTCGTTATCCTGGAGGGACGATTGCCTCAATTGGCGGTCTCCCGAGCCTTTCCCGCGAGATCCCCAAAGGTCTGCCGAGCGAGTTGCTTCTGCGTCGTCCCGACCTACTCGCGGCCGAGGCGCGGGTCGATGCAGCCTTCAAGGAAGTTTCGGCGAGCCGCAAAACCCTGCTCCCCGCCCTCAGTATCAGTGGGGCGATCGGCACCGCGACTACGGATGAATTCGGCGACATCTTCGATATTCAGAAGATGGTCTGGGCGGTGGGGCAAAACCTTACCCGGCCGCTTTATCAGGGAGGTCGCCTCCGGGCGAATATCCGTCTCGATGAGGCCGGGCGCGATGGCCTGATCCGCGACTACGCCGAAACCGCGCTGACGGCTTTCCGTGAAGTAGAGACAGCGATCGCGGCCGAGACCTTTTTGAAATCCGAGGTCTCTGCTCTCTCCACTGCCGTGACCGAGTCCCGTCGCGCCGAGGAGTTGAGCCTGGGAGAGTATGAACAAGGTCTGGTGGAGATCATCACCCTTCTTGAAAGCCAGCGTCGCGCCTTCGAATCCGAGAGCGTGCTACTCGCCGCTCACTACGAGTTGCTCGCCACACGCGTTGACCTCTACCTCGCTCTTGGCGGCGATTTTGATCACTTACCCGTGGATGAGTCACCCGCGCCCGAGGCGGCGGCTGGGGTGGGCGAGTGAGATTAGGGTTGGAGCCTGCTCTGGGAGAGGCGTTTTGTCGGATGTCCCGACGTGTCTGTTCACCCCGCCCACGGGAACCTCAAAATAAAATAAAGGGACAGACGCAAAGTTTTTGATTTCGCTCTTAAGTGGACGATTTTACTCCGTTTCTGCCGTCTCGGCGAATCCACCTTCGGCGTCACCGTTATCTCGTTATCCCGTTATCCCGTTATCCCGTTATCTCTTCACCTCATGCGCACCGCACGTCTCCTCGGAAGCGGCCGATCGTTTTACCACGTCATGTCCCGGGTCGTGGATAAGCGGAAGGTCTTTG
>NEUQ01000026.1 GCA_002288445.1 Verrucomicrobiia bacterium Tous-C2TDCM | reverse complement strand
GCCTTCGTTACCCCGGGAGAGATCCTTGATGAAGAATTTCTCAAGCCGATGGGGCTCAGCCAATCCGCCGTGGCCAATCAAATGGGTGTTCCTCGAATGCGCATCAGCGAGATCGTCCGCGGAAAGCGCGCCATCACCGCGGAGACTGCGATCCTCCTTGCCGAAACACTTGGAACCTCGGCCCGGTTCTGGATGAATCTCCAGACTTCCCACGATCTGGCCGTCGCCGCGATGAAGCGTGATGAGGCTGCGTGAATGACTTTGGTTCTAGACGGAGTATGGAACAAGAGTCACGAGGATTATGTGACCAAGCTGCAAGCCGTTCAAAAAACTCTCCTCACATCGCAGAAACTGGACGCGGTCAGGCTCGAATAGGGCGGGCCCATTGAAGAGGTTCAGCCCCCCTCACCCCAAAAACTTCCCGGGATTCAAAATCCCCTTGGGATCGAGAGCGGCCTTCAGCCTCTGGTGCACGTCCGTCGAGACCTCGCCGACGGCGTCCTTGAACCACCGCTTCTTCGCCAGTCCGACCCCGTGCTCACCGGTGATCTGGCCGTTGTTGGCGATGATCCATTTGAAAAGCAGGTCGAGGGCCGCGTCGGCCTTGGCCTTCTCGGCAGGATCGGTCTCGTAGTCCTTCACCATGAGATTGGTGTGGATGTTGCCGTCGCCGGCGTGACCGAAGCAGGCCACGGGGATGCCGGTGTCCTTCTCCAATTGCCGCGCGAAACGGACGAGTTCGACGAGCTTCGAGCGCGGCACGACGATGTCCTCGTTCAACTTGATCAGTCCGGTGGCGCGGAGGGAGTAGGAAAATTCGCGGCGCAGTTTCCAGATCGCCTCGCAGGACTCCGGATCTCGGGCCTCTTCGACGGTGATCGCGCCGAGGGTGTCGACGAGCTCGCGCAGCTTCGCGAGATCTTGAAGAATCGTTTCGCGCCGTCCATCGAGCTCGACGATGAGGTGGGCGTCGCCGTCGGGCAGCCTCTCGGGTCCGAGGTAATCGCGGGCCGCCTGAAGGGTGAATCCATCGGTGACCTCGAGCCCCGAAGGCTGCCAGCCGTGGTTGAGAATCGCCTGCACCGCTTCCGCCGCGGTTTCGAAATCGGGGAAGGTCGCGGTGAGCATGGCCCGCGCCTCGGGATGCGGGATGAGGCGCAGGGTCGCTTTCGTGATGACGCCGAGGATTCCTTCGGAGCCGACGAACATGCCGATGAGGTCGAGTCCCGTCTTGTTCTTGTGGCAGCGGCCGCCTGTCTCGAGGATCTGCCCATCAGGCAGGACGACCTCGAGACCGAGCACATAGTGACGGGTGACGCCGTATTTCACGCAGCGGGGGCCGCCTGCGTTCGTCGCGATGGTGCCGCCGACGGAGCACTCCTTGAGGCTCGCCGGATCGGGCGGGTAATACCAGCCGAGTTGCCGCACCGCTTCCTGAAGATCGTCGAGAGTCACGCCCGGCTCGACCACGGCGATGCCGTCGGCGGGATTGATCTCGACGATGCGGTTCATTTGCCGCACCGAGAGGAGGATGCCGCCTTTCACCGGCACACAGCCGCCGACATAGCCGACTCCCGCACCGCGGGTGGTCACGGGGATCCCGTGCTCGTTGGCGTAGCGCAGGGTCGCGGCGACCTGCTCGCGGGTGACTGCCTGCACGACGACCTCTGGCATCGCGGCGGCGTGCCAGCGGTCCGTGCCGAATTCCTTTCGCACCTCCTCCGCCGTCGAGATCGCGGCTCCGTTGGCCGCTTCGCGTAGACCCGGGAGCCAGGCCGGATCCGTTTCCAGAGTCAAGAGAGTGTCAGCCAGGCCCATACTTTCGGTAAAAAGACGATAGCCCCGACCACCGCCGCTGCAACCGCCGCGATGAGGACCCCGCCGGCGGCCGCGTCTTTCGCCATCCCGACTCCGCGGTCCACTTCGGGATGGACCGCATCGGCGAGATATTCGAGGGCAGTGTTGAAGACCTCGGCCATGAAGACGATGCCGGCGCTCAGGACTACGGCGAGCCATTCCTCTTCACTAATCCCGAAGAAAAAACCCGCGAGGGTGGCGAGCAGGGCGACAACGGTGTGGATGCGGAAATTCCACTCCGTCCGCAGCACCGTGACGAAGCCGCGTCCCGCGTCAACGAAGCTCTGCATCCCGCGATAACGACGCGCTCCACTTCTCATAATTCACTTGGCTGGATTCGAAACTCTGTTACACCTGAGAGTCTACCAAAGACTCCACCGAAAGCGAATATGACCAAAAAGCCCGCCAAAAAAGCCGCTGCCAAAACCACCGCTCCGAAATCCCGCGTCGCCTTCGTCGGCGTCGGGCGCATGGGGGCCAACATGGCTCGCCGTCTCAACGATCTTCAATACAAGGTCACCGCCGTCTACGACGTGAACACCGAGGCCGCCGAGTCGCTCGCCAAGGAACTGGGTGCGACCGCCTGCAAAAAGCTCGCCGACGTCACCGCCAAGGCCGACATCATCTTTACCGTCGTGACCAACGATGCTGCGATGAAAAAGATTTTTCTCGGCAAGAGCGATAACCTCCTCGCTGGTGCGAAAGGCCGCACCTTCATCAACTGTGCGACCCTTTCCCCGGGGATCCAGCAGACCGTGGCCGAGGCCGCGAAAAAGGCCGGAGCCGCCACGATCGAAGCCTGCATGGCGAGCAGCATTAGCCACGCCCGCAATGGCCAGCTTTACCTCATGATCGGTTCCGAAAAGGCCGTTTATGACAAGCATCTCAAACTTCTCCAGGATCTCTCCCTCAGCCTGCGCCACATCGGCGCGGTCGGAAAGGCCGCCGAGGTGAAGGCCCTTGTCAACATGGTGATGAACATCAACACCGCCGGCCTCGCCGAGGGTCTCGGCCTCGCCGCCGCGCTGGGTCACGATCTGAAGATGGTCTGCGAAGTCTTTTCCCAGACCGGCGCGAACTCCCGCGTCCTCGAGACCGACAGCGGCGACATGATCGCCCGCGAGCACGATTGTTGGTTCTCCGCCGAGCACGCCGCGAAGGATTCCGGCATCGCCGCCGGTCTCGCCAAGTCGGCCAAGATCGCGTTGCCCCTCAACGATGCCACCAAGGCCCAGTATGACCGCATGGTCGAGCTCGGCATTGGTGGTCTCGACAAATCCGGCATTGCCGAACTGACTTTCCCCGGCCGCGCCGGCACGGCGAAGAAAGAGAAGAAGGCGGGCAAAACGGACAAGAAGAAGTAACCTTCGTTGCTTCTGAGAGCGCAATCTCAGCCAATGAGCGCACCTCCGGGTGCGCTCATTTCTTTTTGTTGAGCATCTTGTCGAGCGCCTCGCTGAAGACCTTGCCGCGTTCTTCCCAGGACATGTCAGGGCTCTTCTCGCGGAGTTCGCGCATCTTGTTGAAGAGTTTTTCTCGCTGATCGTCCGAGAGCCGTTCCATCTTCTCACGAATCTCCGGAGGCGGGCCACCCATGCGCGGACCTCCGAAGCGGCCCCGATTCGCCTCCATGATCGCCGTAGGGCTGCCATTCGTCTCGGTCGAGGGACCGGGTGCCGGTTTTGCTTCACCGTTCTTGAGGTCGATACTGGCGTAACGCACCGTCACGACCTCTCCACCATCCACTGCGACCTTCGCCGCGACCTTCTCGAGATCGGCGTCGGCCCTTAGGTCGACCATTTTCCATCCTTGGGAATTGATCTGGCTCGACACGACGTAGGTCTGCTTCGTCTCCTTGTTCAGGATCGTGGCGACTCGCTCTCCCTCGACATCGGCGAAGCCGGTGAGGACGAGGGAATCGCTCAGGTTCAGCGAGCGAAGGAAGGGAGATTGGCCCCTCAAGGCGGTGAAGTCATCGGTCGCGATGCCGATCGGGGTGACGTTGTCGGTGGGCGAGGGGGGACTCTCCTGCGCCAGCGCGGGAGAGAGCAGGGCAAGGGTGAACAACCGGAGGAAGATTTTCATGCCACGGGGACCACGAGGGAAGAACACCGCAACTCCGAGGCGGTTGCAAGCGGAGAGGCGGAGTTTTCCCCGAAGCGAGCCAGTCGTTGACAGCCTGCGCTGGTCCTGGTTAATCTGAAATCGTGAAACCGCTTCTGCACCTCGCCATTGTTACCTTCCTGGCCACGACCCTGAGCGGCTGCGGGAGGAGCTTCCTCATCGGAAAGTGGACGCTAGACCGTGAGACGACCGTCGCGAAGATGACCGCCGAGCCGGGTCAACCAGCCGCGAATCCCGGGGAGGGCTTTTTGAAGGATCTCGTCGACGGCCTGCAGAAGGGCGTTTCGCGACTCTTGCTGACGCAGTTCGAAGGGGTCGAGATTGAGTTCACCGCCACCGAGATGCGTCGCATCCGCAATGGCACCGGCGAGGCGGTGACTTACGAGGTGATCGAGAAGCCAGAGGCCGATACGGTTGTTTTGAAGTATGCCGATGGCGAGATCGTCACTTGGGGCCGGGCCGATACCGGTGTCCGCATGCGTCTGGCGGGTGATCAGGAGCACTGGGTTTACTTTAGGACGGTCGAGTGAGGTCGGAGCGCGGCCGTCCGGTGGCCATGGCTCATTTCTTCGAGTTCCCCTTCAATCCCGCCAGATACGCGACGAGATCGCGGATCTCGCCCCTTTGTAGGATGAATCCCATCGGCGGCATCGTCGAGATCACCGGGGTTCGTTCCCGAATGGTATCGGAGGCGACGACGATCTCTTTCCCCGCGGCGTCGCGCAGCGAGATCTCGCCGTTCTTCTCGGCGAGGAACTGTCCGGCAATGGAACCGCCATCCTTCTTCGTCAGGGCGATGTTGCCGTAGCCGGGCGCGACGACGGACTGCGGATCGACGAGGCTCTCGAGAAGGTAGAGCCGATCCTTTTTCCCGCCGATGTCTTTCAGGTTGGGCCCCACGTTGCTGCCCGCGCCGTCGGCGATCTTGTGGCAGGCGGTGCATTGCGCGGCGGGATGGTTCAGGAGGACGGACTTGCCTCGAACCGGGTCGCCACCCTCAAGGGCGAGACGGAAGGGAGCGAGAGGATCAGTCGCGGCAGCGGTCTGCCAGCTCGTCTCCATCGCGAGTGCGGCCGCAGCGATCTCGGGATGTTCGGCAAAGGCGGGATCCTTCGCCGCCTCAAACACGTCAAGCTGCAGGGCGGGTTCGATCTCGCCCGACTCTAGCTTCTCGAACAGAGCCAGCATCGCCCCGGCCGCCCTCGCGGAAGGCAGAGTGCGTATTGCGTGCTGCTGCAGCGCGATGGACGACTTCGATTCGAGGCGTCGGGCGATCTCTTTGGCGGCCTTGTCAGGTTCGAGTTTCACGAGGAGATCGAGTCCCGCGATGCGGAGGGCGTCATTCGTCGAGGCGAAGGCGATCCCGACGAGGTCGCCTAGCCCGGGCGCCTCCTGGGCGGCGAGGGAACGCAGGGCGGTGGCGCGGAGCGGAGCCTCGGCTTCGGGGTTGATGAAGACGGCGAGGAGGGTCTCGTTGGCAATGGACATCTTCAAGGAAGTGGCCAGCTCCATCGCAGTGGAGCGGATCTTGGAGACCCTCGCTGTGAGCATCTCGTCGAGATGCGGCTTCAACGCTGCGGTAAGGACTGCCGGATCCCGTTCGGCGAGCGGCCGGTATTGTCCGACGACGAGATCGAGGTCGCGCGGTTTTGTCCAATGCACGAGAGACTCCAACCCGGCTTCGATGAGCGGCAGCGGTGCTTCTCCTGCGGCGACGAAAGCCACGACCCGGGCCGCGGATTCGGCAGTGCCGAGGCGGTGATTCGCGTTGAGGGCGCGACGGGTGAACCCTTCGTGGTCGCGGTGTTGGCCGAGGCGGGCGGCGAGATCATCGAGGGCGTCCGGGATCATCCAATCGTCGTGGATCGCGCGGGCGGCATCGGCAGCGAGGATCGCATCGGTATCATCGAGGAAGGCGATGATCGCGGGATCGCTGCGACGGCCGAGTGCCAACGAGGCGCAGGTGCGGACGAAAAGCGAGTCGTGTTTCGCGAGGGCGGCGAGCCGCTCCGAAGGCGCGGCTCCGGCGAGGGCAGTGATCCCGGCGTGGCGGAGGGCGGTCAGGCTCACGACGTTTTCCTTGCGGGCGAGTAGCTGGACGATCGCGTCGGTCGCCGCGACATCGCGGAGGCGGCCTAGGCCGAGGAGCGCTTGAAGACGGACCCGTTGGGCAGGATCTTCGAGCAGTAGTGTGACGGCCGCGGTGAGAACATGGCTTTCGCCGGTGGGAGCGGGAATGACGTCGAGTCCTAACAAGCGTCCGTAGCGATCCGTCACCGTCCGCACCGCCTGGGCGCGAATTTCGGGGTCGGGGTCTTTGAAGAGAACGGTGAGCGCCGCGTCTTTTGTCTTCCTCTGACGGATGAGTTGGCCGATCCCCCAGATCGCATGGATACGGGCCAGTTGCGGGGATTCGACCATCGCGGCGACCGTCTCAAGTTCGGTGAGAGCGTTGCGTTTCACCAACTCGAACTGCGCCTTCATGCGCACTCGCTGGTCGGCGTGACCCAGGAGTTTTGTCAACTCGACCAACCCCTCAACGGCGAAGTCCGCGCCGATCAGGTTCTTTGTCTGCCCCCGCAGCGGGTGTTGCTTTTCCTTTGCCACATCGATGCGCCAGATCGCGCCTTTTTCGTTCATCGGATACCCGCCCCCCCAGTCGACGCCGCAGAGGGCGCCGTCGGGCGAGAATTGGAGTCCGACGAGGGGAATGCCGTCGCCGATGCGATGGTCGTCGCGCATCGCCCACGAGTCTCTCTCCGGCACCACGCGAAAGGCCCATTGCTGCCCGTTCGGGGCGCTCGTGAGGAAGAAGAAGTTTTCGTAGTCCGGGCCGAGGGCGGTGCCCGGGTTGAACTTGAAGCCGGCGGGACCATTCTCGTAGTTCCCGATTGTCGGGGTGAACCATCGGGGCTGGGCCTCGTGCCAGGGTTTGTGCATGAGTTCATCGTTCCACGGATTGTAGTCGTCTCGCAGATACTGCCAGTGCGAGCGCCAGCCGAGGTCGGCGTATTGCTCGATGAAGACGAGACGCTCCTTCTCGCCCGCAAAGTCGGCGTCGTTGTCGACCCCGAAGAAGTTGCCGTGCTGGTCGAAACTGATCTCCTGGATGTTGCGCTGCCCGTGCGCGAAGACCTCGAAGTCCGAGCCATCCGGCTCGCAGCGCATGAGTCCGCCTTGGTGGGGGAAGCGGTAATCGAGACCGTCGGGTGTCTCCACGCGGATACCCTTGTCACCGATCGACCAGTAAACGCGTCCATCGGGACCCAGAAACAGCCCGTGCATGTCGTGCCCGGCATAGGCGAGGTGGGCGCCGAATCCTGACACCACCACTTTCCTTTCATCCGCCTTGCCGTTGCCGTCCGTGTCGCGGAATTTCACGAGTTCGGGCACGGGACAGACGAAGACCTCGCCATCGTGCCAGAGCACCCCTCCGGCTACGCCCCCGATGAGATGATCAAGCTGTTCGGCATAGATCTTCGTCGAGTCGGCGAGTCCGTCCCCGTCGGTGTCCTCGATGACGTGGATACGCTCGCTCAGGGCGGTGAGGTCGCGCGCGTCGTGGACCCCGTCCCCGGTGAAATCCTTGACCCGCTTCGCGTTGAGGGCGCTGTTTTCCGGCGTGAACTGTCGGCGATAGAAGGCCTCCTTCTCACCGGCCGAGGAGAAGCTGAGATCATTCGGGATCCAGTCGGTGTTGTCGCGGATGTCGAGGTCGTTGGCCTTGCGGCGCATCGTCTGGGTGACGTAGGCGCGGCCCTCGGGATCGAAGCTGATCGCGACCGGATCGGGCACCTCGAAGTCGGGCGTCCACTTCGTGTAGGAGAGTCCCTTCGGATCGGGATGACTTCCTGACAAAACCGCCACGGGTGGATCGACTGCTGTCCCGCGGACTTCGACATCGTCCCAGAGGCCCTTGTCATCAAAGGTCCCGATACCGATCCGTCCCCAGGTGAACGTCTTGTCGTGGGCGACGTGGGTGGGTTTCTCCATGTCGTCGAAGTAGATCTCGATGAGACCCGTCGCGACGGTGCGGACGATCTTCACTTCGTGCCAGGAGGCGTCTTTCCACGGAGTGCCCCCGCTGGCCTGCTCGGAAATGGCGACGCGCGGGGCATTGTTGACGAGGAAGATCTGGTTCGAATGCGGGTCGGTCTTTTCGCCGAGGTGGACGTAGTAGAAGTTCGCCGGATCCTGGTAACCGAAGACGACGCACATGTCGCGGTGACCGCGCGAGGTCTGTTTCGTCATGACTCGGGCGGTGAATACGAAGTCGCCCACAACGCCCCCCTCGCGGATCGCGATGTTCTCAGGGCTGCGGTGGGGCGGGGTGTATTTTGAGCCGCCGAGGATCTCGAAAGCGGGATTGCCCTTGTCGTCCGTGATCTTCCACGCCCTTGCGTCCGTCGGGGCCCACGCATCCGCGCCCTTCGAGAAATCGTCGCGAAAGATCACGGGCAGTTCCGCCGCGGTAAGGATCGGGACGAGGGAAAGGGCGAGGAGGAACAGGGGGATTTTCGGCATCGGCAAAGGTGGCACGAATCGGCGGATCTGCCAGTGGCAGGGGAAAAAGTAGTCCGGGGCTTCAGCCCGCGAGACGTTTGATCTTCGCGCTGAAGCGGTGGTCTATATTCCACCCGATACCGCATTGACTGCGCGGAAGCGTAGGCACTTGCCGGCAAATTTGCGTCTTCGCCGGGACGGACAATCAAGTCGAAGCGTGGGCCCTGCCTATCTTGACATCAGATGTTTTGGATTTTATCATCTGATGTATGAGAACCACCCTCGACCTCGACAAGCCTGTCCTAGATGGATTGAAGCGACTTCAAAAAGTGGAGAAGGTATCTCTGGGGGAGCTTGCTTCCCGACTCCTCGCCGAGGCGTTGCACGGGCGGGAGGCACGTCTCGGGGTCGGTTCGCCCGCGCTGGATTGGAACGTTGCGGACATGGGTGCGAAGGTCGATCTCGCCGACAAAGAGGCCCTTTATCGGGCCCTTGGTGAATGAGCTATTCCATCGATGCGAACCTGCTGCTCTACGCGAGCAACTCCGGCTGTCGGGAGCACACGGCGGCTCTTGCGTTCGTGATGGAACGTGCCACCGATCCCGATCTGTTTTGCCTGACTTGGCCGACGATCTTTGCTTACCTTCGCATCGCGACGCATCCATCCATCTTCGAACGTCCGCTTTCCTCCGAGACGGCGTGGTCAAATCTGCGCCAACTCATGAACCTGCCGCGTGTCTGTCTCATCGGGGAGCAGGAAGATTTCCTCTCTCATTACGAAATGGCGACGAAGGGAGTCGTGGTGCGTGGAAATCTCGTGCCCGATGCCCACCTCGCGGCGATTCTCCATCAACACGGGGTAAAACGACTCTACAGTGCCGACACAGATTTTCTGAAGTTTCGTTTCCTCGAAGTCGTGAACCCGATCGAAACGTCCTGAGTGTCCGGTCACGGACGCAGCGCGGGCATTCATGCCCGCAGAGGCGATTTCGTCAGTTCATCTCCGGCTCCACCCGATACCGCGTCGCCTGTTCGAAGGCATAGGCATACGCCAGCAACTTCGCATCCTCGCCGGGGCGGGCGATGAGGGTGACGCCGCTGGGCGCGCCCGTCTCATCGAGTCCCAGAGGCACGGTGATGGCGGGATAGCCGGCGGTGGCGTAGAGCATGGAATGCTGGTTCGCGAGGCTTACTAGCAAATCCACCTCGTTCTCCGCGAAGGTCCGTGCGAGGATCGCGGTCATTCCCTCGCGCACGCGGATGGTGGCGTCCGCATAGAGCGCTTCCATGCCTTCATTCGTCACGCCTTTGTCCTCGCGGATCGCTTCGAGAATCCTGACGGCGAAGTCGATCATGTTTTGTCCGCGCGGGATGCGGCGCGACGGATCGGCCTCATTGTAGGACTGCAAGTCGGCGACGGTTTTCACGGGAGCTCCGGCCGCGGCGAGGTAGGGAAGGGTGTCCTGAGAGAGGCCGAGGAAGATCACAGGAAGAAGGTCGGGTTTTTCCGCGAAGGTCTCGTCGAGGTCCTTGGCCTTCGCTCCGGCGCGGGCGAGACCTTCGTCGATGCGAGTCAGCCAGTGGGCGGCGTTCGGTTCGTCCTCGAGGATGGCCTTGCGCAGGAGACCGACGGCGATTCCTTCGAGGGCTTTTGCAGCGAGCGAGGCGGCGTAGTCTGTTTCCGTCTCATCGATCACGCCGAGGAGGATCGCCGCATCGGTGACGGAGCGGGCGATCGGTCCAGCGGAATCCTGAAAGCGGATCAGCGGCACGATGCCTTCGCAACTGACGAGACCGAGGCTGGGTCTCATCGCGACAACCCCGTTGCTCGCGCCGGGGGAAATGAGTGATCCCGAGGTCTCCGTGCCGACACTGACCATGGCGAGGCGCGCGCTCGTGGCGATGGCCGAGCCGCTGCTCGAACCGGAGACGGGCAGGTCGGCGCGATAGGGATTCAAGCCCATTCCACTGATCGCGTTGTAGCCGGGAGGATCGGTCGTGAGCGATCCGGCGAGTTCGGAAAGGCTTGCTTTGCCTAGGATCACGGCTCCGGCCTCGCGGAGGTGTTGCACGAGCTTCGCATCGGCCGGGGCGACATGATCGAGGAGGATTTTGGCTCCCACGGTGGTATGCATCGGTGCTGCGGTGGTGAGGTTGTCCTTGATGCTGAGGGGGATGCCGTGGAGCGGGCCTTTCACCGTGCCGGCGGCGCGAAGGCGGTCTGCCTCGCGGGCTTCGTCGAGGGCGTGGGGATTGAGTTCGAGATAGCTGCGGAGGGTCTCGTCGTGACGACGGATGCGGTCGAGGAACCAGAGCGTGAGTTCCTTGGAGCTGAGTTCACCCCTCGCCAGTGCCCCCTGCACCAAGGGAATAGTTGCCGAGCCGACGAGACGATCGATTTCCGCGAACCGGCGCGGACTGATGCTCTCGAGAGAATCGGCAAACGGGAAAAAATCGAGCTCGCGGAGCCGGGGGAGATTCGTCGGAGTTGCTACCGTCACGGGGGCGGAGCGCTCGCATCCGGGGAGGAGGCAAGCAAGGAGGGTGGAAAGCACAAGGGGCCGCATGGAGCAGTGTTTCACAGGACGGCGAGGTGTCCACCGGGGAGAAAAGGGTGCAAGCTTCCCCTTGGAAAGCGCGTCTGAGCGTTTACCTTTCTGCTCTTCATGGACTGCGCTCAGCGACGGATTATCGACTCACTTCTCGACTCGTATCACCGGGTCGGGGGAATTAATCGTCTCGACAGCGGCAATCTGCCGTCGAAACGGGCTATTACCGACGTCTGCGTGAAGTTGCTCCAGGTCCTCTTTCCCGGCTACCACGACGAGGAGCCGATCCCGGCGGATGAGCTGGAAATGATCACGGGCGAACGGATCTCGATCCTGGTCGACGTGCTCCGCACCGAGGTGGCAAAGACCTTGCGTCTCCGCGACGACGAAACGGGCGAGCACCATCACGGACTCGACGAGCAGGCCCGCGAGCTTGTCTGCGAATTCCTCGGCAAACTCCCGCACCTCCGCGAGCTGCTCCAGACCGATGTCGAGGCGGCCTACGAGGGCGACCCAGCAGCAAAGAATTTCGACGAGATCATCCTCGCCTATCCCTGCATCGAGGCCATCGCGATCCAGCGCTGCGCCCATTGCCTCTACGAGCTCAACGTGCCGCTGCTCCCGCGGATCATGACGGAGTATGCCCACAACCTCACCGGTATCGACATTCATCCTGGTGCGACGATCGGTTCGCATTTTTTCATTGATCACGGCACCGGGGTCGTCATCGGCGAGACCTGCGTGATCGGGAACCACGTGAAGCTCTACCACGGAGTCACCCTCGGAGCCCGCAACTTCCCGAAGGACGAGAACGGTCGCATCGTGAAGGGCAACAAACGCCACCCGAACGTCGAGGACTACGTCGTCATCTACCCCCACGCTACCGTGCTGGGAGGAAAGACGACGATCGGAGCGCGTTCGACGATCGGGGCGAACGTCTTTCTGCGTGAGAGCGTGCCGGCGGATTCCTTCGTCACGAACGTGGGCGAACAGCTCAGTCTCTTCAACAAGGTCACGGGCGAGGTGGTCGAGCCGATTGGTGAACCGGGTGAATCCTGACGTCATGGTGGAGTCCGAGAGAGCAGCCGATGCCTCGCCAAGGTCGCCGCGGCCTTGGACTCATCCCCGTTCGGGACGCGATGCGGCCCTCTCCCTCGTCGCTGCCGACCTCTCCCGGGATCTCGGACTCGAGACCCTCGCGGCGTCCGTGTCGGTCTCGTGGAATCCGCGAATGCGCACCGCTGCGGGCCGCGCTTTCGCGAGGGAATGGAAGATCGAGCTGAATCCACGTCTTCAGGATCTGGCGGAGGAAAGTCGCGATGCGGAACTGAGAAACACCTTCCTCCACGAGCTCGCTCATCTCGTCGCCTTCGCGCGGGTCGGTCGAAGACGGATCGCGCCGCATGGCCCGGAATGGCGGCAGGCCTGTCATGATCTGGGCATTCCCGGCGAGGACCGCTGTCACGCCCTCGATTTCCAACCGCGGCGGCTCACGAAGAAATTCGCCTACTCTTGCCCATCTTGCGAGGCTGTGATCCAACGGGTGCGACGCCTGCGTCGGCGCGTCGCCTGTTTTCCCTGCTGCCGGAAGCACGCGGGCGGACACTACGATGCCCGTTTCCAGCTTCGCGAAAGCCGCCTGGTTTGAATGGCCCCGTGGCAGCTTAGCAGATCGCCCCGCGGGCTTCGAGGAAGGCGGCGCGAAGCTGATCGTAATCGGTCGCGACGGGGAACTGGGGGAATTCGTCGATCACATTCTGAGGCGGGCAGAAGAGGATGCCGCGGTCGGCTTCGCTGAGCATATTGGTGTCATTGTAAGAGTCGCCCGCGGCGATCACCTTGAACTTCAGCTCGTGGAAACGCTTCACCGCCTCGCGCTTCTGGTCGGGCATGCGCAGGTGGTAGGCCTCGACACGGCCTTCGGGGGTGATGCCGAGCTTGTGGCAGAAGAGGGTGGGCCAACCGAGTTGCCGCATCAGGGGCTTCGCGAATTCGTAGAAGGTGTCCGAGAGGATCACGACCTGAAACTCCGACTTCAGCCATTCGAGGAAATCGACGGCGCCCTCCAGCGGTCCGAGGCCGTCGATTACTTCCTGAATGTCGCCGATCTTCAACCCATGCTCGTCGAGGATGCGGAGACGCTGTGTCATCAGCACGTCATAATCGGGAATGTCCCGGGTCGTCGCGAGCAGCGCGTCGATCCCCGTTTTGTGGGCGACATTGATCCAAATTTCAGGGACGAGGACTCCCTCGAGGTCCAGGCAGGCGATTTGCACGGTCTTGGCGGGTTGGTTGAGGCTCATGATTCGACCCTTTCCGGCGGATTTCAAACGCGAGTCTCGGGAAAATGCGGCGGATGCCGCTCGAATGCCTGGATGCCGTTTTGGCGAATTGGGTTAAACTTCCCCCGTGCGCGTTCTTGCCATCGATCCCGCGCTGCGGAACACAGGTTTCGCGGTGATTGAAGAAAGCTCCCTTGCTGCCGGCCGCCGGACGCAGCGGGCGCTCACTTATGGCGTGATCCAGAATCACCGCGACCTTCGCCAGTCGGGCTGTCTCGTCGCGATTCGGGAAAGACTTGTCGACGTGATCCGCGAATTTTCTCCCGAAGTCTGCGCAGTCGAGGGCGTCATCTACGTGCAGAGTTATCGCACTGCCATCACTCTGGGCGCGGCGCGTGGTGCCGCCCTCCTCGCTGCGGCGGAGCATGGTCTCGAAATCTTCGAATACGCCCCGAAGCGAGTGAAACAGGCTGTCGTGGGACGGGGTTCGGCCGATAAGCAACAGGTCGCATTCATGATGCGGGCGCTCCTCGGGCTCAGCGAAACACCGCCCTCCGATGCCGCCGATGCCCTCGCCATCGGGATGGCTCACTGCTACGCGCACGATCCCAAGCGCGCTGCCGTCCTCACCGATCCACCTGTGCCGCTGTGACTTCAAAGTGATTCCGTGTCGATGAAGATGGAGGACGCCAGGAATATCCTCATGCTCGCTGCGGTCGAGGAGGCCGACGAGGGCGGGATCGTCCTCTCCGCGAAAGAACGCCACGAGGCGTCGCGCGAGGCAGGTTCGCCCTTGCCGGCAAATTCGGGCAGGGCCAAGGAGGAGGTCTTCCTCGCTACCCGCGCCACCGCTCTCCTCGAGGGGATCGTTTCCCGGCTGCCTTCCTCCGCTTGGCTCGATCCGGCGTCGAGTGCCCATCCGACGCGTCACCCCGGACCCATCGCCTTGCTCCTTGTCGCTGCCGCCGCTGTCGGATTTCTCACCAATGAACTTGGTCCGGAAAAGCGCATCAACGTCCTCTCGTTTCCCCTTCTCGGCATCCTCGCGTGGAACGCGCTCGTTTATGGTCGTGAAGCCTGGCTGTTCGCCTCGCGGCGGCCGCCCGAGCTGCTCGAGCGTTGGTTCGAGCGGACCGGGTCTCCCGCCGCAAGTGTGGAGAAAGACGATCCCGCCGCTTCCATCCTCGGCAGCGCGAAGCGTCTTTTTGAGAAGCGCTGGTCGCTGATTTCCGCTCCCGTCACGGCGGCCCGTTTGAAGTCACACCTTCATCTCGCCGCATTCCTCTTCGCCGCCGCCGCCATCGGTGGGATGTATGTCAGGGGACTCGCCAACGAATATCGCGCCGTCTGGGAAAGCACCTTTTTCACCGACAGTGCCTCGCTTCGCGGCATCCTCCAGATCGTCCTTGGACCGGCCGCCTCGCTGAGCGGGCAGGGTCTGCCGACTGCGGAGGAGCTCGATGCCATCCGCGGCAGCCATGTCGCCGGCGAAAACGCGGCGCGCTGGATCCACTGGTATGCGCTGACCGTCGCCCTCTTCGTTCTCGTGCCGCGCGGTATCCTCGCGATCCTGTGGAGGATGCGATCGGCCACGCTCGCCCGCTCGTTGCCCTATCGCGAGACCGCTCCGCGTTATTTCGCCCGCCTTCTCGCGACCTCGTCGGGATCGGCCCGCTCCGTCGCCCTGATGCCCTACGC
The DNA here is from genome assembly GCA_002288445.1 of Verrucomicrobiia bacterium Tous-C2TDCM. Lineage (GTDB taxonomy): Bacteria > Verrucomicrobiota > Verrucomicrobiia > Verrucomicrobiales > DEV007 > Arctic95D-9. The sequence goes on along the minus strand of NEUQ01000026.1, from coordinate 6,030 downwards.
CTTCGATCCTGACATGGACACCAAAAGCGGTCTCGTCCGGCGCCTCGAAGAGGAGTTCGGCGCCTCGGTCGAGCCCAGCTGGCTGCCTCCCGTCGCCTTTGGAGAAGAAGAGGATTTTTCGCTCGCGAGCGACGCCCCGGCCGGTGGAGTCGTGCTGGTCTTTTCCTTCGCGGCCACGCCGGAGCGGGAGGCGCACCTCGCCGTTTTCCGGACCCTCTCGAGGATTGCAACGCGTCCGGTTGGGTTGATCCTTCTTGAAGCGACTGCCTTCGATCGCAAGTCCCGCGACTTCGCCGATGCCCCGGATCGTCGCGCCGCCCGGGAGGAGGCGTGGAAGCGGCTCTTCGCCGACGAGAGCGTCGTCCTCCTTTTTCAGCCCGAGACCTGCTCACTCCCCGCCCCAGTCTGAGTCATGCCCGAAATCTCTGACAGAGAAATCGTCCTCAGCCTCATATCGCACACCAATGTGGGTAAGACGGCACTCGCTCGCACCCTCCTTCGTCGCGACGTGGGGGAGGTCGCCGACAGCGCTCATGTCACTCTCGTGCCTGAGGCCTACGCCCTGATCGAGAGTGGAGATCGTCGTGCCCGCCTCTGGGATACGCCCGGTTTCGGATCGAATCTCGCCAAACTCGCCCAGCGGCTTCGCGCCAGCGAGAATCCCGTCGGCTGGATCCTGCATCAGGTCTGGGACCGCGTCACCGACCGCTCCCTCTGGTGCAGTCAGGAAGCGATCCGCAACGTCCAATCCGAGGCCGACGTCGTCCTCTACCTCGTCGACGCCTCGCAGTCGCCCGCCGAGACCGGCTACGTCGATCTTGAGATCGAGGTGATCGAGTGGATCGGCAAACCCGTCCTCGTCTTTCTCAACCAGACCGGCGCTCCCGATCCCGAGCGCGATCCCCGCAACGAGGAGGCTTGGCGTGCCCATCTTTCGGGTCACCGCATCGTGAAGAAGGTCTCTACCCTCGACGCCTTCACTCGTTGTTGGACTCAGGAGCACGAGATCTTCATTCAGGCGGCTGGTGTTTTGTCAGGGGGCAAGCGGGAGACGGCGCGGCTCCTTTCCGAAGCTTGGGTCTCGCGACAGCTGGATGTCTTTGAAGACTCTGTCGGGATGATCTCCGAGCTTGCCTTTTCCGCCCTCGCTGACACCGAGGAGCTCGGGGCCGCGGGATTCCTCGATAAACTGAGGCAGCTCGTCCGTAAGAGCGATCGCGACCGCGATTTCGAGCAGGCCCAGCGGGCCATGTATGCGCGGCTCTCCGAGCGCACCAAGGAGACAGTGAACCGGCTCATCGCGCGCCATGGTCTCTCCGGCGAGACCGCGAACCAACTCGCAGCCGCGTCACGCGATGCGTTTGCGGTGAAGCGGAACCTGGAGGAACCTCTCATGGCTGCGGTGGGAGGTGTGGGTGCGGGACTGCTCGGAGGGCTCGCGGCCGACCTGGCCGCCGGTGGCATGACCTTCGGCGGTGGAGCGCTTCTCGGCATGCTCGCCGGTGGGGCGACCTCTTTCGCGCTGGCTCGTGGCTACAACCTGACCCAGACGGGGACCAACCGCGTCCGCTGGACTGAGGCCCACTTCCTCGATCAGGTGAAGTCAACCATCCTCCTCTACCTCGCCGTAGCCCACTTCGGTCGCGGTCGTGGCGACTGGCTCGATCCCGTTCATAATCCAGCGCACTGGCAGCGGCTGGTCGAGGAAAGGGTGACGAAAGACTTCGGCACTTGGAAAGCCCTCTGGAAGGCGGGCGCCAAGATCGAGGAACCCGCCGGCTTGAAGAAGAAACTCGTGAAGGAATTCCGCTGCGTTATGGTGGGCGTTTTAGGCGATCTTTACCCGGAAAGCCGGGGGATTTTCGGGAAGTGATCCGAAGCGTCGCTCAGCGACGTTTCCAAACTTCCTCCACGCGGCGCTGCGAGGCGGCGGAAAAGAGGGTCTCCGGAAGGGCTTCGCGGAGTCGTCTCGACAGCTCGCGGGCATCGTTTTCGACATAGGTTCGCAGGAGAAGACGCTTGTTTCCGCTGTGGAGGAGGAGATCGATGCTGCCGGGGCTGCGGAATCCCTTGGGAAAGGTTCTCAGATCGAGCCGGGTGATTTCTCCCCAAAGAACGAGATGACGGCCCCGTGAGATCCCTCGCTGATCGAGAGACCATCGGTAGGTTGCGGGAAGGTAGATCCAGAGAGACGGAATCAGGAAGATCGCGGCAAAGAGGTAGCGGTGGCCTCCGTGGTCATGCCGCTGGATCTGGATGAGAACGGCAATGCCCAGACCAAGGCAGAGGAGCATCAGGCTCCAAGCCAGGACCGCGCGTTGATTCACGACAAATTGGGTGGACGAGGAGGCGATCCCGGACATCAACACCAATCAATCACCGGATCCGGACAACGCAAACCGGATGATATCGGGGGATGTCTCGGCTTCGATCTCGCGTAACCGATCCCGCTCCATCGCGGTCTATCCTGACATGCGCCTCATCCGATCCCTCGCCCTCCTGACTCAGCTGGCCTTCCAGCTTTTGGTTCAGGCCGATTCCCCCGCTCCCGTCGAGTTGCTCCGCTACGAGCCGGTCGACGCGTCCCGTTCCCGCACGGTGCCGGTGAAGATCTGCCGGGTCAAAAGCGCGTCGGCACGGCCGGTCATTCTTTTCTCACACGGGCTCGGGGGGTCGCGAGAGAATGGCGTCTACCTTGCCGAGCACTGGGCCCGCAGTGGCTATGTCGCGGTCTTTGTCCAGCATCCGGGCAGCGATGAGTCGGTCTGGAAAGAGACCGCCCGCGCCGAACGCATGGCGGCGATGAAGCAGGCTGCCAGCGCACGTTCCTTGATCGATCGTATCGGCGACATACCCTTTGTCCTCGATCAACTCGAGCGGTGGAATGCCGAACCAGGTCATGCCCTGAAAGGGGCTCTCGATCTCGAGCGCATCGGGCTGGCTGGTCACAGCTTTGGGGCGGTGACGACGCAGGCGATGATGGGGCAGAAGTTTCCCCTCGGGAAAAGCTTCCCCGATCTCCGTCTCGATGCCTTTTTGCCGATGAGTCCCTCGACAGGGCGAGGGGTCGGCGCCGCTGAGGCCTTTGGGCACATCAAGGCCCCCGTGCTCTGCATGACCGGCACCCGGGATACCAGCGTGATCACTCCCGACATGACCGCCGCATCGCGCCGCGAGGTCTACGCAGCCCTGCCCGCGGGTGACAAATACGAACTCGTCTTCGAGGGCGGGACCCATTCGGCCTTTTCCGACACCGCCTTGTTCAATGACAAACAACTTGCGCATCATCATCCCGCGATCCAGACGATCTCGACGCGATTCTGGGACGCCTATTTGAAGGGCGATGCGGCAGCGAAGGTTTGGCTGCAGTCCGACAAGCCGCGCACCGATGCCAAGCTCGTCGAGAAGGATGTGTGGGAGTGGAAGTGAAGATCGGCCGACCCGCGGTTCACGCAAAAGGGGACGTTGAAGCTTTCCCGCATCGGGCGACATTCTGTCGATCCATGATGCTTCGCTTTCTCCTTACCGCCTTTCTTCTTCCGACTCTGCTGCCGGCTTCCGATTGGCCGAACTGGCGCGGACCCAGCTACGACGGCATCTCTCCTGAGATCATTCCCGCGACCCTGCCGGAGGCACTCCCGATTCGCTGGACTGCCGAGGTCGGAACCGGCTTCAGCACCGTCTCGGTTGCGGGTGAGAAAGTCGTGACGATGGGCAACCGCACCGTCTCGGAAAAGGAAACCGACACGATCTGGTGTCTCTCAGCAAACACCGGGAAGGTGATCTGGCAGCATTCCTATCCCTGCGCCCTCGATCCGCTCTACTACGAAGGCGGGCCAGGCGCGACCCCGACGATCCATGAGGGCGCGGTCTACACGCTCAGCAAGAAGGGCCACGCGCTGAAGCTTGATCTCGAAAAGGGTAAGGTCCTCTGGAGCCGCGACCTCGTCGCTGATCATCAGGTAGCGTTGCCCGAGTGGAGCTTCGCGGGATCGCCCTTCATCGATGGCGATCGCGTCCTGCTCAACGTCGGCCGCGGTGGCATCGCGCTGGACAAGGAAACCGGCGAGACGATCTGGCTTTCCTCCACCGATACCTCCGGCTACGCCTCCGTCGTGCCCTACGAGGCTGGTGGTGCGAACGCCAATCGTCTGCTCTTTTCCGCCAAGGGTCTTATCGCCTTTGATCCCGCCACCGGCAAGGCCGCCTCCGAGTTGCCGTGGAAGTCGAGTCGCGATGTCAATGCCGCCGATCCCGTCGTGATCGGGAACCGCATCATCGTCTCCTCCGCCTCGGGTTCGGTCATGATCGAACCGAAGGCCGGCGGCGAGCCGGCGACGATCTGGGAGCAGAAGGACATGAAGTGGTATTTCAATCCCGGCGTCCTCATCGACGGACACCTCTATTCGCTGCACGGAACGACCCATCGTCCCACCGAGCTGATGTGCCTCGAGGCCGCGACTGGTAAGATCGTTTGGACCGTGCCCGGCTTCGGCAGCGGCGGCGTCATGGCCGCGGGCAAGACCGTGATCGTTTTCGACAACGGACTCCTCACCCTTTTCGACGCCGATCCAAAAGGCTACAAGGCGCGCCACCAGCAGAAAATCCTCGAAGGGAAATGCTGGACCTCACCCGTGATCGCGAACGGCCGCATCTATTGCCGGAACGCCGTCGGTGATTTGGCGTGTGTGGAGCTGCCGGAGTCTTGAAGGCCCGAGGCGTCGATCGTAGACTGCCTCCTATCTCCGCTCCGGCAAACTCACGATCGTGATCTCTTTCCGGTTTGAGGGGAGTTGGGTCGCGATCACTTCACCCGGCGTGAGTTTCCGCACCCGCTCGAGAAAGTCGGGAATCTGCGCCTGCATCTTCGCGTCGTTGATCTTCAGCGTGAGGAGCAAGGTCCTCGCCCGCACGCGTCGCTGAAGGCGCTCAATGTAGCGCAGCGCCACGGGCGGAGCGAGGTTCATGTCCGAGGCGAGGAGATCGATGCGACGGGGCAGGTCCTCGATGCGCAATTCTCCCGCCGAGATCGCAAAGTGGGAAAAGGCCGCATCCTTCCCGTCGTCAAAGGCGAGGACGCGTCCATCCATTTCACCAGTGTCGACGCCGAGCACCTTCGCCCCATGCGTAAGCAGCGAGAAACTCCCGCCGCCCGGCGCGCAGCCAAGCTCCAGTGCGGTCTTTCCAGCAAGGCTTCCCGGATCGCCGAGACCGGCGTAGTGGAGGCCTTGCTCCATCTTCAGCCAAGCGCGCGAGGGGGCGTCGTCCGGCAGGATCGCCCGCGGCATGCCGCCGGGGGAGGGAAAACGGAAACGGTCATGACGATGCCACCCCACGAAGAGCGCCTCGCCCTCCTCGCCGAGGATCACATCGAGGACGGGATCGCCGTGACGAGGCGGGGAGAAATCGACATTCAGACCCGATTCCCGGAGGACGGCGGCGATCTCCCCGGAACGGGCATCGAGAGACTCCCACTCCTCGGCGGTGAATCCGTTCTCGGGCAGCACGCGTGGAAAGACATGGATGCGATCCGGCGTCGCTTCGCATCGGCCGGCGATCTCCGACACTTCCTCCAGCGTCTTCGCCATGCCGAGCGAAGTTCCGGACACATGTGCAAAAACCGGGAGCGGTCCGCCGAGTTCGAGTTTCTCGCCTTCCCGGACCTTCCATGTCACCAGTCCCGGTCGAAGGAAGGCCGGGGTGACCGCCTCACCATGGCGCGCCCGCATTTCCGCTTTCAGGCCTGATTCCCAGCCCGGATTGCAGGTGGCGAAGCGAAAGATGGGGGGCACAGAAGGCACGGCGAAAGCGGGTTAAGATCCGGCGCGGGGCATGGGGGCGGCAGACGTCTCTTTCCAATCCACACGGAGGTTCCCATGGTGAAGGCACCCCCACGTTCAAAGCAGCCCGCTATCGGCGAGCCATTCGCGGAAGCGCTCGGGCCAGGCGGCGGCGGCGCCTTTCGCATCGGGACGATAGCCGAAGCCGTGGCCCGCGTTCGAGTAGATGTGCAGCTCGGCCTTCACTCCG
>NEUQ01000025.1 GCA_002288445.1 Verrucomicrobiia bacterium Tous-C2TDCM | reverse complement strand
ACCCGCGGATCTCCGGATAAAATGGCTTGGCATCGGAGGAACGAAGGCGTAGCGTCATGCTGTTCAAACGAATAACTCATGTTCTACATCCAAAGCGAAAACGGGTTTGACGAGCCGCGGCCGGATCTTACCGGCAGAGTGGAAGGCTGCGTGCCTTCGGCCGACTGCGAGGAGGGGGCCTTTCTGGCGCCCTCGGATTCGTTTTTTGGTGCTTCAAGCCTCGATCCCGAAATCGTCTTCGCGGCGTTCAGCGACATCACGGCGGTCTCGGAAAGCTACTTGCCGCGCCGCGGCGCCTATGAGCGCGAGTTGATCGAGAGCGTCTGGCAGAATGCCGAAATCGTGCCCGGCACCGATCCCGCCCTCTGGCGTCGCGATGAATTCGGCGAATCGATCCATCGCCTCGACTATGGTCGCCGCGATTCGCGCTACGGCTGGGAAGTCTACGACCCCGGCATCGGACGCCGCACCGAGGGAGTCTACGCGATGCGCCCAGTCCATTGGGCCAGCTACCTCCGCCTCCACGAGTCTTTCGCGTGATCCACCCTCACCTTGGCAAAGGCGGGGGCGTTCGCCTTGTCGGCGGCAGGGGCGGAGGCAGGGGGCGGCCCGGTCGGATGCTACCTGAGGTGACCAGCGGATCGGCACGGCTGAGATTGCGCACCCGTTCGCGCAAGGACGCGATTCGCTCGACTCTATCGGAGTCCTCCCCCATTCGCTCGGACTTCTGCTTCTGGTAGGCAAGTTCGGTTGCCTCGTGCAAGAGCCGATGGCGGCCCCGCCCTCCGAACCAGCTGCTGCGTTTCCAGAAGTCGGCGGCCGCGAGCGCCTGCTCGGCAAACAAGACTCCCCGCTCGACTTCCCCGGAAAGCTGAATGCGAATCCAGCGGTTCTCGTGGTGGAGACAGATCCAAGCGGTGACACCAAACCAGAGAATCCCGATCGTCACTCCGAAGATCGCGTAGAGCAGATGCTCTCCCCGAGCGTGGCGAAGTAATTGTGGAGCGCATGCGTCGCCATGGCGGCCCCCAGTCCGATCCCCGGCCAAAAAACCTTTCCAACGGGATGAGCCGAAAATCTCCCCATGGCTAGCCCCACCCCAAAAAGCCCCGTAAAGAGCGCGTGGAGCATTCCGAAGATGAAGGCCCGGAGGAAGAAGAGGAGAAGCAGGCTGACCGCGTCGGGTTGCCCCGCGAAATAGAAGACATTCTCCACCGCCGAAAATCCAAAACCGACCACGCTGCCGTAAACCAGCCCATCGAGGACAGAGTCGACCTCGCGATGGAAAATCCGGAAGATTAGGAAAACACCCATGGCCTTGACGAGCTCCTCGGTGAGCGGAGCGAGAAAACTGGCATCGTAGAGTTCGCTCAACAGGGAGACCTCGCCCCCGTCGAACGTGGCACGACTGCCGAAGACGAGCTGGGCGATGAGGGCGAAAAAGACCGAGGGCACCGCACCCCAGAAAAAGGCGGCGAGGAGAAGGGGAAAGGGTTCCTTCTCCCACCGATCGAGGCGCCAAACCGCGAGAGCGTAGACGACCATGGGCACGATGCCAAGCACGACGGAGGCCAGGAAAAGAGTCATGAGACGGCATCCTAGAATCGCACCGACTGAAATGCAAAGGAGAGGAATTGGGCGCCGAGCCCTTGTTGCCACCCGACATCTTCCGATTTGGCAATTGGCCAAATTGTGTTAACTCTTCAAGCCATGGCTATTTTCACCGGACTCGTCATCGCTATCGTTTTCCTTCTGGTTGGTGCCGCCGCCTTCCGATATCTTGTCAAGGGTTGAGCATGGTCGGATCCTGAACGACCCGGTGCCGAGCATTTCGCTGTCGCGACGGCGGCGGGAATGGTAGGGAAAAGCCTTCCTCTTTTTCGCCCATGTCCCCGCGCAAAACCAAACTCATCTGCACCCTCGGTCCGGCCACGAGTTCTCCGGAGGTGGTCCGTTCGCTGATCGAAGCAGGTGCCGCAATTTTCCGCCTGAACATGAGCCATGCCACCCATGATTGGGTGCGCGAGATGGTGGGCACGATCCGGACGGAATCGCTCTCACTCGACGCCGAAGTCGCGACGCTCGTCGATCTCCAGGGGCCGTCGATCCGCACCGGTGACGTCGAGGGGAAAGTCGCCCTCCGGAAGGGTGACCTCGTCGAATTCCGCAATGCCGATCTCGCCCCCGGAGCGGCGCTATCCGTCACAACGAACTACGACGGACTCCATGGCGACCTGAGCGAGGGCGACCTGATGCTCGTCGACAATGGCGAGCTCCATTTCCGCGTGCAACGAATTGAGCCGGGACGGGTCCTTGGCGAAGTGCTCACGGAAGGAGCGATGGGATCACGCCGGCACATCAATCTACCCGGCATCCTCGTCCACCTGCCCGTGCTCACGGAAAAAGACGAGCGCGACATTGCCCTCGCCGCCGACATCGACGCCGATTTTGTTGCGATCAGTTTCGTGCGCGATGCGGCCCACGTCGCGCTGCTGCGCGAAAAACTGCGCGCCCTCGGCTGCGGTGCCTCCGTGGTCGCCAAGATCGAGGATCAGGAGGCCGTGAAACATCTCGCCGAGATAGTGACCGAGGCCGACGCGGTGATGGTGGCGCGCGGCGATCTCGGGATCGAGGTGCACCTCGAGGAACTGCCCGTGGTGCAGCGCCGCATCGTCGCCGAATGCGCGCGGATCGGACGCAAGGTGATCGTCGCGACCCATCTGCTGGAATCGATGGTGGAAAATCCCGTGCCGACCCGCGCCGAGGTCACCGACGTGGCCAATGCCGTTTTTGAACAGGCCGATGCGATCATGCTAAGCGGCGAAACATCGGTCGGCCGCTACCCAGTGAAATGCGTCGAGACGCTTGACCGCATCGCACGCCGCATTGAGCGCGAGACCGTTCCCGAATCCTCGGAGACGCTCGAACTGAAGTCGGAAAAAGAACAGCTCGTGCGCTCGGCCGTCCTCCTCGCCCAGTCGCTCGAGCGGGCCTCGCTCCTCGTCTTCACGGCGCGCGGGGTCCTCGCAAACCTCGCGGCAAACCTGCGTCCGGGACGGGCTCCGATCTTCGCTTTTTCTCCGGACGCGGCGGTGGTGCGTTCGCTCGTGATGAACCGAGCGGTCCTCCCGGTGCGATTTGATCTCGACGACGACCCGGCCGAAAACACCCGCCGCGCCCTCGCCTACCTGCGCGAAAAGGGTCTCGTCGAAGCGGGCGATCCGGTCGTGATCGTCAGCGACGTGCTCTTGCCCGGCTTTGACAACGGGGCCGTCCTGCTCCGCCACGGGTGATTCGGACCATGAATCTGCGAGCCTTTGAAACGATTCACCCCGACCTCCTCCCGGGTCTCGTGAACACAAGCCTGCGCAACGATTGCGAAGACCTCGAGGATCTCTGCCGCACCCACGACCTCGACCAAGAATTTGTCGAGGCGAGACTCGGGGAACTCGGCTATGCCTACGTGGAGGGTCTCCGGCAATTTCGGCAGTCGCCTATCAATCGAACGGGTGACTCGCTGCCCCTGCGGCCTTCCACGGATTCAACAAGCCAATGAGCAAGGCCGACTCGACCGGGTGTTTTTTCCGGAAGAGCAAGTGGGCTCACTTCTTGTGGGCCGCCACGATCGCCTCGATCTCTGACCGTTTCACACCCGCCGGCGCATCGACATTGGCGAACTTCGCGCGCGCCGCAGCAGCCTGTTCGACGGTCACGGCCGGGGCACTGTTGCCCCATTCATTGCGGGTGTAGGTAAGGACCGCGGCGAGCTTCTCGTCGTCGAGTCCAGCAGCGAGCGGGGCCATGACGCCCATGTAATTCATGTTCTCTTTTGCGATCCCTTTCAAGATGATGAGGAGCGACACATCCGGGTCAGCCAGCAACAACTTAGAACCCACCAAGCTTGGAGCCATCAGAGCAGGACCTGCTTTGAGACCGGATCCGTCGGGTCCGTGGCAGGCAGCGCAGAGCATGTAGGACTGTTTGCCCAAGGCCATCACCGCCGGGTCGATCGTCGAAGCCGGAGCCGAGGCACCCCCACCAGCGGCGGGAGCTGCCGGGGCGGAGCCGCCCACCGCAGCAGGCGCATCGACGGGGGCCGGGGCGGACGCGGCGACCGCGGCTTCGTCCTTTTTGGTCTCTTTTTTCATTCCACCAACGAAGGCAAAGCCCACGATGCCCAGCATCACGATCAGGGCAGCCGGGACGGCAAACAAAAAGGCATTCCCGAGGAATGAGGAGAGAGAATTCTTCGAGTCGGAGGAGGGGCTCTTCATGAGGAGGCAAAGAAGCGTGAATTCAAGGGATGTCAACGCCAATGCGGACAAAGGAAGTTACGAGAAATCCGCTCGTGAAGATACCCGAGGAATCTAATTTCCGCCGACGACGGAGAGGGCGGAGATCGGGGTCTTGAACCCGAATCCACTCTCGGAAGTAAACGCAACTCGAGCTTGACAAAAATTCCTTAATTTTATAATAATTATAGATTACCGCCCCATTTTGTCCATTTGACCCCGCTTCGGGAGGCAACCCTTCTACGTTTCTCGCTTGCTCCCCCCGGTGGAACTTGATTTCATCCACTTGCTTGAACGCTTATCTCCAATGCGTCGAAACCGATGAGCCTCTCGACCTGGCCGCGGTCTCCATCATCGGGCGTTGTTCCGAGTGTCAGATCATTATCGCTGATTCCCGGGTTTCGCGGCGTCACGCGATGATTCGAAGGCAGGAGGGGGGCTTCTACCTTTTCGACCTAGGCAGCTTCAACGGCAGCTACCTGAACGGGTCTCGCGTCACCGCGGCGCGCCAATTGCGGCACGGCGACGTGCTTAGTTTCGCCGACCACGAATACCAGTATGGCGAGCGCGGGGAAAAGTCGACGCCCACCTCACTCGAGGAATCCGGCGGGTCCACTACCGCCCTGATCCGATCGACTCCTGTCGTTTTGCTCGTCAGCGATATCAAGGGTTTCAGCGAACTTTCCGAATCGATCGAGGCCGATGATCTTGCTCAAGTCATCGGCAGTTGGTACTCCGACTGCGAGCGCATCCTCGACGAAGCCGGAGCTACCGTCGACAAATTCATTGGAGACTGCGTGCTGGCCTATTGGACAACGGTCAACCCGGATTCGCTCTCGTCCGCACTTCGCGCGGCCGAACAACTGCTCGCTTCCTGCGTCCGGATCTACCACGAGCGTCCCGACATCTTCGAAAAGATCCATCGCCAGTTCGAGATCGGCGTCGCGATCCATACCGGAAAGGTTGCCTACGGCGGCTTGAGCCAAGGGGAGTTCACCCTCGTGGGCGATCCGGTCAACCTCACTTTCCGCCTCGAAACACTGACCCGTGAATTGGGTAGGAACGTGCTGCTTTCAGGTGATTTCGTACGCCAGTGGCCAGAGGTGCGCTCTTGTTGCAAGAACCACGGAGTCCACCGCGTCAAAGGACGCGTCCAAGGCGTCGAGGTCTTTTCGGTGAACGAGTTCCCCACCCGCCCCGCTGCCGGGAATCAGCCAAGGCGGCCCGAGATATAATCCTCGGTTTCCTTTTTCTGGGGATTGTTGAAGATTTTCAAGGTCTGATCCATCTCGATGAGACGGCCGAGGTAGAAGTAGGCGGTGCGATCGGAAATCCGGGCTGCCTGCTGCATGTTGTGCGTCACGATAACGACGGTGAACTGCTTTTTCAGTTCCATGATCAGCTCCTCGACCTTGGCGGTGGCAATGGGATCGAGAGCCGAGCAAGGCTCATCCATGAGAAGGATGTGCGGCTGGTTCGCAATGGCTCGCGCGATGCAGAGACGCTGCATTTGCCCACCCGAGAGTCCGAGCGCGCTTTGCTGGAGCCGGTCCTTCACCTCTTCCCAGAGGGCCGCCCCCTTCAGGCTGCGCTCGACGACCTCATCGAGGACCTCCTTGTTGCGCTGCCCGGCGACGCGCAGACTGTAGACGACGTTCTCGTAGATCGACTTGGGAAAAGGGTTCGATTTCTGGAAGACCATCCCGATGCGTTTTCGCAGGGAGATGACCTCGAGGTTCGGGTCGAAAATGTCCTGACCATTCACGGTGATGGTGCCCTCGTGCGAAATCCCGTCAATGAGATCGTTCATGCGGTTGAAGTTCCGCAAGAGGGTTGTCTTGCCGCAGCCGGAGGGACCGATGAAGGCGGTCACCTCGTTCTCCGGAACGTCCATCGTGATGCCATGCAGCACGCGGACAGCAGGGGTGTAATTGAAGGAGAAATCGCGAACCTGAATGTAGTCCTTCTTCCGGATCGGCGCGGCTGACGCGCCCGTTTCCGCGGCACTGGTTACGGAGTGGGACGGCTGACTCATCGGATCAAGGTTTGGGGCGGGGTGGATATCCTCCATGGGAGCATGCGGGCGGTCGGGCGAAACGGGAAGAGGCAATCAGAAAGCACTGCTGGCGTATCTCCGTCTTAGTTTTTCACGAAGAAGGATGGCGGACGCGTTCAGGACGACGACAAGCGCGATCAAGAGCAAGGTCGTGGCGAAAACCATCGGCTTGGCCGCCTCGGAGTCGGGCGATTGAAAGCCGAGATCGTAAATGTGAAAACCCAAGTGCATGAATTTGCGCTCAAGGTGGATGAAGGGTGCGACAGTGTCGAGCGGGAGGGTCGGAGCGAGCTTGACGACTCCGACGAGCATGAGCGGGGCTACTTCTCCGGCCCCCCGGGCCATCGCGAGGACCAGTCCGGTGATAATTCCCGGCACCGAAGCCGGCAAGACGATGCGCTGGATCGTCTGCCATTTCGAAGCTCCGGCAGCGAGGGAGGCCTCGCGAGCCCCGCGCGAAACGGCTGCGATCGCCTCCTCGGTGGAGACAATCACCACCGGCACGGTCATGAGAGCGAGCGTCAGAGCGGCCCAAAGGATGCCGCCAGTGCCGTAGGTCGGAGTCGGCAGACGTTCGGGGAAGAAGAGGCTGTCAATGCTACCGCCGACAAAGTAGACAAAAAAACCGAGACCGAACACGCCGAAAACGATCGAGGGCACCCCGGCCAGGTTGTTCACGGCGATCCGCACCGCCCGGACAAGAGGACCCTGCTTCGAATACTCCCGCAGGTAAATGGCCGCAATCACCCCGAAGGGCACGACAGCAACACTCATCAGGAGAGTCATGACAAACGTACCGAAGATCGCAGGGAAGACCCCTCCCTCCGTATTCGCCTCGCGGGGTTCCCGAGAGAAAAAGTGCCAGATCTCGGAGAAAAAATGGCCAACCCGGCCAAAAAAACCGATTTGGTTGGGGTAGTAATACTGCATGAGGTCTCCGGCCGGAATCTCACGCTCGATCCCGGTTGGCAGACGGTAAACAAAAAGGCCCGCCTTCTGCTCGGCGCGGAGGGCTGCCGCCTTGCCAGCGAGAATCTCGTAGCGACGCTGCAATTCGGCCAGTTCGGCGGCAATCTCCGTGCGGTAATCCTCGGTGATCTTTCCATCGAGTTCCGCCTTGCGCTGCGAAAGGCGGAGAACTCCCATGCGATGGTTGATTTTCCCAATCTGGTCCTTCTCGATGGACTCGATCTCACCGCGCCGGGCATTTCCGGCACCCACCGTCTGCTCGAGAAGAGCCGTAAAGTCGGCGGAATCCGCCTTCACTTCGCCGGTGGCGAGCTTGAGTGAAACAGGGTAGCCAATGAGGTCTCCATACTCGACCCGCTCGGCGAGAACGATTCCCTCGGGGTAGCTGATCTTCGCGATATCCGACTCGTCGACATATCGAAAACCGAAGCCAAAGGCATCGCGGTTGCCGACAAAGAGCTGCTTCTCGCGGGCGGTGCCGCCCTTCTCGGCCTGAACACTTTTCTCCTGAATCTTGCGAACCTCACCCGCGAGCACCTTCGCCCCTTGGATCGCCGCGGGACTGCCCTCGACCAGTTCGACCTCCATCACCCGCGATGGCCAGAAAATGGAAAGCCCGTTTTTCACGATCACCCCCAGGAGGGTCACGATCATGAGCAGTCCGATGCCGAGCCACATGCCCGAAAACCAGACCATTGGTTCACCACTGGCGGGCTCGACTTTGGGAGAGAAGGATGGGGAAGATTGGCTCATGCGGGCGGCAAGCGGGACGGATCAGACGGTCTTGTAGCGCTCGCGAAGGTGCTGGCGCAGCACCTCGGCGATGGTGTTGACCGCGAAGGTCATCACAAAGAGGGCGACCGCCCCAAGGAAGAGGGCCCGATAAAGGGTGCCATGGTGAGGGGCTTCCGGCAATTCGACGGCAATGTTAGCCGAAAGGGTACGCATCCCGGAGAAAACGTTCCACTCCATGATCGGCGTGTTCCCCGTAGCCATGACGACGATCATGGTTTCGCCCACGGCACGGCCAAGACCGATCATCAGGGCCGAGAAAATCCCCGCAGAGGCGGTCGGGAGGACGACGCGCCAGGCCGTTTGCCAGCGGCTCGCTCCCAGCGCGAGGGAACCGGATCGCAAGGCCCCGGGCACATTTGAGAGGGAATCCTCGGCGATCGTGAAAATGATCGGAATCACCGCGAACCCCATCACAAAGCCGACCACGAGGGAATTCCGCTGCTCGTAAGAAGTGCCGGTGACGGATGGCCACCAGCGGGTGAAGTCCCCGATGCGGGTGCCACTGGCGGCGTCTTTCACCGTGAAGACCACTTTCTCGAGGACCGGACCGAGGTGCCAGCCCGCGAAGAGAATCAAGAGAAGAATCGGCAGGAAATAAAGGAACTCTCGCCCCGCCGGGACATACTTTCGGATAGACTGAGGTTGTCTGCTCCAGAGCCAGCCGATCAGGAAAGAGGCCGCCGGCAACAGGATCGTGATACAGAGAATCGAAGGCACCCGTTGCTCGAGGATGGGGGCGAGCCATAGCGCGGCGAGGAAACCCAGCACGACCGAGGGTAGCGATGCCATGATCTCCATCACGGGCTTCACATAAACCTTGTTTCGAGGATGCAGAAACTCCGAGGTGTAGATCGCTCCAAAAAGGGCGATCGGCATCGCGAAAAGAAGAGCGTAGAAAGTGCCCTTGAGGGTCCCAAAGATAAGGGGCACGAGGGAGAGCTTCGGTTCAAAATCATCCGAGCCGCCGGTCGACTGCCACTCGTATTTGGGCTCGGGAGAGCCCTCATACCAGACCTTGCCGAAGAGCGCCTTCAGGCTTACCTCGGGATGCGGATCGTCGAGAGCGTAGCGATGAAAACGCTGGTCGTCTCCGAAGAGGAGCAAGGAATCATACTTTGCCCCGATCAGAGCATGGCGCACCTCAAAGGGCAGATCTCCCTCCCAGCGAACCTTCTCGGTAGTGGCGTGACGCAGGCTGACCCGTTTACCCGAGCCCACAAGGAAGGCCTTGTTGCGCTGGCTTTTGGTGTAAAAGGGATCCGTCACCTTGCCTGCGAGAGGAGTGAGTTTCTTGGTCGGGTGGAAGACCCGCACGGGCTCCTCCTCGGTCCGGTAGAGGCTGAAAACGACGTTCTCTCCGGTCGGCGAGAGGAAGACCAGCGAAACGTCACCGAACAGGAACCCCGCGCTTGCGATCACGGGATTGGTCATTTCGGCGAAGGGGCGAAAGGTCTGGCGCAGCTCGAACTCGGTCTCATTCCCCGCCCGGAAGTGATAATCCACCTCACCGTTGGCAAAGACGACGATCAGTGTATCGGCTCGATCCGAGACCAGCAGCGAATTCACTGGCACGCCGGGCCGAAGCGTTTTCGAGAGATCAATCGAAGCTGTCTCCTTCCACGTGCCCGATCCGACGAGGCTACGCTTGCGCTCGATCAGGGTCACAACAAGTTGATCACCTCCCTCCGCCGACGTGAGGGCCGCGACGAGCCGGGCCGCTCCCGATTGCCCGAAGGCGACGCGACGAACCGGCCCGCTGAACGTGCCCGTATATCCCTTCGCGAGATTTTCCTTAACGGTGCGCTTGCCGCCCGAGAAGCTCGCCTCATAGGTGTAGTCGAGCAGGTGCACCTTGCCACCAGCGGTGCCCACGGTGATGACCCCGCTTCCTGGCATCGCGCTGACCGCCGAGATCGTGTCTCCTTCGAGAAACTGGAAACCGGATTCTTCGACCCGTCCCGCGGCGTTGAGATCTGTCACCAGGAAACGCCCGTCCGCTCGAAGGGCGATGGGCCTCTCACCCCACTCGTCCGAGGCGATCGCGACATACTCGCCCTCCGGCAGGACATCGCCGAGTCCCGTGGCCTCGGTCGGATCGAGACGCGCCGACTGGAACATTGGCACGACCTGCGAGACGATGAAGACAAAAATCCCGATGACCGCCACGACCACACCGATCCCGCCCACTTTGATGAAGCGGTTCATGAATGCGTCGATCAACAACACCCGCTTTGATGCCTCGAATCGACGCGGGTCGGGGACATGCGCCGCGGTGGCTTGGGCGGCAGATTCCCGCCGGCTGGGCTGATGCTTCATAAGTCGTTTGGGGGCGGAGTGACCCTCCCCTCACCCAATGCCAAAACCAAGCCGGGTAAACCGAAAACGCCCGGTGAGTCGAAAATTTTACTTCGCAAGCTCGGCGATCGCTTCCGTGACGATTTCGGCAGGCATCGGGTAGTAGCCGTCTTTAACGACCACCTCCTGTCCCTCCTTGGAGAGAACGAACTTGAGGAATTCCAGCGTCAGGGCGTCGAGGGGTTTCTCGGGGCTTTTGTTCACGTAGACAAAGAGGAAGCGGGCCAGCGGAAAATCGCCGCTGAGGCAGTTTTCGTAGGTGGGCTCGAAAAGAGCGTCTTCGCTCGTGCCGAGGCCGATGGCCTTGACTCCCGATGCCTTGTAGCCGATTCCCGAGTAGCCGATGCCGCCGAGATCGCTCGCGACTCCTTGGACGACGGCCGAAGAACCGGGCTGCTCCTTGACTGACGCATCAAAGTCCCCTTTGAGGAGGGCCTCATCCTTGAAGAAACCATAGGTGCCTGAGGCACTGTTTCGACCATACTTCGAGATGTCCTTACCTGCCCATTCGCCTTCCAGTCCGGCCTCGCCCCATGTCTTGATCGCAGCGCCACCGGCCTTGAAAGTCGAGGAGAAAATCGAGTCCACCTGCTGCATCGTCAGGCCCTTGATCGGATTGTCCTTGTGGGTGTAGACGGCGAGGGCGTCGATGGCGACCTTCACTTCCATCGGCTTGTAGCCAAATTTCTTTTCAAATTCATCGATTTCCTCCGACTTCATCGCGCGGCTCATGGGTCCGAGTTGGGCGGTGCCTTCGATCAGGGCCACCGGAGCGGTCGAAGAGCCCTTCCCTTCGATCTGGATATTGACGTTGGGGTATTTCGCCTTGAAACCCTCGGCCCAAAGGGTCATCAGGTTGTTGAGCGTGTCGGATCCGATCGAACTCAGGCTGCCCGTCACGCCACTGACCTGCTGATAGGCCGAGATCGCCGCATCCACCTTCACGACATCATCGGCCTTGGAAGGTTGCCAAGCGCCCAGGGTGATGAGAGAAATCAAAGCGACGGAAGTTTTTCGGATATTCATCGGATAAGGGGAGTTAGAGAGGGAGGAGTGGTGGCATTGCTCTTCGCTTCTGATGACGGATCGCGCGAGATCGAAACTAGGCAGTGCACGTTCCGCGCACTCCCCGCCCGCGCAATCGACTAGAAGTGGCAAATCTGTCACGGTTCTGTCACAAACGTTGGATTGTTATCCGAAGATCGGAGAAAGGCAACCGCTGCTTGCGCTCCCGCAAAGGGTGGCCCGCCCTGTGCGCGCCGTTGCCGCGAGGCCCTGAGGATGCGAGACTCCGATCATGCAGCTCGTCTTCCTCCTCTTCCTGATTGCCATCGTCGGCACGATGTGGGGACGAATGCGCTTCCTCAAGGTCTACGGCGAGGAGTCCACCAACCTAATCTCCTCGCGCCTTACCGGGGCGGAGTTGGCCGAGGCGATCCTCCGGAAACGCGGCATCGAGAGCGTCTCCGTTGCAAAGGGCTACGGGCTCCTTCCCGATTTTTATGATCCGGATCGCCGCCGGCTGACCCTCGCACCGCAACACTTCGGGGGTTCGGGATTCAGCGCCCTCGCCCTCGCCGCCCTTCAGGCCGGCAAGGCGATCCAGCAACAGGAGTCTCACAAGCCTCTCCTCTGGCGCAACTCGGCGGTCCGCGCTTCGGTCTACCTGACCCCGCCCCTTTTTTTCATCGGATTGTTCACCCTTCTGGTCGGAATGAGCAAAACCCTGCTGCCTATTGTCATTCTCAGCTGGAGCCTCGTCACCTTCTGGAATTTCCTTACCGTGCCTACCGAGGTCGATGCCGGACTGCGGGTCAAGCGCGAGCTCGAGGAAATGCGGGTCTTCCGCAACCTCGACGAACGCATCGGGGTCGAACGGGTCATCGGGGCCGCCAGCACCGCCAGCATTGACGGGTTCTCGATCGTGGCGTCGTGGTTGGCCAGAAGATTCCTCCCGTGGATGCGGGAGAAGACGGACTGAACCACGTTGGTCCGACGGCCGATTCGCTCGGGCGGGAGGTTCGTAACCTCTGAGAATCCCCTTTAGGTCGCCCGAATGCCGGATTCCGAATTTCAGAGTTTGCCGCCTTCCTGAGATCGTGGGAGCCTTTCGCTACTCTGCCCTCATGTCCGCCGCCCTGCTTCCCCTAACCCTCGCCGAACCCTTCCGAATCGCCCACGGCACCTCGACGACGCGGACGGTGCTGCGGGTCGCCCGCGATGGTCGTGCGGCCGAAGCTCCCTTCGTCCCCTACTATGGAGAAGATCCCGCCGAGACTTTGGCCGCGATTCAACGCGGCACCCCACTGGCAGAGCTTTCCCGAACCGCTCGACTGGCTTACGACCTTCTCGAGCACGACCTCGCTACGACCGCAGCCGGCCGATCTCTGGGGGACTACGCCATGGCACGTCTCGGGCAACCGTCCGACCTGACTCCAGCCGGCTGTCGGTCGCTCGGCATTCCCGAGAATCTCGAAATTTTTTCCGAAAGGGTCGCAACGCTCGCGCGGCAGTTCAGCGTCTTGAAATTGAAACTTGGCTCGGGCGATCTTGGCCTTGATCTCGCCATCGTCTCCGTCGCCCGCCTTGCCGCGCCCGAGGCTGCCCTGTTGATTGATGTCAACGGTGGCTGGGATCTCACCGAGGCTCCCCTGATGATCTGGAAGCTGATGGATTACCGCCCCGCTCTCATCGAGCAACCCCTGCACCATTCCCTCGGGCTCGAGGCTTGGCGCGATCTCCGATCCGAAATGCCCGAGGGGGCGCCTCCCATTTTTGCGGACGAGAGCGCCCAGACTGCCACCGATCTGGCCGGACTCGCCGGCTACGCGGACGGGGTGAACGTGAAACTGCTCAAGTGCGGAAGCTTCGATGGAGCCATCGAAATGATTGCGGGTGCCCGCGGTCTCGGGCTCGGCGTCCTCCTCGGCTGCATGATCGAATCGAGTCTCGGCATCACTGCCGCTGCCCACCTCGCGCCGTGGGCCGACTGGATCGATCTCGACGGACATTTTTACCTCGCCCATGACGACTACGACGGGATCACTTATGCTCCCGATGGCTCTCTCGTAATGCCCGGCCGCCCCGGCATCGGAGCCGTTCTCCGATGAATCCCAACCTCTTCCAAGCCGCCGCCGAACGGCATCTCCCCGGCGCCCTCGCCCTGCTCCGCGACCTCGTTGCGGTGAACAGCTTTACGACCAATGCCAGCGGAGTCGACGAGGTCGCTCGCATCACCGCGGCGGCCTTCGTGCCCCTCGGGTTTCATGCCGAAACCATCCCCTGCACGTTTCCGGGAGCCGGTCATCACCTCTTTCTCTCAAGGCAAGGCGCGGGAGATCCCATCGTGCTCGTGACTCATTCCGACACGGTCTTTCCTCCCGAGGAGGAGGCAGCGAACCGCTTTTGCTGGGACGAACGACCTGCCGAGGGCCGCATCTACGGGCCTGGAACGATCGACAACAAGGGCGGCACCGCCCTCATCTGGCTGGCACTCATGACCCTGCGAGACGCTGAACCCGAATCCTACGCTCGTCGGTCTTGGCTCGTCGCCGTCAACGCCGCTGAAGAAGTGACCGGAAACGATTTCGGACTCCTCACCAGCGACCGCTGCAGGGGCCGCGCGAGGGCCGTGCTGGTCTACGAAGGTGGGCCGGTCGATGAGCAGGGCTGGCACCTTGTCGTTTCCCGGAAAGGACGGAGCACCTGGCGTCTCGAAGCCGGAGGACGCGCCGCCCATGCCGGCAGCAAACACCACGAGGGAATCAATGCCATCGACGCACTTGCCTCGACCCTGCCCCGCATCGCCGCGCTCACGGATGCGGCGGAGGACCGCACCGTCAATCTCGGACGCATCGAGGGCGGCACCGTTGTCAACCGGGTCCCTCACGAAGCCGCCGCGGAATGGGAGTGTCGCGCCACTCATCCGGCCTCACTCGAGCGCGCCGACGCTTTCTTCTCTTCCCTCTCGGGCGGAGCGCACAACGGGGCCACCCTCATCGCCCACCGCACCGGTCACACGCCTCCGTGGCCCGGAGGCAACGGAACCTTGGCGCTTTTCGCACGATGGGAGTCCGCCGCCGCCGCGATGGATTTGAAAACCGTCGCGGTTCCGCGCGGAGGGCTCAGCGATGCCAATCACCTCTGGCGACTTGGACCGACCTTGGATGGCCTGGGCCCGGCGGGAGGGAATGCCCACTGTTCCGAGCGAAGCGAGGATGGTTCGAAGCAACCGGAGTATCTCGAGATCGCCACCATGGTGCCGAAGGCGGTGATGAACGCGCTGGCGCTGGCAGGGATGGATTAGCGAGGACACGTCGGCACCTTCGGACGAGCGCCGATCTCGGAGAGCCTGACCTACTCGACCTCGCCTCTCTCCGCCTCGCGCCGCGTCGCATCCTCCCGCGGCTTCACCCGGCGGGCCTTCCAGATCTCATAGACCATCGGCAGCACCGACACGACGATGATGCCGACGACGACAAGTTCGAAGTTTTCCTTCACCACCGGAATGTTCCCGAAAAACCAACCCGCCGGAACGATGATGACGACCCAGAGGAAGGCACCGATCACGTTGAAGGCCATGAATTTCCGATAATTCATCGCGCCCGACCCAGCGACGAAGGGGGCGAAGGTACGGACAATTGGCACAAATCGGGCGAGGATGATGGTCTTGCCGCCATACTTTTCGAAAAACTCGTTGGTCGTGTCGAGGTGCTTCTGTTTGATGATGGCTGGAAATTTCGCGACGAGCTTCTCTCCGGCGAATTTGCCGATGGAGTAATTCGCGGTATCCCCGAGGATGGCGGCGACGAAAATGATCCAAGAGGCGATCCAGACATTCAATCCGCTCGCCGGATCGGCGGCGAGGGCACCCACAGCGAAGAGCAGCGAGTCGCCCGGAAGGAACGGTGTCACCACCAGACCCGTCTCACAGAAGATGATAAGAAAGAGGACGCCGTAGACCCATTTGCCATATTCTTGGGTCAGTTGGTGGAGGTGCTCCTGGAGGTGGAGAACGAAATCGAGCAGCTGTTTGAGGAGATCCATGGCGGAGGGAGCGCGAGTCTCGGGAGTCTCCTCCCAGAAGCCGGATTTTCAACCGGTCCTTTACCTTGGCAAACCAGCCTAAGGGCCCAGATGCTTCGCGAAAAATTCGGCCGCTGCGCCGAGGCAGGCATTGAAAGCATCCTCGCGTCCAAGGAAGGAGTGGGGAGCATCGGTGAGAAGAACAAGACCGGACGGGACGCCTAGTTTCTCCAGATCCGCCCGCATCTCGACGGCGTGGGTGCTGGGATCGTCTTTTTCGCCACTCATAAACAGCAGGGGCGGATCGGCCTCGTCGAGGTGATGACGCGGAGACGCCAGAGCGTAGGTTTCGCGGATTTCCGATTGAGGTCCCCCGAGGAAGGTGCGGTAAAAGGGATCGTCAGCCTTCGCACTAAGCTCGCCAATGCGGGCGGAAAGAAGGTCGCTCTGGGCACCCATCGCAAGGCACGCCTGGACGGCACTGGAATGGCCGCCGTTGCCGCCATCGCCCTCGAGCGCGTCGACACGACTGCTCGTGGCGAGGAGGGCGGCGAGATGCCCCCCGGCGGAAAGTCCCGTTGCCCCGATGTTCGACGGATCAATCCCGTAGGTCTCGGCATTGGCGCGCAACCATCGCACCGCGGCCTTGCAATCGTGGATCGCCGCGGGGAACTGAGCTTCGCCACTGAGGCGATAACTGATCGAGACGGTTACAAAGCCCTTCGCGGCGAGGGCGGTGGCCAGATTTGACATCGACGAGCGTTCGCCTTTGAACCATCCACCGCCATGGATGCAGACAATCGCTGGCAGCGCCTCCTTCCTTCCCTTGGGTCGGTAAAGGTCCAGCTTCACCTCGCGGTCATCATGCCGCACATAGGTGAGGCCGGGATGGGCCTCGATCGAGGCGACGAGAGCCTCGGGCAATTTCGTTGGCTCGGGCTTGGCGGGGTCCGGCGCGGGGCTCGCTACCGACTCGGTGACGCGGAGGCTGCGAAATTCAAGTGCTCCCGCCGCCTCGCCTTCGGGACCGCCCGAATCCCCGCCGAGGCCGAAAGTCAGCTTCTCCTCGGCGATGCAGGGGTGGGAAGCGGTGATCTCACGGTCATCGATCATCGCTTTGAGCGTTTCCCCGGAAAAAGTCATCCTCACCCGGTGCCAGGAGTCGGGCGCGAGCGATCCCGCGTGTTTCACCAACTCGACTGTCTCGCCCTTTTTCGGATGGGCAAGAAGGCGGACCTGATCCCTGCCCATGACGAGGTGGACGAGGTGCCCGCGCTCTTGGGACCCGTTTAAAATGATCCCGGCAAAGGTCGCGCCCCTTTCGAGGCGGAACTCACACTCGATCACCGCATCTCGCAGCAGAAGTTTCCGCATTTTCACGGGCCCGTGCCGCCGCTCGCCCGATTCAAAGCCGCGCAGAACGCCGGCCTGTGCCGTCCACGTGCCGAGCTCCCAGAACCACTCTCGGGAAAGTTCGCCCGAGAATGTTTCGTCGAGGATCCGTTTCCCCTCATCCGCCGGGGCGGCATGCGAAACAAGCAGGAGAAGGCAGGCAAACCAGTGGCGGGAGAGCTTCATGGGGCATCATGGTTCAGGACAGTTGCCGTGCAAGGGGCGGTTTGAGGTGCCGCGAGGCCGCGCTTCCTCTCTCGCCGGGAGCTGTGGCCGTGGCAGGCCTTCTCCCTCCTCGGAACCGCCCTCGCCAATTACGCTTCGGCGTGCTTGCGGTTTGCGCTTTCCGAGGCCAACCTGTGAGTCATGCCCGCCAAACGCAAGCCCGACGACGCCTTGCACGGACCCGAGCTCGTGAAGGAAACGGCGCGGCGCATCCGGCTCGCCCGCACCCACTGGGACGCCCATCGCAACGGCGCCTGCCGACTCGAGCGGACCCGCGCCCTCTCGCTCTACGATCGGCTCAGCGAA
Organism: Verrucomicrobiia bacterium Tous-C2TDCM; assembly: GCA_002288445.1. GTDB lineage: Bacteria > Verrucomicrobiota > Verrucomicrobiia > Verrucomicrobiales > DEV007 > Arctic95D-9. The sequence continues at coordinate 3,842 of NEUQ01000025.1, read as the reverse complement.
GCGGAGAAAGAGCAGATCCCGCAAGTCCTCCGAGTCTGGCTCCGCTACCGCAGCGAAAAGTATTTCGGCGATCACCGCACCCCGCCAGGATCAGGCTCACCAGGCCGCGGACGGCGCACTCGCGAAGACTCCTGACATCCCCGAAAAAACGAAGGGCGCCCGTCGCCGGACGCCCTTCGCGCAGATTTCCCTGTCTCACCAAGGGGGAAAGTATCGATCAGGCCACGACGCGCGAGGCCTTCGAGGCGGTGCGCTCGAGATCTTCAAACTCGCGAGCGGTGATGATGCGTTCCTCGAGAACACAACGGGAGATCCATCCCTCGAGCCTTGCAAAATCGGGATTCTCCGACGCGCTCTCGACGATATGAGGCCACTCATGACCACGGCGCTCGGCCGGAACGGCGAGTCGATGCACCGAGAAAAATTTCTTGAGCGACTCGAACTCGCGGTCGCCCAAATTCTCGATCACGGCGGGCTCAGGAAGGTCGTCGAGCACATCTCCGGGCAGACCGAAGCTGACCACTCCGATCCCGTAGCGGGCGGCGAAACGCCCCACTTCACGGGCGACCCCTTCGTCCTTCACCGGAGCGGCGATCACGAGCTCACCCGTGTTGGCCCACTCCGAGGCAGAAAGGCACTGGTAGAGGTCTTCGAGGAGACTTGCCTGATCCAGCTCGAGGCGGAGCTTCACCGCATCGATGCGGAGGGGCGACTCCCCCATGCGACGGCTGACTTCGAGCTTGCGCTTGTCCATCACCGGACCATCCCCGTCCGACTCCGAGGTGAGCCACTCGATCGCAGCGAGATCCGGCACGCGCCAGAGGTTCGACCCGGTGTCGAGCGAGAAGGATTCAGCGAAAACGAAGGGATGCTGCCCGACTGATTCGAGGTAGCGCTGCACCAAGGCGCGGAACTTCGAGGCCCTCTCCATCGCGAGGCTGTATTCCGCACCCGCCAAGGCGCCCGCCTCACCCGATCCATCGACCGATCGGAAGAGATTACGCGCACTGTTCATCGTGTGCATCGTCGCGGAGCGCAGGTAATACCCTTGGCCCTGCTCCACCTTCGCGATGGGCGAGGAAGGATCGCACGACATGATCGAGAAATGGTAGCGCAGCGTCGCGTCAGAATAATCCTGCTTGAGTCGGTTCTTGACGAGATCGATCAACTCGGTCCCCTTGATCGCTTGCGCGGGATTCCGAGGGAGAATGTCGGGAAGAATTTCTTTAAGCTGGTCGCGAAGATTCATAAAGTTTGCGGGGCTGGAGTTGAGTGGTGTCAAAAATTGGCGAGGCGGAGGGGAGACTCGCTTTTCTTTTTAGGATCCAGACTCCAGATTGACCCAAGGTCAAGCGTTTCGTTCAAAAAGTTGATAGTTAAGCCCTCTATAATTTTAATTTTGAACAATTTTATAATCACCATGACTTCAGCGCGATTTTTCACCCCCGGGGCAGGCGGGCGAAGATGAGTCACTCCCCGGCAGGGAGCTTTCGCCAAACGACATTCCGGTATTGTGCGCGGGTCTGGTAGGAAGCGATCCCGATTGGCACGGAGAGTTCAATATCACCAGGAAGCAGGCTGATCTTTCGCCCTTCCAGATCCAAAGCGACCGCCTCTTCGTCGTTGATCCAGGCGTGCAACTGGTCGTCCGTGACCCGTATGCGGATTTGATACCAAACGTCCTTCTCGAACCCCTCGATGCTCATGGTTTCATTCTCCGAGGCGTTCAGGTCGTCGACAGAGGATATCCCCACGACGCCGCCGCCCCAACCGCCGACGACAAAAGTGGCGTGACTGTCCTTCACCGGAAAAGTGAGGGCGACGAAGAAGTCGTTCCCATCGAGCTTCATCGCCTCGAGCGACAACTCGTAATTCGAGGTCGCAGGAGGTGCCTCACCCCAGTTCACCCCGGTAATGACGGCTCCGAAGCCGAATTCGAGGAACCCGTCCTCGTTCACGAAAACGTCTCCCTCGCCACCGAACGGGGTCTTCTGCCATTTCCCCAAGCCCTTCCCATCGAAAAGCCGGATCTCGGTGGCGTTCTCTGACGCGGCGGCCCCTTCGCTGCTGTCCTCAGGCTTGGCGGGTTCCGTCGCCTTCTCCTTCGCGGGTTCCGTCGCCTTCTCCTTCGCGGGTTCCGTTGCCTTCTCCTTCGCGGGCTTCGTCTGAGGGGCCTCGGCGGCGGGAGCGGCCAGCTCAGACGAAGCGACCTTCAGAGCGCTGCGGGCAAAGGCGGACCTCCCAGTTTCGGCGTCCTCGCGGAGCGACCAGACAAAGACTCCCGGCTGTTGGTAGATCGAAAAATGCATCGCGATCCCGACCGCGAAGAAGACCACGACAAAAAGAACGGCGGCGGCTGCGTATTTCATGAATCTGACTTGTCAGATCGGCCGCCTTTCTGCAAGCGAAATCGGGAATCGTGGAGCCAACGGATGATCTTGAAAATTTCAGCCGCGCCGATGTTTTGGGATTCCTTCCCTAATCCCGCGAGGCTACATTCATGCTCATGCGATCCTTCCTCGTTTTCTGCCTGGCCACCTTCACCCTCTGCTTCTCCACTTCCTGCCTGCGCACCTCGACCGTGGTGCGGGTAAAGAAGGACGGCAACGGCTCGATCATCGCCCGCTACTATTTCTCGCCAGAAATGCTCGCGATGCTCGACCAACTTGGCGAACTCGGTGGCGCGCTCGGCCAACTCGGTGGCGCCGCAGAAGGAGGCAACGGGCCCGACCTCGGTCTCATCCGCGAACTCGCCACGCCCGACGAACAGTCCCTCAAAGCTGACGCCGCCGGTTATGGCGAGGCCGTGCGCTATGCCAGTCACGAGCCCGGCAAAGACGAAAATGGTTGGGTAGGCTACACCGTCGCCTATGAATTCGACGACATCCGCAAGGTGCGGATCGATCAGACCTCCATTCCCGGCAAGGCCAAGGAATTCGTCGCCTCGGCCGGCGAGGAGCTGAAGAAAGACGAGGGCGGTTCCATTTCCTTCGCCCTCGAAGGAAACGTCCTCACCGTGAAGTCGACTTTCGCCAAGGATGGGATGGACGGTTTCATCGATCAGAAGCAACTCGATCAGGCCAAGGAAATGGGCATGAATCCCTCCGAAGCCCTGAAGATGTCCGCCGGCATGATGCAGGGGATGCGGATTGGTTACTTCGTCCGTGCCGAAGACGGTATCGCCGAGACCAATGCCGATCACGCCACCGGGGATCTCATCATTCTCAGCGACGCCGACCTCGGCAAGGTTCTTCTCGATCCCGATCTCGGAGCATTCATCGACCGCGCCGCCGCCGACCCCAAGGCCGTCACTCCCGAAACTGCCAAAGAGACCATGCTCAAACTCGAAGCCATGACGATCGAGTCGAAGGACGAGATCACGGTGAAGCTGAAGTAAACCCCTTCACCGCGCATGCCTGAGGCGTGGACATCGTCCCTCCCTTCCAAGACACCCGGACCGCCGATGCCACTCAACGAGGTTGACTCCGGGCTCCAACCCTGTTGATTCCGGCATGGCAGCAGACCCCCAATCGGGCTTCGAAACCCGGGCGATCCATCTCGGACGCGACTTCGTCAGCGACACCGGCGCGGTGACCCCGCCGGTGTGGCTCACCTCGACCTTCGAATACGGTAATCCGAACGGCTTCGACTACACCCGTTCGGGCAATCCCAATTTCCGCCTTCTCGACCGCACCGTCGCCAGCCTCGAGGGCGCCGCCTTCTCAACCTGCTTCGGCAGCGGGGTCTCGGCGATCACCGCGGTCGTCTCCACCCTGAAGAGCGGAGACGTCGTCGTGGCCGAGGAGAATCTCTACGGCTGCACCTTCCGCCTCTTCGCCCAG
>NEUQ01000024.1 GCA_002288445.1 Verrucomicrobiia bacterium Tous-C2TDCM | reverse complement strand
AATATTCTCGGTCTCGCCGGGCTCCGGACCCTCCTCGCCCCGGCCGAACAGGCGGCCCCTGCTCCTCCTTTCGATCCGCCCGCCTGGTGCGCACCCGAGATGGAGTCGCTCGCCGACCTGGTCGCCGACCTCGAAAAGAGCGGTCACGGAGTGATCATGACGATGGGCAAGGGGGGTGTCGGCAAGACGACCGTTGCCGCCGCCATCGCGGTGTCCTTGGCGCAACGTGGCCATCGCGTCCACCTCGGCACGACCGACCCCGCCGCACATATCGAACAAACCCTCGCGGGAGAAGTCGAGGGACTCTCGATCAGCCGCATCGATCCACCCGCCGAAACCGCGACCTATCGGGCGGAAGTGATGCGCAGCCTTGGCGAAACGCTTGATCCCTCCTCACTCGCCCTCCTCGAAGAGGACCTGCGATCTCCCTGCACCGAGGAGATCGCCGTCTTTCGCGCCTTCGCTCGTGAGGTCGCCGGTGGCGAGGATCGGTTTGTCGTGCTCGACACGGCGCCGACGGGGCATACCCTGCTGCTGCTCGACGCGAGCCAATCCTATCAGCGCGAACTCGATCGGCAGTCCCGAAACTCGCAACCGGAGGCGGTGCTCAACCTGCTCACGCGACTCCGCGATCCGGACTTCACGAAACTGCTCCTCGTCACCCTTGCCGAAGCCACTCCGGTCCACGAAGCTGCCGCCCTGCAGCAGGACTTGCGACGCGCCGGGATCCAACCCTTTGCCTGGGTGGTGAACCAAAGCCTCCTCGACTGCGGCAGCCTCGACCCCGTTTTGGGGAGCCGAGAATCGGCCGAGCACCGCTACTTCGACGAAATCGCCCACGACCATGCCGACCGTATCGTCTGGATCCCCTGGCAGTTGGAGGAACCGACCGGACCAAAGGCACTCGCCAAACTGGAACGTCCCGGCGCCTGATAGCCCCCCACCGATGATCCTAAGTCTTTTCTCCGAACCCCAGACCTCCATGACCTACCTCTACGAGACCATACCCTCCCGCGAGGGCGAAGAAGTGAAGCGCTATGAGATCCAGCAGAGCATCCACGACCTCGCCCTGACCACGCACCCCGAGACCGGCGAGCCAATCCGACGAGTCATCCTCGGGGGCTGGGGCCTGATCACCAGTAAAGCACCGGGGTCCTCCTCCAGCGGCGGAGGATGCAGCCCGGGCGGAGGATGCTGCTGAGGTGAATCACTTCACCCGCAGGATCACCTCGTTCCGACGCATCGGACCGGGGGTCCAGGGCGGATCATACCCGGCGTAGATCGGGTTGCCTACCGCCTCGAGCTTGAGTTCGAGGAGCCTCGCCCGCAGCATCTCGAGGTGTTTTTTGCGATCTTCTTGACGGGCAACGCCACTGTAACGGATCGCGGCATAGTTGCCCGCCTCCATCCGGCCGAGTTTGACCGATGCATCCGAGGGAGCGGGAGCCCCCGCCTCTGCCACCTCGGCCGGGACCACGAACTGCATTTCACCGGGCTCTCCGCTGTCCGAAGCCGGCATGAACACCGGTGTCGTCATCTCAATCTTTTTTTCGCCCAGATTCTTGCCCGAAATGTATTGGAAGAGCTTGCCGAAGCTCCCATTTTGCGAACCTTCCGCCATCGGCGTGGCGACGACGACATGAGCCTCGTAACGACGGATCTCAAAATCGCCGTCCTTTTCCACCACTTCGTATTTCGCTGTTTCATACCCGGCCCGAGAAGTGACCACGGAACCGATTGCCACAACGGCGAACAGTCCACCCGCGATCCAAAGAGAGACACGACTTGCTTTCATGGAGGTCTTTACGAACGCCAACTGACTTCTGACTTCTATTTATCGATCAACGCTCCCTCGCCCGCGTGATCTCGACGCTGACCCGGTCGCAGTCGGGGAGAATGAATTTTTCGACCTCCAGGGTCACCGCACAAACGCCGTCGAAGTCGGTGACGGCGGCGGCAAGGTCTTCGGCGAGTGTTTCGATCAGCTTTCTTTCGCCCATCGCGGCGACCTCCCGGAGGCGCAGGGAGACACGGTAATAATCGATTGTGTCCTCGATTCGGTCGTGGAAGCCCTTGAAGGATTTGTCGAGGGTGATCGCTACATTCACCGCGACACTCTGCGGCAGGGCACGCTCCTCGTCGGGCACGCCGACACAGGTGACGAGACGAAGTCCCTTGATGTGGATGCGGTCGTTCATGAATGAAAAAGAGGGAGGGGCCTGCGGGACACGCGGAATACGCTGAAAGGGACGATCGTGTTTCGTGTTTCGAGAGCCTACTTGAAAGGAGAGCGGTGGCAAACGGTCAAGTCGACGGGGTTTATCGATCGCGGGTTTGCTCGGTAGAGTCCTTGGTTCTCCGGCGGGCAAGCAGGAGCTTGCCCCTCCATTTCCGAAGAACCACTCACCCCAACCGGAAGCGGATTTCGCGGATCTTGTCGGCGCCAAAGCGCTCCTGCATCCGTCGGAGAATCTGGCCTTTCATCCGCTCGAGCTCGTAGTGGACGGTGGCATGCAGCACCTGGATCGCGAGGACGCGGCGCTCCAGAGAGAGCGGACGGGCATTCGCGGCAATGAAGGGATCCACCATTTCGTTCCAAGCCTCGAAGACCATTTCCTCGTTGAACCGGTCGTTCAGCCCCAGCCCCTTCATCGTTTTGCTGACGACGGAATCGATCGTGTCCTCGTATTTCGCGACATCCTGCGGCTCCCAGTAGCCACGCCACTCCGCGAGGACGCGGTCTTTGAGAGGGCGGCGGGGACGGTAACGCATCGCTTCAAAATAGACCCGTCGCCGTCACCTCGCTACAAAAAAGCCGCGTCCCCCTGGGAACACGGCTTTCTCAAAGGAACCGTTTACCCGATCAGGCTTCACCGCCGTTGCAACCGATCGCTTCGACGGGACAGCCTTCCATGGCTTCCTCGCAAAGGGCCCGCTCTTCGGTGGTCTCGGGCTGCTTGTAGACGTAGGAGTAACCACCATCCTCGTTACGGGTGAAGTTGGCGGATGCCGTCTCGCGGCAAAGGTCGCAGTCGATGCATTGATCATCGACGTAAAATTCGCCGGAAACGTTGTCTGCGTAGCGGTTTTCGAGGTCAGCCATCGGATGGTTTTTGTGAAGGTTACGGCCCGCTTGTGACCGTCAAAGGCGCCAAAACTAGGATTTTTTTTGATTGGACGCAACCGATTTCATTGGCTTGTTGAGAGGGGATGCGGCTCCGACGAGGGCGGCACCCTATCCAGACCAGCTCTCCATGAATCCACACCCTTCCTCCCCCGCCCCCAGCGATCCCGACCGCGTCATCCCCCGCGAAGGCTGGCACGTGATCCACTTGTTTTTTCACGTCGAACAGGCGCAGTGGTCGCTCTTTTCCGACGAGGAAAAGCTCGAGGCGAAAACGAACCTCGCCGAACTCGTCCAGGAAATCCGCTCGACCGACTCGGCCCAACTCCTCACCTTTTCGATGGTGACGCCGAAAGCCGACATCGGATTCATGCTCCTGACCGATGATCTTCACAAGGCGAACCGCTTTGAGAAACAGCTCTGCCGCGCGCTGGGTCCGGATATCCTGACTCCGGTCTACAGCTACCTTAGCATGACCGAGCTCAGCGAATACACGGCGACGGAGGCGCAATACGCCGCCGACGTCACCCGTGAGGATGGCATTGCGCCCGGCACCCCGGAGATGGAGACGAAGCTCGATGAATTCCGCAAGCGGATGGCGAAGTACAACAGCGACCGCCTCTATCCGAACATGCCCGACTGGCCGGTCTTCTGTTTCTATCCGATGTCGAAGCGCCGTAACGAAAATCAAAACTGGTATCACCTCGACTACGAGACCCGCCGCAAACTGATGGCCGGCCACGCCCGGGTGGGGCGCGGCTACGCCGGGCGGGTTCGCCAACTCATCACCGGATCGACGGGTCTGGATGAATGGGAATGGGGGGTTACCCTCTTTTCCCACAACACGCAGGACATCAAGGAGATCGTCTACGAGATGCGCTTCGACGAAGTCAGCGCGCTCTATGCGGAGTTCGGAGACTTTTACATCGGCCTGCAACTGCCGCTCGACGAACTCTTCCGCCGGGCGGGCCTTTAGGGCGAGCGAGGGTCGCCTTCTCGAGGCGTCCCCTCCCCCATCTCACAAGCTCTTCAGATACGCCGCGATGTCCGCCACCCCCTGAGGGGTGAGCCCGAGGTTCGCTGGATCATACATCAGTGAGCGCCCGAGCGGCTCGACCGACTTGACTCGGCCTTTCGGGATCGTCTGCACCAGCCCCCCCATGCACTTCACAATCAGTGGGTCTCCATTGGAGAGAACCATTCCGGTGACGACGTTCCCATCAGTGGTGACGACCTTGCTGCCCTCGTATCCGTGCGAAATGTCGGCGGAGGGGTGGGCGATCGCGTCGAGGAGGACCTCGACCGGCTGCTGGCGGCCAAAGGTGGTGAGATCGGGACCGAAGTCCATCCCCGCCTCGCCAACCTTGTGGCAGGTGTAACAAACCGCGACGGCCGCCTGTCCTTTCGCCTTGTCGCCGGACAACTTCCTCAGCTCGGCAGTCGCGGGCATGGCCGCGGCACCGGCCACGGCAAGCGGCATCTCGACGGCGGTGATGGTAACTTTGTTAGGATCGTAAAGGCCGCGCGCCTTCATCGCCTCGTCGACGCCGTAGCTCCTCCAGAGATTGCCCTTGCGGTTCATCAGCCACCACTGGGCGAGCTCTTTCATGTCAAAATCCTTGGCATTGGCAAGCTCGATCATGTGACCGACGGCTTCGGGACTTCTCACAAACGCGAGGGCCGTAAGCATGCGCCTGCGTTCGTCTCCGGAGAGCGATGGCTGCAGGGCGCGGGCTTTGAAATCACCGGCCGCGGCAGCGGGATGGAGCCGCCAGGCAAGCCAGGAGAAAGACTCGCTCCACGCCTCGGCGGAACCGCCGAGCTCCTTCGCGAGCGCGGCGTAGACCTCGGCTTCCTTGCCCTCGCTACCGGTCCCGAAGGCCTCGAGATAGCTGCGGTCCCTGCCGTCGAAGCCCTTCGCCACGGCGAGGAGGACCTCGAGACTTTGCCCGATCGGGAGATCTCGCATCATCAGCGCGGCCTCGGCGCGGATCATGGGCGATCCGTCGGCAGCCATGCCCTTCGCCACCGCGGCTGGGTCGTGTCCGACGAATCGTAGCGATCGATAGGACACGAGCCGGATCATGGCATCTTCCGAGTCCAGCAGGGGTGTCACCTTGGCGACACCTTCGGGGCCCATCTGCGCAAGCAACCAGATCGCACGAGCCACGATGTGCGGGTTCGCCTCCGTGAGCAGGGCGGCGACCGCCGGAACGGCCGAAGCACCGGCTTCGCGCAGCCTGACAAAGCCACCATAGCGCACATTCGGCGCGGGACTTTTCAGGGCGGCGATTTGCCCCGCGGTGGAAGCGGTATCGGGCTTCGGCACGATCGATTTGAACCCCTTCGGAGCGACGCGATAAATCGTGCCGGCGACGCCGTCGTCGAGAGTGCCATGCCCGCCGACACGGCCATCGAACCAGTCGGCAACATAGATCGCACCGTCGGGTCCCACGGTGACATCGCTGGGACGGAACATCGTCTTGAGGTCTCCCGAAGGTTTGCCACCGAGGAAGTCGGAGCCGGCCCATTCCTTAGCCTCGTTTGAGGTCATGAAATCGAAGCGTTCGAGCTTGTAGCCGGCCCCGTCGGGCACAGGAAGGTAACCGAAGATGACGTTCTTCCCGGCCTCGCAGGCGAGGAGGAGACCGTTCCATTTCGGATCGAGCGCGCCGTTCTCGTAGTAGGCCACCCCGGTGGGGGAACCACCACCATAAACGTCGCCGGCAGGCATCGTGCCGGGATCTTCCTGACGCCATTCGGCGGTGGGGGTATCCTGGCCCGGACGCTTGTCGGCATTCCACGTGCGCTGCCCATCCGCCGAGGCGAACCCGGCGTTGCCGCCCTCGAGGACGCGGGTGACACGGCAAGCGGGCGGGTCGTCGTTATCGCTCTGGAAGACGTCGCCGAAAGAACTGACGGCTTGTTCGTAGCTGTTGCGGAAATTATGCCCAAGGATCGTCACGTTCGAGCCGTCGGGATTCATGCGGGCGAGGAATCCGCCGATCCAGACGTGCCCATCGTCGCTGCGCTGTCCCGCGATATCCTGCATCTGGTAGGGGCTGCCCATCGCAAAGTTTTTGCCGGATCGATCCGTGAATTTCGCCCCCATGTTGCCCTGGTTGAAATACCACTGCCCGTTTGGCCCGGCGGTGACGCTGTGGAGACTGTGATCGTGCTGTCTTCCGGCAAATCCGGTCAGCAAGACCTCGCGTCCGTCGATGCCTGCCTCGATTTTGCCGTCGCCATTCTTGTCCGTGTAGACGAGCAGATCAGGCGGTTGCGAGACGAGAAGACGTCCGTCGAGCACCGCGACGCCGAGGGGCGAGGCGAGCGCCGACTCCTGCACGAAGGCGGAAACCTTGTCGGCCGAGCCCGATCCATCACTGTCCTCGAGAACGACGATGCGATCCCCTTCGGGCCGCCGTCCGCCTTTGCCCCGATAATTCACCCCCTCGGCCACGTAAAGGCGTCCCGCCGCATCAAAGTCCATGTTAGTCGGGTTTTGCAGCATCGGCGTCGTCGCCCAGATCGTGACCTCGAGGCCCTCGGGCACGGAGAAGAGTTCGGTCGGCACCACCTTTGGCGCATCGGGATCGTAACCGCCCGAGGCAGCCGCGGGAGGCCTCTGGGTGTAGACGCGGAAGCGCATCTTCGCCGAACTTGGCTTGCCATCGCGAACCATTCCACCATCGTCGATGGCGGCGAGCGCCTCAAATTTGGCCACGCCCTCAGGCAGGGCAAAGGCGATCGTCGAGGGGCCGTGCGTGCCGATGCCCTTCTCATGGACCTTACCCCCAACCATGAGAGGCTTGCCGCTCTGATTGAGGTTCCTCAGCGTCTTTCCGTAGCCGCTCGTGGCCTCCTTCCAATCCAGATCAGTCAGGTCACGGATCGAACCATCTTTCATCACCAGCCGCGGAGCGATCCAGTTGGACCAGTCGCAGGCGAGCCCACCTTCGTCCGAGACGACGAGAAAGAGCTCCCTCGCATCGGGAACATCGGCGGAGATCGGCAAGAGCCGCGCTTGGCTGCTCGCATCGAGGACGGGGGTTTCAAAAACCGGCTTCACCGATTGCGCCGAGGCGGATAAAGCGAAGAAGGGAATCAGGCAGATCAATCGAAGCGACATGGGGTCGATCCTAACGAGGAGAGTGGCCCCGATCAAGGGCGGAATTCCGGACGCAAAAGCGATGATCCGGCCGCGCCGTTCGATTTTCTTCCTCGCCTCCAGACGTCGCTCAAAAACCCGATTCCACGGGCCGCGAAGCGTCGCTTCCCAGACCGCAGCACCCCCTTGATAATCCGGGGGAACAGTCGACATTGCCCACTTCCATGAACTTCAGCGACCTCCGCGCGATCCTTCAATACGTGCCGCAATTCCGCGGCTGTACGTTCGTGGTCGCACTCGACGGAGCTGTCATCGAATCGACCGATTTCTCGAACATCCTCCTCGACCTCGCGGTGCTGCGCTCGCTCAATGTCAAGGTCGTCCTCGTCCACGGTGCCGCCGCCCAAATCGAGAGTCTCGGAAAGAAACGCGGCGTCGCCCTCTCGAACGTCGACGGCACCGGGGTGACCGACGAACTCACCCTCGAGGTGAGCATGGACGCCATCTCGCGACTTTCCAATGCAGTGATGCAGAGCCTCACCACCGTGAAGATCAAGGCGGCCACCGCCAATGCGATCCACGCCCATCCGGCAGGCATCATCAAGGGAATCGACCACGGTTTCACCGGCACCGTCGAGAAGATCGACGCGGGCGTGCTGCAGAGCTTCCTCGAGCAGGACATCCTTCCGGTTGTGCCACCCGTTGGTTTTGACGCCGATGGCCAGACTCTGAGGGTGAACTCTGACGCCGTCGCACGGGAGGTCGCCACCGCCTTGGGAGCGACCAAGATCCTCTTCGTCTCCCTCGACGATCCGCGCTACGAGACCGGCGGGCGCGAGAAGCAGTGGACCGCCGAGGACGCTCTCCACTTTGTCGAAGTCAACAGCAGGCTTGCCCCCGGCATGCTCTCGAAGCTCCGCCAAGCCGCGCGCGCCACCCGCGACGGGGTGCCGCGGGTTCACCTCATCGGCAGCCGCAATCAAGACGCCCTCCTCGCCGAACTCTTCAGCAACGAAGGAGTCGGGGTGATGGTCTATTCGGACGCCTACCAGAAGATTCGCCCCGCCACCCACGGCGATGTGGACGAACTCTACCTGCTGATCCACCGCGCCGTCGAGGACGAGGAACTGATCGAACGCAGCCGCGCGGAGATCCAGTCGGCGATTCACGATTACATCGTCATCGAGATCGATGGCAACATCGTCGGCTGCGTTGCGGTGCATCCGCATCCCGCCGGAGAGCGCGCCGAGCTTGCCTGCCTCTACGTCAAGCGCGGCCACACCGGCCAGGGCTACGGCAGCACCCTCGTCAACGCCGCCGTCGAGCGGGCCCGCCAAATCGGCTGCGGCCAGCTTTATGCTCTCTCGACTCAGGCGGCCGGTTACCTCGAGCGTGAAGGTTTCGCCCGCTCCGCCGATCTCGGCCTCCTCCCCGAGGAGCGCCGCGAAAAATGGTCCAAGAACGGGCGCAACGCGGTCCTGCTGGTGCGTCGGTTAGGTTGATCCGATTGCAACGTGATCCTCTCCGCCTCGTCGCAGCGATGGAGCCGCAGCCCGGGAGCAGCGTCAGGGTCCTCTGAGCCGCCGTCTTCGAAGTATTGCCACACGTGAGCCGGTTGGCTACTGGCCGGCTCCCGTTTCATTCGGGCATTCGATCCAAATCCGGGACGATTTGCATCGAACCGGAGATACCGCGTCACCGGGATTCGTCCCGCTCCTCCCCCATCGCCCGCACCACGAAAAGGGTCGTGTCGTCACCACCCGCCTCTCCTGTGGCCCAATCGAGGAGGCGTTTCGCAACTTCCTCGGCAGACTGGCCCGATTTCTCCGCATCGGTGAAACACTCGGCGATGTTCTTGTTCCAGAGCCCGTCGATGACACCGTCGGAGCAGATCAGGAACCAGTCACCCGGTTCAATCGAGGCCGAGGCGACCTGGGGATGCACGAACTGACATCCGCCTCCCACCGCCTGCTGAAGAACGTTCTTGCGCGGATGCATGCGGGCCTCGCGTTCATTCAACTTGCCCGCACGGAACTGCGCCCCAACATAGGTGTGATCGTAGGTGAGCTGGGTAAGGACACCACTCCGGTATTGGTAAAAGCGGCTGTCGCCGACGTGGGCGAAGGTGACACGGGTGCGATGAAAGAGGCCGCAGACGACGGTCGCTCCCATGCCGCACAACTTCGGATCGCGATTGCCGACTCGGGTGATGTAGTCGTTCAGGGATTTCACCGCCGCCTCGAGTAGCGCCTCGGGATCAGTCGCCCCGCTGAAGTCTCCCATCATCGCGGGGAGAAAACGCCTCAACTCGCGGACCACGAGCGAGCTGGCCACCTCCCCTGCGGCCGGGCCTCCCATCCCGTCGCTCACCGCAAAGATGAGGCCGTTTCCGTCGATCGACTTTTTGCCGCAGAGCTCGGCGCTGTCCGCCCAGCCCATCGCCGATGAAAAAACGGAAAGGGAATCCTGATTCCCGGGACGTCGGCGGCCATCACGGGTGAGTCCACACCACTCGAGGGTGCGGTGCGCCTCGTCGCCATCAATGCGGCGCTTGGGATCCTCGAGGATCTGGGCGAGTTCGAAATCGATCACGCAGAATTGCCCCATGCGTGAATGGTAGGTGATGTTCCTCGGAAAGGGATCGTCGTGGACGATGCCGTATTCGTCCTCGAGCAGCTTGAAGAGAGCGGCAGCGCGCTCCTCGCTGATGCTGGCCTCGGCTGGTGCCCCGCAGTTGGTCGTGACGATGGTGAGGGACGCGGCATCACTATCGAGAAGCCTCGGGACAATCTCACAACCACGAGCCTCGAGGGCCTTCAGCACCCTTACCTCGTTGGCAAAGCGCTCCTCCTTTGCGGTGCCCCGAAAAGTTTTATGCACGCGGCCGTCATAGCCGACCTTGACGATGGAGCGAATGCCGTCTTTGGCGATTTTCATGAACCGAGGAGATGAAACAGAAGAGGAAAGGTAGCCCGATTTCCCCGATCTCCGAAGCAATTTCGCGGTAGCAACGGGATTTTTGACGGGATTTGGAAGGGAGTCCTTCTCAGGACGAGGCCGCCCACGGGAAATCCGCGCCCGATCCCCCCATCTGAAAGTTTTCGTTGCGCGAGACGAGAAGGAAATTCAAACGGATTCCACGAATCACCCCTCCGCCTTCCGAGTACGAATCATCAGCACGAGCGCCACCGAAACCACGGCCAACCCGGCGAACGCACCGAAGATGACATTCAGCGGCACCTTGCGATCGGTGAGCACTCCAAAAATCCAGTCGGCAAGGCCCCCGAAGGTCATGCTGACGAAGTTCATCACGCCATAGCCGGTCGCGCGCAGTTCCGGGCGCGTGATCTGGCAGAGAATGGGCATGTTGTTGCCGTCGAAGAAACCCCAACCGATCCCGAAGAGGACAAGTCCGGCGATGGCGAGGGCGAAAGAGTTCGCGGCCGGCGCGTTGCCAACGCTGAAGAGTGCCGGGATGATCAAGGCCATGCCGATGGCGCTGACATAAATGCGGCCACGGTCGCTGCGTTTCATCCAGCGGTCCGCGAGCCAGCCGCCGAAGATCGCGGCGACGAGCGCAGCGGCCTGCCAATAGAGCGAGGCAGAGACGCCGGCCTTGCCCTGGCTGATATTGAATTCCTTCTGCAGGATCGCCGGCATCCAATCGCGCACGACCCAGGCCGCCACCGCAGGCAGGGTGAAATAGGCAACGAGGAGCAGGAAGGAGCGATTCGTGAGCAACTCGCGCGCCGCCTGAACAACCCCGGGCTTCTCGACCACGGTCCCCGACATTTGCCGCGGAGGATTTTTGAGGAGGAAAAGCAGCGGGATCGCATAAAGAATCCCCACGAGGCCGGTCCAGTCGAAGGCGGTGCGCCACCCGAGGGATGGCTCATCGGCGACATAGCCGGCAAAGCCACCGAGCATGACACCGCAATAGATCCCCATTTGATGGACTCCCACGGCGCGCGAGCGCGTTTCCCCGAGATGGAAGTCGGAGATCAGCGCGAGCGCGGCCGGGATATAGAAGGCCTCGCTGATGCCCATGAGGGTGCGCGCCCAGAGGAGCTCGTTGTAGCTGTCGACCTGCCCAGTCCACCACGTGATACACGACCAAACGAAGAGACTGCCGCAGATCGTGAGCCTGCGGCTGAAACGATCGGCGATGTAACCGCCGATGGGACTGAAGAGGGCGTAGACGAACTTGAACTTCCCTAACATCAACCCCCAATTCGCCTCCGACCCGATGCTGGGGATGTCGGCCATCACCGAAACCTTCATCGCCGCGATCATCTGGCGGTCGAGGTAATTCAGCAGCGCGACCGGAAAAAGCAGTAGCACCATGAGCCACGCGGTGCGCATCGCCGGAGAGGAGGGGGCGTTCATAGGAGGATTGCCCAGGGTTTAAGCACGTTCCCGATCCGAGGGAAAGGAAAAAGGCTGCCGGGGCCCGGCGTGGATGGGAAAGATTGCGCTTTGTCCGGCAGGCACGTTCTGCTAAAGGTGCGGGCATGAAATTTTCCCACGCCCTCTGTTTGCTGCCTCTGCTCTCCCTTGCCGCAGGCCCACTCCATGCCCAGGAAACCCCGCCCGCCACGTCCACGACGGACGGAGGGGATAAACTCGTCCGCATCCAGGTCGAGTGGATCGAGGTGGAGGCGCTCCAGATGACCGAGCTCCTCCGCAAGGGCGCGGCGTCCGACACCGCCCTGCGTGAGTCCGTTCAGAAGCTGATCGAAGACCGCGACGCCACCCTTGTCGAAACCGCGCTCGTGACCGCCCGCAGCGGCCAGCGGGCCAAGGTCGAATCGATCCACGAGCACATCTACCCGACCGGATTCCAGGCCCCCGAGGTGATCAATCCCGAGGGAGAGAAGGGCTCGAAGACGGTCCTGATCCTGCCGCACCCGACTGCCTTTGAAACCCGCAATCTCGGGGTGACGCTTGAAGTCGATCCCGTCCTCGGTGCCGATGGAAAAACGATCGACCTGAACCTTGCACCCGAGCTGGTCTACCTCGTCGGCGAACAGTCCTGGGCCGAATACGAAGGCGACCTCGGCACCAGCTCGACCCGGACTCCCTCGATCTACACCGCCAAGACGACCACCCAGGTCGCGACCACCGATGGCGAGTATTGTCTCCTCAGCGCCCAGTCTCCGCAGAATGTGGAAACCGGGATGACCGATGGCAGCCGCAAGCTGATGGCCTTCGTGCGGGTCGATGTGGTTTCGGTGAGTCCCCCGGCGAAGTGAGCCAAGATTCTGGTCGACCCCATGTTCAAACTCCGCGTCGACACCGGCGGCACCTTCACCGATTGCTGGGGACTGGCCGAGGGGGAGACGATTCCCCGACTCGCCAAGGTTCTTTCTTCGGGTCGTCTCCGCGTCGCAGTGCGGGAATGGCTGCAACCCCATGAGCTGATCCTCGAGCTACCAGCGTCCTGGCGGATCGGCGATACTTTTTTCACCGGCTACAAACTCGAGTCGGACGGCGCCACCGCGCTGGTGCTCTCCTTTGAATCGGCGACGGGCCGACTCGTCCTTTCGCGCCCCCTCTCTCCATCCGAAGCGGTCGATCTGTTCACCCGCGAGGAGGCTCCTGTGCTCGGGGCCCGGCTCCTCACCGGCACACCTCTCGACCGGCCCTTTCCTCCGATGGATTTCCGCCTCGCGACCACTCGGGGCACCAACGCGCTGCTCGAGCGCAAGGGAGCATCGACGGCCCTTTTCGTGACGCGCGGCTTCGCCGACCTGCCCATCATCCGCGACCAACGGCGCGCCGATTTGTTCGCCCTGAAACACGAACGGCCCGCGCCCCTCTTCGCCCGGGTCGTCGAGGTCGAGGAACGTCTCGATGCCTCAGGAGAGATCCTGACAGAACTCTGTCTCGACCCTGACTTTGACACCCACGCCCGCGGGATTCTCGATTCAGGCATCACCGTCGCCGCCGTCGTGCTTCTTCACAGCCACCGTAATCCCGTGCACGAAATCGCCCTGCGCGATCGCCTCCTTTCGCTCGGTTTCACCCACGTCTCGACCAGCGCCGAACTCGCCCCGCTCGTAAAGATCCTCCCCCGCCTTGAGACCACCTTGGCCAACGCGACCCTGCAGCCGGTAATGCAGACCTTTGTCGATCACCATCGCGAGCGCTTTTCCGACGGGAGCCGGCTTCTGATGATGACAAGTGCGGGCGGGCTCGAGCCGAT
This sequence comes from Verrucomicrobiia bacterium Tous-C2TDCM, assembly GCA_002288445.1. Classification (GTDB taxonomy): domain Bacteria; phylum Verrucomicrobiota; class Verrucomicrobiia; order Verrucomicrobiales; family DEV007; genus Arctic95D-9. The sequence goes on along the minus strand of NEUQ01000024.1, from coordinate 8,074 downwards.
GGAGAAATTCCGGCCGAAGGATTCCCTCCTCTCGGGTCCCGCCGGTGGTGTCTCGGGCGCGGCGGCGATCGCCGAGGAATTGGGGTATTCACGGGTCCTCACCTTCGACATGGGAGGCACGAGCACGGACGTGGCCCGCTACGATGGGGGATTCCACTATGACTTCGAACAACGCGTCGGCGACGCCCGTGTTCTCGCACCGGCCCTGCGCATCGAGACGGTCGCGGCCGGCGGCGGCTCGATCTGTCGTTGGGAAAACGGCGCTCTGCGTGTCGGACCGGAATCCGCCGGCGCCGCGCCCGGTCCGGCCTGCTACGGACGGGGCGGACCGCTCACGATCACCGATGTGAACCTGCTGCTCGGGCGGATCGATCCGGAGAATTTCGGCATTCCCCTCACCGCTTCGAATCTCGCGGCCGCCCGCGACGCGGCCCTGACCTTGCAACAACAGGCGGGAATCACGAACGATACACCCGATCGCGCGCTCCTCGCCGGACTCCTCGATCTCGCGGTCGAACAGATGGCCGACGCGATCCGCACGATCTCGGTCCGCGAGGGAGCTGATCCCGCCGCCTACGCCCTCCTCGCCTTCGGCGGCGCGGGTCCGCTCCACGCCTGCGCCATCGCCGAACGCCTCGGGATGACAACGATCCTCGTGCCAGGAGAAGCCGGGGTGCTCAGCGCCTACGGACTCGAATGCGCGGGCATCGAACGTTTCGCCGAACGCCAGATCGACCGCCCGGTCGATGATCCGGCCTTGCCAGACCTCTTCGCTTCGGTCGAAAACGAGGCCCTCGCCGCTCTCGCCGAAGCGGGCGAAAGCGGCGCGATCAGCCGCCGTCTCGCCGAGCTGCGCCTCTCCGGCCAAGACGCGACACTGACGCTTGAGGTGGGTTTGTCAGGCTCGCTCGCGGATGATTTCGCCTTTCGTTATCGGACCCTCTTCGGCTACGAACCTCCGGCAGGAAGAGCCATCGAAGTGGTGAGCTATCGTGCCATCGCCGGCACCGCACGCCACCTCCCGCGGAGCGTGTGCCATGACCATCCTGGCCAGGGACCTGTCTCCCGCGCAGGTGAGCCGGATCACCTTCCCCCGGGATCGGAGGCCTCTCCGGGCTGCACGGGCAGGATGCCCATGCCGCAAGATCCTCTTTTCCTCGACCGCGCCAGGCTCCGCCCCGGCGATACCATCGCCGGACCACGCGTCATCCAGGATCCCTTCAGCACCCTCTACCTCGCCCCGGGCTGGACCGCGCGGGCAACGGAAAACGGGTCCCTCGTCGCGACGTGCCAAGAAGCGAAAATCGAGACGATCACCTCGCGCCCGGAGTCGGTCGTTCGCGAACTTTTTCGCCACCGCTTCGATCACCTCGTCCGCGAGATGGGCACGATGCTGCAACGCTCCGCCATCTCCACGAACGTGAAGGAGCGCGCCGATTTCTCCTGCGCCCTCCTCGATGGTGAGGGCGAGCTGATCTCAAGCGCCCCGCACATCCCCGTCCATCTCGGCGCGCTTGGGCTGTGTGTCAGGAAGGTGCGCGAACGCATCGCAATGGCTCCGGGCGACACCATCCTCACGAACCATCCCGCGGCGGGCGGCTCGCACCTCCCTGATGTGACCCTGATCACTCCGGTCTTCGACCGAATCGACTCCACCGCGCCCGTCGCCTACATCGCCAACCGCGCCCACCACGCCGAGATCGGTGGGATCACCCCCGGCTCAATGCCTCCGGCGGCGACACGGCTCGCCGAGGAAGGCGTCGTCTTCGCCCCCTGCCACCTCATCCGGGGCGGCGAATCGTGTTTCAACGAAGTCGCCGACGTCCTAACAAACGCACCTTTTCCCACAAGGCGACTTTCTGACAACCTCGCCGACCTCAACGCCCAGCTCGCCGCGAACCGTCGCGGGGTCACCATGCTCGAATCACTCCTCCACGAACACGGTAGCGCGATCGTAAAGGAACAATTCGCCCATCTCAAGGACCGCAGTCTCGAAGCGCTCCGCGAACACCTCGTCCACTTCGGCGAGCGCGAAGCCAACGCCGAGGAAACCCTCGACGACGGCACCCCGATCCGGGTTTCGCTCCGTTGTGACGGAGCGCATCTGGCGATCTCCTTCGCCGGCAGTGGCGCGGTGCATCCCGGTAATCTCAACGCGACTCCTGCGATCCTCCAGAGCGCGGTGCTCTATGTGCTGCGCCTCTGGACCCAGAGCCCCGTGCCGCTGAACGAGGGACTCATGCGCGCGGTTTCGATCGACCTACCGGAAGGTTTCCTCAATCCGCCCTTCGACGACGATCCGATGCGATGTCCCGCCGTCGTCGGCGGCAATGTCGAGACGAGCCAGCGGGTCGTCGACACCCTGCTGAAGGCGCTCGGCGTGCAGGCCTGCTCGCAGGGCACGATGAACAACTTCCTCTTCGGTGATGGCAGCTTCGGCTATTACGAAACGATCTGCGGCGGTTCGGGCGCGGGACCCGGCTATCACGGCACCTCCGGCCTCCACACCCACATGACCAACACCGCCATCACCGATCCCGAGATCCTCGAGCTACGGTATCCGGTGCGCTTGCATCGCTTCGCGCTGCGGCGGGGATCGGGCGGTCGAGGCCGATGGCAAGGGGGCGACGGGATCGTGCGCGAGATCGAATTTCTGCGACCGTTGCAGGTTTCGCTCCTTGCCCAGCACCGCGTCGTCGCTCCCTATGGATGCGATGGGGGTGAGGCGGGGGTATGCGGAAGGCAGGCACTGAATGGCGAGGAATTGCCGGGGATCGCAGCGTTTGCCGCGAAGGCTGAAGACCGGCTTGTGATCGAGACTCCGGGTGGCGGGGGTTGGGGTGATCGGCAGTGAGTCATCAGATCACCTTTCACCGGTCCCCCTTTCCGCAAACACGCCGCATTTTCCATTTCCCCCGGATTGGAGCGCTTCCTACACTGAAGCCATGGAATCCCCGCAACCTTCCCGCCGTTCCTTCCTTGGCACCACTCTTTCCGCTGCGGTCACCGCGGGTGGCGCCGCTGCCGTCACCGGTCCCAACCTGCTTCTTGGCCAGGCCAAGGGGGCGAATTCGCGCTTCCGTGTCGGAGTCATGGGCCTCGGCCGCGGACGTGCCCACATCAAGGCCTACGGGGATGTGCCGAATGCGGAGATCGCCTATGTCTGTGACGTCGATTCGAACCGCCTTGTCACCGGCGCGAGCACGATCCCGGAAGGCCGGCAGGAGAAGCCCCCTGAAAAAGTCACCGACTTCCGCCGCATCCTCGATGACCCGAACGTCGATGCGATCTCCATCGCCGCGCCGAATTTCTGGCACACGCCCGCCGCGATCCTGGCGATGAAGGCCGGCAAAAACGTCTACGTCGAGAAACCCGCGAGCTACAGCGCCCACGAGGCGATGCGCCTCGTCGAAGTGGCGAAGGAGACGGGACGCACGATCATGATGGGCAACCAGCGCCGCTCTTATCCCGGGGTGAAGCTCGGCATCGAGAAGCTGCGTTCCGGCGTCATCGGCGAGCTGCGGTATGCGCGCTCCTACTATACTGGTGCCCGCGAGACAATCGGCACGGGCAAGCTCACCCAGCCGCCGGCCGAGCTCGATTGGCTGATGTGGCAGGGTCCCGTGCCGGACGCGCCCTACAAGGACAACCTCGTCCCCTACAATTGGCACTGGCATTGGCTCTATGGCGGCGGCGAACTCGCCAACAACGGTCCCCATGGTCTCGATATCGCCCGCTGGGCCATGGGCGTCGATTATCCCGAACGCGTCTCCTGCACCGGAGGCCGCTACCACTACGACGACGATCAGGAGACGCCCGACACGATCACCGCGGTCTACGACTTTGGCAAAGTCGGCATCACCTGGGAGGCGACCTCCTGCCATCAGCGCAAGCCAGAAGCACTGCCCTTTGTTTCCATCTACGGATCGGAGGGCAAGTTCGACTTCAACAGCGCGGCCGGATGGATCGTCTACGACAAGGCCGGCAAAGAGGTGGAGAAACACGTCGAGTCGCCCGGCGACGTAGCGCATTTCACCAACTTCGCCGATGCGGTGCGCGATGGAGTGCCAGTGCACCAGACGATTGGTGACGCGCAGATCAGCACGATGCTTTGCCACCTCGGCAACATCGCCTATCGCTCGACCGGCTCAATTCAGGTCGATCCCAAAACGGGACGGCTCGCTCCGGAGCAGTCTGCCGCCGATCGGCTCTGGGCGCGTGAGGCCTATCGCGAGGGTTGGGGGGTGTGACGGCGAGGGAGGGGTGGCGAGCGGGGGGAATCGGAACAAATCCAAGACAAATCGAACGATTGAACTCCGACTTTTCCCGGGATTTCGGCTGACAGCCGATCTTGGTTGGCGGATAGCTACGAAGCATGTCCTCCCGCATCGCGTTCCTCCTTCTCTGCCTCTCGTGGGCGGCGATTTACCTCCCGGCACTCGGCGAGGCCGAGCTTCGTGGCGAAGAGGTCCGTCGCATTCTTCCCGCCCAAGGAATGCTCGAATCCAATGATTGGATCGTGCCGCGGATCGCGGGCGAAGTCTACGCGAACAAGCCACCTCTCATCAACTGGGCGGTCGCCGCAATGTTCACCCTGACGGGGTCGGATTCGGAATTCAGCGCCCGTCTCGTCTCTTCGCTGGCGATGCTAGCGCTGGCACTCGCCGCTTGGCTCTTGCTGCGCAAATCGATTGGCGAGGATCGCAGCCTGCTCCTCGCGCTCGTGATACTCACGACCTTGACCTTGATCTCCAAGGGCCGCCTCATCGAAATCGAGGCGATCTTCACCGCTCTCTTCGGGATCGCGTGCTTTCTTTGGATCCGCCTCTGGACCGACGGACGCTCTCCATGGCTCATCTGGACCCTGCCCTATCTGTTCCTAGGGCTCGGCTGTCTCGTCAAGGGGCCGGTGCACCTGCTTTTCTGGGTTCCCTTCCTCATCGGCACGCTGCGAACCGCGCGGAAACTGCGGACTTTGTTCCATCCGGCGCACCTTGCGGGACTGCTGCTGATGGTGTTGGTCGTTTCGCCATGGGTGATTCTCAACATCCGCGCCGTTGGGACAGGCGACGCATCGGTCGGAAACTGGGCCGAGGAACTTGCCATCCGTGGCGATCTCTCGCGGATGGAATGGGATCGATGGCTCACCAATCCTTTCAAGATTCTCGGCAGCTTTCTGCCGTGGACAGTGCCACTCTTTTTCGTCCTTTCCCAGCGTTGGAAGGGGCAACTTCCCTTCGAATCCGACCGGCGCCTCGACGCGGTGATCGCTGGCGGACTGATCGCAACGGCGACGGGATATGCGTTGATCTGTCTCCTCCCCGGAGGAGTGCCGCGCTACCTGATGCCGGTTTTCCCCCTGTCGGCGCTCGTCACGGTCGAACTTTTTTTCCGGATCCCGGAGGCGGCTCGCCTCCGCTACGAGCGGTTGGCGAAAGGTTTGAATCGGGCTCTCTTTGTTCTTTTACTGGCGGCCCCCTCCTTGATGATGGGCCTGCGGGGTGAAAAACCGGAAGGGCTTCGCGTGGCTTTTGTCATCGCAGGATTTGTCACCTTGGTGCTGGTGGCTCTCCTGTGCCAGACCCTCTGGAAGAGCAAGTCATCCCTCTTCCACGCGTCTCTTCTCATCGCGGCGGGAAGCATCTCCCTGCTGCCAACGATCCAAGACTTTCAGGGAGAGGGCGACCTCTTCCGAAAGGCGGCGAACGAAGTCGAGTCAATCGCGCCACCGGGCTCCCGCATCGTCTACTACGCCGACGAAGTCTTCCGCAACCGCTTCACAAGGCAGCTGCGTCTGCTCTACTACACGCGAGAGCCTTCGAGTGCGATCGGTGAGAACGGCATCCTGCCAAAGGACGCAACCCTCTTCATTGGACTGCCGGAGGCCGAGGCGGCAATGCGCGCAAAACTGGTCGGGAGGAGCGTCGATGGAGAAACCACGATGGAGGTGCGCCGCGTCCCGCTGCTCGTGCTGAGACTCGCGCCGACCACCTGAGAGACCGCTCTGATCGGTCAAACTCCCTCTTAAAAGCCGCTCCGCTGGACCACCTTGCGCAGCTCCGTCTGGAAGGCGATGGCCTGCTCCTCGCTCGGACGGAATTCGGGATCGGCCATATCGAGTCCAAGACGGCCCATCTGATCGAGCCACCATGAAGCAGTCTTGCCACCGCCGAAGTCGGCCTTGCCGCTGATGATGGCTCCGGGACGAAGGACCTGGTCGACGGTGACCTTCACCGGCTTCTCCGCTACCTCGGGAGCATCGGCATCCTCCTTTGCCGCCGCCTCGTCTTCGACGGGCTTTTTCTCCGGCTCGGGCTCGGGAGTGGGCAGGAGTTCGATCTTGAGATCTTCGAGGAGGAAACGGCTCTCGAGGTAAGTGACGCGGATTTCAAACTCGTCTCGGAGTTTCTTCTGAATCTCAGGCACGCCATCGCCCGCGTCGGCCCACGATTGGATCTTCGAAATCTGCTCTTCGCTCAAGGATTTGGCTATGCTCATGGAAAAAGTTTCAATTCCATAGCACAGTTTGCAACATCATGCCACCCTCCGAACACTCACCGAACTGGGACAACCTCTATCGTGAAAAGACGACCCCTTGGGACAAGGGAGCCCCCGCCCCGCCCCTGCTCGAATGGATTGGAGCGAATCCGTCGCAAATCGGCGGCCGCGTCCTCGTGCCGGGCTGCGGACTCGGTCATGACGTGCGCGCCCTTGCCGCTCTCGCGGACGTCACAAGTGTCGTCGGGCTCGATCTATCCCCCACGGCGGTCGCTTTGGCGGCGGAGTTCTCGAAGGTGGGGAGAGAGTCCTACCTCACCGGGGACCTCTTCGCCCTCGATGACGCCCACCTCGGGACCTACGACTGGGTCTGGGAACACACCTGCTTCTGCGCGATCGAGCCTTCAATGCGTGAGGAGTATGTCAGGGCGGTCCATGGTTCGCTCAAACCCGGAGCTGGGCTCCTCGGCGTCTTCTACCTTGATCCCTACGATGACGAACACCAGCCGGGCGGAGGTCCTCCGCACGGGTGCTCCATCGGGGAGCTTTCGGAGCGATTCGAGCGATCGGACCGTTTTCGGATCGAGGAAAGCTTCGTCCCGACCCGGTCGTATCCGGGCCGCGAGGGACTCGAGCGCCTCGTGAGAATGCGACGACTCTGAGCGGACGGACGATTCTTACAAACCAACAAAAGTCGTGCCCGCACCGACCTGTTCCTGCTCGATCACGGCGCCCGGCTCGAAGGTGATCGTGCAGTCGGTCGCCGGATGGGCGAACCCTCGGAAATGTCCGCCGTTTTTCACCCGGTAGCTGTTGCCCGAGCCGGTGTGGGCGACAACGGAACCGCCGCTCTCAATGATGAAGACACAATCGATCCCGCCCGCACCGATGATCTGGGCCCCGGCCGGGACGAGGTAGGTCATCCCCTTTTCATCCGGATAAAACACCGTTCCCTGCACCGTGGTCGAGCCGGCCGAGCCAGCAGCCCCTGTTTCCATGGTCTCGCACTGTGAGAGGGAGAAGACGGCTCCGAGCAGGCAGATGGCACGACTCACGGGCTTCATCACGGGACGGGTTTGGTCTGGGGATTTCGGTTTGATGGCGCACCTTCTTGCGCTTAACGGTTCCGTTCAAGTCCCATTTTCCGCCCCATGAAAGCCCTCACTCTTACGGCCTACAATCAATTTGAATTCAGCGATGCTCCCGATCCCGAAATCTCGGAGAATGAAGTGCTCATCTCGGTGAAGGCCTGCGGCATTTGCGGTTCGGACATCCACGGCATGGACGGCAGTTCGGGACGCCGCATCCCGCCCATCATCATGGGCCACGAAGCCTCCGGCGAAATCGCGAAAGTCGGTCCGGCGGTGCGCCGATGGAAAGTCGGCGACCGAGTCACCTTCGACTCGACGGTTTACTGTGGCAAATGCCCCTCGTGCCTTGCCGGTCAGGTGAATCTCTGCCCGAACCGGAACGTCCTCGGCGTCTCCTGCGGAGACTACCGCCGGCACGGCGCCTTCGCCGAATATGTGAAGGTGCCCGAGCACATCCTCTACGAGATCCCTGGGGACCTCTCTTA
>NEUQ01000023.1 GCA_002288445.1 Verrucomicrobiia bacterium Tous-C2TDCM | reverse complement strand
AGGGTCATGTAGTTTCCCGGGTGGGCGAGGGTGCCATCGGGTTCGATCCGGAAGGTCCAGGTGAACTTCCCGCCGTGATCCGAGACCGCGAGCGTGCCTTGGTCGCGCGAGAGGGCGATGCCGATGGTGAGTTGTTGCTTTGCCGGGCCGGGACATGCCTGGTTGCACGTCGCCAACGGCGGCAAAATTTGGCGCCGCAAAACGACGACCCGCGGCGCGCTGGGTTTTGAAACGCCGGAGGCCTACGAGGCGGCCCCCAAGTGATCGGCCCGTTCGCCCACAAGGGTCCCCGCCAAAGAGAAATCTCGCTCGGGCGGCGTTCGAGACCGAGGGCCGCAGGAGAGAAAAAATTGCCACATTGTTCCCGTTTTTTCTCAGACAACTGGGACCTAACATGAGGCTTCCATGAAGCCTCTCGTCCTCCTGATCGCAGCCGCATTCAGCCTTTGCGCCACCGGTGCCTTGGGTCAGTTTTTTCCCGGTCAGTCCGCCAACCTGGTCCTCGGTCCGCCGGACTTCACATCAATCGAGCCGTTCACCGCATCGCAATCCGCGATGGATTTTCCAGGCGGAGTCGCGGTGGATCCGGTCTCCGGCAAGGTCTTTGTATCCATCTCCGAGCATCACCGAGTCCTTCGCTTTGCCAATCTTTCGTCGCTCGTGAACGGAGCAATCGCGGAGGCAGTGATCGGTCAGACGAGTTACACCGACACCGTGCAAGATACGACGGCAACGAATTTCAGATTCCCCGGCGGGATCGATGTCGATCACCGGGGCCGGCTCTGGGTCGCGGACTTCGAAAACAACCGGGTCCTGATGTTTAACGATGCCGCGAACCTTCCTGAGTTCGGAGCATCGGCTAATCTCGTCCTCGGTCAGCAGGATGCCATCACCGGCGATCCCGGGACTTCACGGACGCAAATGTCCGGGCCGAGCGGAGTCCACGTCGATGCCGATGAAAACCTCTGGGTTGCGGAGTATTGGAACAATCGCGTCCTGAAGTTTGCCAACGTTTCCTCCTTGAAGACCGGAGCCCCCGCCCAGAGGGTTTTGGGTCAACCGGACTTTGATACCGACGTCCCCGGGACGAGCATCTCGGAACTGCGCGAGGCGGTGGCGGTGATCGTCGACTCGGCGGGACGTCTCTGGGTGGCGGATCAAGGCAACAATCGCGTACTCCGCTTCGACCGGGCATCCCGGCTTGCCAACGGAGCATCGGCGGACGGAGTTCTCGGCCAGGCGGACTTCGACACGGACACGCCCGGATCCACACCGCAGAAATTGAATCTACCAAGCGCGCTCGCCATCGACCGCTCGGGAAGCCTTTACATCGCTGACTCCGGAAACAACCGGGTGCTTTTCCACAAACAACCCTCATCAAAGCCAAATGGCGCCTCGGCCGATGGGGTCGTTGGCCAGACGGACCTGACGACGGTCACCGAAGACACCACGTCGCAAAAGCTGGCGGGACCAACCGGTGGAGTGGATTTCGATCGGGAGGGGAACCTCTGGCTCGCGGACTCTGGCAACAACCGTGTTTTGCGCTTCTCCGGTGACTGGTCCATCTCGTCTCCTTTGATCAAGGGGAAGGTTCCGAAGCTCGTCCAAGGCCGGAAATTGTCCCTCAAAGGGACTGCGGCCGATCCCAGCGGGGTTGCCGAGGTCCTCTTCCGGATTGGCAAGGGCACCTTCAAAACTGCCACGGGAACGACGGCTTGGTCTCTCTCGCTGAAGCTGAAGCCGGGCAAGAACAAGATCGAAGTCGTCGTGGTGGACGGTGCTGGCAACGTCTCGCTACCCAAAGTGCTGCGGGTGAGGGCGTCCCGGGTGACGAGGTAGATCGACCTCGACCACCCTCATCTGAGTTTCGCCCTCGACGTCTCGAGGGAAGGAGCGGCGGCATCCCGGCCCGCTAACGTCGCAAGCGCCCTTGCGGTGTCTGAGAGCCCGTGTTTGACTCCACGGATGTCGATGCCACGCCGCCGCTTCCTCTTCTCGCCCGCCGCCGGCATCATCGCAGCGGCGCGCGCGAGGGCACAGGAGCCGGGGCCGCAGGCCAGGCTTGCGATCCTGCTGGACACCTCGGCGGAAATGGGATTCCTCGTAGCACAAGTGCGGAAGGAATTGCGTCTCTTGAACGGGTCGCTAGCTGCGGCGGGTCGCCATCCGGTATTGCTGCGGGAGATCACCGGATCCGATCTCGACCGCGAGGCCTCGACCTCGGTGGGAGCCAGACGCAACGTCCTCTACGCGTTAAAGGCCCTTTACGAAGAAGTCGATACGGTGCTCTGGATCACTCCACTGATGGGCTCTCACAGTCCGCAGGGCATTTTCGCGTTGGAGCAATTGTTGCGCGAGCGCATCACGAATCGTCCAGGCAGGCAACTGGTGCTGCGGAACGTCTGGCAGGATCAACTCCTTGCGGGCAATGATTGGTTGCGGTGGCCTCCGGAACCGGAGGGTGATCCTCTCGATCTCCGCAACCGCCCCGAGGAATGGTATCGCCTCGTGGAGGCGGACCACGGGGTGATCCAACGTTCCTGGCATTTGCCGCCGGCAAGTTTCCGCGCCCAGTTCGCCTTCCCGCACCGGATCGTGGAGTCGTTTTACCTGAAGAAGATGGGGTATGCGGGAAAGGAGGCATTCTTCGACCAAACCTGGGCGAAAGAATTACACGACCGACATGACCTGGCTTTCGTCAGGGAAAACGAGGAGTGGCCCTACCGGGTCACGGGACGGCAGTGGGTGATGGATTCCACCCTGCTCCCCTTTCCCGACGACGCGACGCGTTCCGATCGGAGCGCGCAGGTATTCTCGGAGATGAGCGCGCGCGAATCCATCGGCGGGGACCTCGACCGGATCGAAGCGGAGAAGCTCGGGGTGCTGTTCGCCTTCGGATTCCTCTCGTCCGACTGGAGGCGTCATCTCTCGGCGCGCGATCAGAAGCCGCGTTCATGGCGAGACCATTATCTCGCGGATCTGGCGCGTCTCGGCGGCGAGTGTGCCAAGGCGGCCATGGAAGGGAAGGATCTGAAGAACAGGCTCTACGCGAGCGAGCGGATCGAACTGGCCTCGCGAGCGATCAAACCAGAGAAGATCGACGCGATCTCGCGTCGGGTGGCGAAGCTGGCACGGGAGGAAAAGTGCGATGCGATCTACCTTTTCACCAACGGCTACCTCGGCGGCGGCGATTACGGAACGTGGTCGATCGATTGGGATCTCCTCGCTCTCGCGATTCGGGAGAGCGGGACACGTCTCTATGTTCGGGTGCCGTTTGAGTTCGGCCCGACCCCCCTCTCTCTTTCTCGCCTCGCGATGGCCAGTGGTGGTGGCGTTTTTCGCGGTCGGAGCGACGATCCGGATTGGGAGATGGAGCTGCCCCAGCCATCATGGCCGCTGCCTTCTCTGCCGACGAGAAAACCCTGAATCCCCTGACATGAGCACAAGACGCGCCTTTCTCCAGACCTCCCTCGCCTCGGCCGGGAGCCTCGCCACCCTGACAGTCGCCCAAAGCGGGCGCACCGGCTGCGGCCTCGCCCTAGGCACCTATGGATTGCAGTCGATGCGTCTCGAGGACGCCATCCGCCTTGTCGCGGCTACGGGATACAATGCGATCGAAATCACGGCGATTCCCGGCACGACGGGGGCTCCCTCCATCCTGACGAGCGGGGATCGTGCGAAGTTGCGCCAGCTCCTCGCCGACAGCGGCCTCAGGCTCTGTGCGATCATGGCCGATCTCCAGCCGAAACGGCTCGAGGCCGATCACAAGTCACAACTCGCTGAGGTCTATCACCTGATCAAACTCGGCCAGGATTTGTCGCCCGATGCGACCCCTGTCGTCCAGACCGTGCTCGGGGGGAAGGACTGGGGGGAATCCCGCGACTTTTTTCGCGACCGCATCGCCAACTGGGTCCAGATCGCGGCCGACCTGAGAGGCTTTCTTTCCATCAAACCCCATCGCCATCAAGCCATGTCGCTACCTTCCGAGGCGAGCTGGCTGATTGAGCAGCTCGGGTCCCCGGAACGGCTCGGCCTCGTCTACGATTATAGCCATTGCGTCTTCCGAAATCCCGAAATGACCATCGACGCCTCGGTAAGGGAGTCGCTCCCTCATGTCAACTATGTCGCGGTAAAGGACGCGTTGAAAGAAGGCCAGGAGGTGAAGTTCGCCCTCGCCGGAGAGACCGGCTCGTGGGATCAAGCCACGGTCATTAGCGCCCTCTACGATGGCGGCTATCGCGGGGATTTCTGCTGCGAGGTGAGCAGCCAGATCTGGAAGAACAATCCCGCCTATGATCCGATCAACGCGGCGAAGAAGTGTTTCCAGAACATGCAAGACGCCTTTGCGCGCGCCGGCGTCGCGAGGCGTTGACCGAAGCCCTGCGAAATCCGTGGCTGGGAAATGGGAGATTTACAATGGTCTGCTTTTTGCTAACCTCGCTCCGTAATCTGCCCCCAAGAACCTCGAACTGATGGATCCCTCCCACACCGCGCCGATCCGGCCCCTGAACCAACGGGCCCGGATCGAGCCCGCCACCCTCGACGACCTGCCCCGGCTTGTCGATTTGACGATGGCGCTGTTCGAGATGGAGGAAGACTTCAGCCCCGATCGCCGTAAGCAGGAACGCGGTCTGCGCTCCATCCTCGAGCAGCCGAGCCGCGGACGCATCTTCGTGGTCCGGACCGACTACGAGATTCTTGGAATGGTGAACGTGCTTTTCACGATCAGCACGGCCATGGGAGGATTTGTGATTCTGCTGGAAGACGTCATCATCCACCCGGAATTCCGTGGTCAGGGTTACGGCACCCAGCTGGTCGATTACGTGGTTGATTTCGCCAGGCGGAAGGATTTCAAGCGGATCACGCTGTTGACCGACAAGATCAGCGAAGAGAGCCAGCGCTTTTTTGAAAAGCTCAACTTCCGCCACTCCAGCATGATCCCGATGCGCCTGACGCTCGAGGATTGATCACGCCGTTTCTTCATGACTGCGGCGGCGCGACGGGATTTCCTCATTGAGGAATACGGGGTGATCGACGATCCACGGGAGCGGTTTCAACTCATCGTGGAAACGGCCGCGGCACGCCTTCCGGCTCTCACCGGCGCGGAAAGAACCGAGGCCAATCTCGTCCCGGGATGCGTCTCGAGAGTCTGGCTGGCATTGCGTCCGCAGGGCGACGGGACCGTGGAGGTGCTCATCGAGTCGGAATCCGCCGCACTCGCCGCCGTTGCCGCGCTCTTCTGCCGGGTCTATTCCGGCTCTCCGCCCTCTGAGATCCTGACGACCGAGCCGGATTTCATCGAACGCCTCGGGATCGACCGCCACCTCAGCCCGACTCGAGCCCGCGGTCTGCTCCGCCTCCGGGAAATGCTGGTTGAGCGCGTGACGGCGCTGGCAGATGCTGGGAAAGGATGATCGACTGTCATCTTCACCTTCAGGATCCCCGGCTCGCGGAATCTCTCCCCGAGATCATGAAAACCGTGCGCTCGCTCGGCATCCAGCGCCTCGTCGTGAATGGCACCTGCCCCCGGGATTGGGACGCCGTCGAGAGTCTCGCCTCGATCTATCCGGAGGTGACCCCTAGTTTCGGCCTTCATCCGTGGCGTGTCGGAACCGAACCGGAAGGCTGGCTCGAGGATCTCGAACGGCGGCTAATTCGCCATCCCGCAGCCGGAGTCGGTGAGATTGGCCTAGACCGATGGATCCGCGGCCACGACCTGGAAAAGCAGAGGGCCGTCTTTCTCCCGCAACTTGCCCTCGCGGAGCGCCTCGGCCGATCCGTCTCGATCCACTGTCTTCACGCCTGGGGCAGCCTGCTCGAGATCCTCACAGGACGTGAACGCAAAGCCGGTTTGCTGCTGCACTCCTACGGGGGCCCGGCGGAAATGATGGAGCGATTCGTCGAAATGGGTGCCTTTTTCTCCCTCTCGGGATATTTCTTTCGGCCGGAAAAGGCCGGAAAGCTCGCGGTGTTCGACCGCGTGCCAGTCGATCATCTCCTGCTCGAGACTGATGCCCCGGACATGATGCCCCCTCCCGCACTGCGACGTTTCGAGCTCCCTGGTGGCTCGGTAACCGAACTCAATCATCCCGGCAATCTTATCGCGCTTCACGAAGCCGCGGCCCTCCACTTCTTAGTCTCGTCCGAGGCGTTCGAGGAGCTCTTGACCCGAAACTTCGCGCGCTGGTGGCATCACCCGTGAGGGATCTGATCAATTTACGGCAAGCTCGAGGGACTCGGACAGTTTGTCCATCCCATAGGGCTTCGGCAGCAATCCAGCAAACGGACTACCCTCGGGGAGAACGGCATCGTCTTCAAAATAGCCGCTCGTGGCAACGAGACGCACCCCGGGGTGCAGCGACCAAAGCTCCTTCGCCACCTCGACCCCGGACAAACCGCCGGGCAGGGTCATGTCAATGAGCACGGCGTCGATGGGCTCCACGGACTCAAGATGCTCGCGATAGAGACGGATAGCGGACTCGCCCGTCCCGGCGTGCAGGCCCACGTATCCCAGCTGCTTGAGCATCGCGAGGGTGGACCGCGCCACGCCGGGCTCGTCCTCGACGATGAGGATCCGACCGCTCCCCGCAGGCACGATCCGCTCTCGGGGCGGGAGTGCGGTCGACGAATGGGCCACCGGCTCCGATAACGAGTCGGTTGAAGGAAGGAAGACAAGAAACTCACTTCCGACTCCGACCTGCGAAGCGACGCGGATCGCTCCGCCGTGGGTCGTGACGATGGCCTGACAGGAGGCCAAACCCACTCCGGTGCCGTTCTGCTTGGTGGTGAAGTCGAGCTCGAAGATGTGAGGAAGCTGGTGAGCGGGAATGCCGCATCCGCGGTCGCGAACCGAGACCACCGTGTAGCGCCCCGGCGCCATGCCAAACTCGTTCGCCTCGGCCAGATCCGCGTTGTCGGAGATGATGTCAATCGTCCCTCCGTTCGGCATGGCCTGACAGGCGTTGATGACCAGGTTGTGCAACACCTGATAGATCTGATTCGGGTCCCCTTCGACGCAGCGCGTGCCCTCCTTCAGGAAGAGCCGACATTGCACTCCTGTTCCCGCAGAGCAGAGAAGTCTGACCCGCTCGATGAGATCGGAGAGCCGGATGACCCGCCGCTGGGTCGACTCGCCTTTCGTAAACGCGAGCATCTGGCGGGCCAAGGTTTCCGCGTCCCCCAAGGCGAGAGCGGCTTCGTTGATGTGAATGGAGGCCTTGCTCGCGGATTGAGTCGCGAGCGCGGCAAGCTCGAGATTCATCTTGATGGTCTGGAGCGCATTTTTGAAGTCATGCGCGACGCCGGCCACCGCTAAGGAGAGCGACTCACTGCGACACTGCTCGTAATCACGCTCCGGCGGCGCGGTCATCCCGCCCCCCTGCGAGACCTTCAGGATCGGAGCAGGCGGCACCGGTTCAGTGACCGGCGCCGTCGCTGGCGTCTCCGACTCTACCGCGGGAATGTGGCCCCGGGATGTCGGAACGGTTTCGGTCGAGGCGCCGTCCGCAGGCTGATCGCCTTTGGTCGGAAACGTCAGCCGGGAATAGTCACGAGCGCCGGATCGGGCCGATCGATCCGAAGGTGCAATCACCGGTTCCGCGGTCAGGACAAAAAGACCGGGGGTCTCTCCCTCTTGGTTGGTGGGGCGGATCGTCCATCGGCAAAGGCGTTTCGTACCCCCGGCGCGGATGAGGAACCGGTCCATGTAGTAATAACTGGACGCCGTCGCAATCACAGGAAGATTCTCGATCAACCCCTGAAGTTTGTTCCGATCGTAGATGAGGCCCAGCGGCGATCCGATCAACGAAGCGGATTCATATCCCGAAAGCCGAAGCATTTCGGCATTCGCGTGAACGATTCTGGGACCGAGCGGCGTCGAAGCACGCTGCTCGACGAAAACGACTCCAACAATGGTGCCGACCGGAGAAGACCCATAGGGATCTGAAATCGGATGGGCGGACTCACTCATGAGGGCCTGGCTCATCAAGGGGTGAAAATCAGGGCGAAAGCAAAGGCGGAAAGAACTCTACCAGCGTTCCATTTAACCGAGGAATTTTCATTAAGAAAGCTTAAATTTCAATTTCTCCCAAAAAACCACAAAAAAGGCCCGGGGGGACCCGGGCCTTTTCGAAATGTGGGGATCGAAACCCTGTTCTCAGGAGAACAAAGGCATGATGGGGTGCCCTTCGGTGATGATCTGATCCGTTTTGGGATCGCGGGTGTGACCGGCCACAAGGAAGGGGCGCCCAGAAGGAGCGTAGATGACCTTGTTGAGGTCGAGACCCATGGCGTAGGCGATCGTGGCGTTGAAATCCTTCGCTTCGACGGGATTTTCCTTCACAGCGATCCCCTTCTCGTCGGAGGCACCATAAACTTGGCCACCGCTGATACCACCGCCGGCGAACATCGTCGAGAAGACGCGCGGGTGGTGATCGCGGCCGCCGTTGACATTGATCACCGGAGTCCGACCGAACTCCGTTCCGACGCAGATGAGGGTCTTTTCGAAGAGTCCATCGGCTTTAAGATCGTCGATGAGCGAGGCGAGGGCTTGATCCAACTGACCGCCGGTCTGCGGCATCGCGCTCCAGAGGTCATTGTGCATGTCCCAGCCGCCGGAAACCACTTCGACGAAGCGAACGCCGGAGCTGACGAGCCGCTTGGCGAGCATTGCGCCCTTGCCGACACGGGTGTTGCCATAGCGTTGCACCTTCTGGTCATAATCCTTCTCCTTCATGAGATCGAAGGTCTCCAAGTCCTCGCTCTTCATCAGCTTGAGGGTTTCCTCGTAAAACTGGGTGTAGGCCTTCACCTCGTCCGTTTGGAACTTGCGACGGAAGGACTCGTCGAAGGTGTTCATCAGGTCGAGACGCTTGTCGAAGAGGTCTTCACCGACGCCCTCAAAAGGGCGCGCGTTCTGAACACCCTTGTCCGGGTCACCGATCGGGAGCGGGGCCAGCGCCGGGCCGAAGAATCCGGCACCGGGGTGCTCGCCGCCGCCACCGATGACGACGGAATCGGGCAGGGTGTCGTGCTTTTTGCCGAGGAGAGTCTGCGCCCAGGGGCCCATCGAGGGGTGAATGATGGTGGCGCGGGGCTCGTAGCTGGTGCGCATCCAGTAGGCACCACCACGGTGGTCGCCGGTTTTCTGCGTCATCGAACGGATCACGGCGATGTCCTTGAAACGCTTGGCGAGTTCGGGCATGAACTCGGCGAGCTGAACACCAGCGACACCGGTGTCGATTCCTTTCGTCGCACCGCCAGTTTCCGTTCCCGGCTTGGGATCGAAGGTTTCCATGTGGGTCATACCACCGGACATGTAGAAGAAGATCACGTGCTCGGCCTTGCCACCACCGGCAGCGCGAAGGGGCTTCGCGGCGCCGATCGGCAGAATGCTCACCCCAAGGGCGGTTTTGGCGGCGCGCGCCACAAATTGGCGGCGGCTCAGTTGATCGAGTCGGTTCAGTGCGTCTTTCATGGTTGGATCAGGGTTGGGGATGCTTCAATCAAAGGGTTCAGATTTCGAGGGTCGCTCACTGGATGAACAGGAACTCACGGGTATTCACCAGCGCCCAGATGACGTTGCCGATGGCCATGGCCTCAGCTTGCGTCTTCTGCTGCTCGTTCATGTCGCGATCGGTCTTCGCGCGCATCCCGGACTGGGCCATCGACTTCTCTTGGGAGGTGGGATAGCGGGAAAGAACGCTGAGGAAGATCTTGTCGACATTGTCTCGCTTCGATCCTTTGCCGAAGGCGATCTCCTTCACGAGATAGGCGTCGGGACTGGTGAGGACGCGATTGGTGATCTCGCCGTTCAGGAGAGCCATCACCTGCGGCGAGGACCCGGTCGAGAACTGGTTCTCGATGAGTTGCTTGTCGGATTGCCCGAACATGCGCAGGAAGTGATCCGAGGGCATCGGCTGGCGCAGCTCGGAAGCCCGGAACATCTGGGCCCCACCTACATTGTCTTCGCGGGAGACAACGTCGCCATTGTATTTGACGAGTTTGCTCGCGTTGCTCCAATCTTCTTTCCACTTGAGGATGTCGTCGGCGGTCTTGAGCGAGGAAAAGTCGACATTCATGATCGTCTTGTAGTCTTCCCAGCCCTTGCGGGTGACCGACTCGGGGTCGGCCGTCGTCAGGGCCACGAGCGAATCCCAGATCTGCTCGGCGGTCATGCGACGAAGGACCGGACCGGGGAAGTGGTAAGTGCCCTTGTCGACTTGGGTGAGACTCGGGGTGAGGGTCTCGGCCTCGCGTTGGTAGGTCTGGCTGTTGTAGAGCACTCGGAAGAAATCCTTCACGCTGTAATCGAGATCCTTCATCATCGTCTCGAGGAAGGAGAGGAGCTCGTAATTTTGGGCCTGACCGTCGAGGTGGCCGGGGATGTTGTAAACGGGCTCGACTTGGGCGAGACCAAAGGCGATCTTCCAGAAGCGGTTCACGGCGTTGATCGTGAAGCGGGGATTGCCGGGAGAAACGACCCAGTCGGCAAAAGCTTCGCGGGGAGTCTCGAACTTCGAGAGATCCATCTTTTCCCCGAAGTAGGTGTCGGGCTTCACGGGAGCATTGGGCTCGCCATCATCGTAGTGGTAATCGTGGGGAAGCTTCACGGCGTTGTTGCCGCTGTCGACGACCTGCATGCGGTGGGTGCCGATCCACTGACCGAGATTTTGGTCTTCGTTCTGATTGGGGCGGAGCTTGCCGGCGTCCTTGAGGACCTTGTTCATCCGATCGACTTCGGCGCGGTAGTCGGCACCACCACTCATCATCATCATGTTACCACCGCCGCGGGCGCTGGTCTCGACTTCGCCCATGAAGGCTGCCATCTTGAAGAAATCCATCTGGTAGACTTCCTCGAAGGGGTGGTCGTGGCACTGCGCGCAGGTAATCTCCGTGCCCATGAAGATGGTGAAAGTGTTCGAAAGGTTGCAGAGGCGCATCCCCTGATCGGAAACGAGGTAGCCGACGGCGGGTTCCTCCCAGATCTTGCCCTTGGCCGTCAAGAGCTCGCGGACCATTTGATCGTAGGGCTTGTCTTCGCGCATCGAGGCCTTGATCCACTCCATGTAGGGATCGACCTTCAGATCGCCGTTACCCATCATCGTGATGCCCTCGCGAACGCGAAGAAGGTCTCCGAAGTAATTGTACATGCGCATCGCGAAACCCTCGGAGTCGAGGAGCTTGTCGATGAGAACGGCACGCTTGTTCGGAGCGCGGTCGTTGAGGAACGCCTCGGCCTCGTCATAGGTCGGGATGCGACCCGCGACATCCAGGTAGATGCGGCGGAGGAACTGGTTGTCGTTGGTCAACTCGTTCGGCACGCACATGAGCATTTCGCGCTCGATTTCCTCCTTGCGCTTGACCTTCTCATCCGGAGTGAGGTCGGCTTTGGCGGGAAGGGCGGCGAGCTCATCACGAAGACCGTAGTAGCTCTCCTTCAGCTTGGTGAGAACGAGCTTGTCAATTTCGGCGGCGAGCGCGGCAGGATCGGTCGGGAGATTGCCTTTCACAAAGAGGCGGTCCTGCTCGCTCAACTTCGAGACGGGATAGTCAATGACGGTGCCATCGGCGATCTTTAGCTTCACCACGGCACTCGCGCCAGCGCCGGCGGTCCCCACGAACTCGGCTTGGAGGGTGCGGCCGTCGGCGGAAGTCCAGACGCGGGACTCGGCTTGGAGGGGATTGAGGGCGAGAAGGAGCCCTGCCACCAGAAGGATGGAGGAACAGCGTTTCATCGTGGGGGTTTTCATGGAGAGATCGGAGGTAACAGAAACGATTCGGGAGTCAGACAGCCTAAGGGGTATATCAGAAATGGAGGCGGTTGTGACAACACTTTTCAAAAAAGCCCTCCAAAACTTTATAATAGTGATCATTTTATTCAAGCTTTGAATCGGCAAGCCCTTGAAGGCTAGGGGTATCGGTCGCTTCACGATAAAGGCCCAGATGGTCGATCCAGCCCTGGAATCCCTCCCGATCACCCCCTCCGAGACGAAGATTGCCAACTCGCCCCTCGCTGGGTGTGCCGGGCGATGAGGCACTGATGGTCTCGGGTTTTCCGTCGATGAAGAGGTGCACGTTGGAAACGAGGTCAACGCCTCCGAGATAGCGATAGGCGACGTGGTGCCAGTTGCCGTCGGCGAGATCAGTGCAACCGGTGAGAAATCCACCGCCACACTCAACGCGCAGGGCCCCGCGCATCCCCCGGCCGGGATCAAGATTGCAGGAGACTCTCCAGGCGAGGCCTTCCCTGCCATACTCGAGAATCCGCTCCTCCCCGCTCTGACCCACCTTGGCAGGCAATTTCAGCCAAAAACTGAAGGTGTGGGCCTCGTTGAGCCGGAACTCGCGGGAGAGCGGCACGTCCAGCGTCTCTCCCGGCTGAAAGACGAGTCCGCCGCCACGCCGACCCGCAGCCCGCCTCGGGGAACGATCGAGCTCTCCGGTCGCCACCAGCGGCACATCGAAGAGGTGGTCTCTCCCGCTGTCTTCGACGATCGCTCCGACCGACTCATCGAACGTGTATTGCAGGGCGGGATGCACCTCGGTCGGACTTCCCAAACGCAGCGTGAAACCCTCTCCACTGTAATCGACCGGGGTGAGCTCGGTGCGGGTGCGACCATCGGCGCGCACCGCCAGCCCCTCACGCAAGCGCAAACCGACCGCATTGCCACTCGTCCGGCTGACCTCGACCTCGCCCTCCATCACATGCAACTCGGAGTCGCCGTTGGCTTCGACGGAAACGCCGAAGCGCGTGCCGATATCGACCGCATTGAGCCGGGGAGTGTTGACGGTGAATCCCGAGGCGAGCGGCGGCACCTCGGCAGTGAGTCGGCCCGATTTGAGGAACAGGCGGTTGCCAGCCTCGATGCTGAGGTCGGCGGGACCCTCGACAAGAACGGTTGCGCCCGAATTCAGGGCGATGACAGCCAATCCCGACTCCAAGCGCAGTAGCCCGGGAGCCAACCAACCGTCGTTCCGAACACGGGGCAGGCTCTCAGCAGACCAGACGAGGTTGTCGCTTCGTTCGATGCGGGCGGTGAACATCTCGATTGGGCGGCTCCCCACCCTAGCCCCGGAGTCTGCCGATCCTTCGCGGAAGATGATGGATTGGAACAGCAGCATCAGACCGATCGAGGCCGCGGCGGAGATGATTCCCGTTTTTACCAGATCGGGCCAACGGATCGGGCGCTTTCCTTCGCGCTCCTCGACGATCTCGAGCAGCACCGACTTGGCGAAAACCCTCTCCCCCGCACCTTCAGACCGAAGGCGGGCAACGACCCCTTGCTCGAAGGCCTCCTTGCTCTGACCGCCTCCTGGACCAAGCAGCAATCGAAGCGCTGCCGCCATCTGTGCCTGGGCAACAAAACTCTCACGCAGCTTTGCGTCGTGGCGCAAGGCGTGCTCCACTTGGTGACGACCCGATTCATCGAGTTCACCGGCGAGGTAGGCTTCGAGGTGTTCGGAGTCCACGGCGGATCAGGCGGGTTCGGGCGTCCCGGAGGCGCCATTCAGTTTGCTCTCCATGCATTGCCGCAGCGCGGTGCGGACGCGGCAGAGCGTCGTTCGCACCCAAGCCTCGCTCTGCCCGAAGACGGTCGAAATCTCTCGGGAGGATTCGGAGAGAGTGTATTTCCGCTCGAGGAGGCGTCGCTGCTGCTCGGGAAGCCGCGAGAGGCATTCTTCCAAGGCGGCAATCAAGGGCAGGTCCGGCGAGAAATTCCCACGGGTCGCCTCCTGCACGAGGTGGTGTTCGAGGAACTTTTCCCGGTTCTTCGAGAGGCGTTGATGCCGCAGGGTTTCCTTTCGGATCAGATTGAAGGCAATGGCCCGCAGCCATTTTCCAAAATCCGTCCCGGGACGGAAGTCGTGAATATGTCGGTGCGCGAAGACAAAAGCCTCGTGGGCGATCTCGTCGATAAGGTGGGGCACGGGCAGTTTCATCGCGACGAAGGCGCGCAAGTGCGAACTGTGCAGCTCGAGGAGTCGCTCGAAGGCGGAGAGATCCCCCCGCTGCACGAGGATGACGAGATCTTCTTCTGTCGGGAAATCGCTCACTGGAGGGAATATCCCGTCGACCCCCTTTCGTGACAGCCAATTCATCGGCCTTTTTTCACCGCCACCTCCTCCCGGGGCACGATCGCGAGGAAATTCCGCACCGTCTTAAAAGGCTCGATATGAAGAGGTCCGCCCGCCATGCCCCGGTTCAGGTAAAGGCCCGAGGAGGTTCCCCCGTCGAGATTGAGGGCCCGGTGGACCGGTCGCGCCGTCGAAAAATCCGCCCGGCTCAGGACCTCACCGAGCTCCGCGAGGGTGAAGGCATCGCTGATCCCGAGGGCGAACCAGCGATCGCCGTCGTGCAGCACAAAGGTGCGACGACGCGAGCTTTCGGGCGACAACCCTCGCACCGTCGCGCCTTGGTCGACGAGGAACGGCCCCGCTTGGATGAGGTCGGTGGCCTCGTATTTGCCCGCATCGTATTGGGCGCGTCGGAGCAGGTAGGGATTGCGCCGCCCACTCGAGAGGACCACGCCGCTGAGCAAGGCCCCTTCACCAAAACGGCCCGTGCTCGCTCCGTCCGCGATCATGAGGCCAGACGGCTCGTGATTCTTGAGAAAAAAGCCGCCATTGCAACCGGCGAGGGCGCTGTTCTCGATCATCGCGGCCGCGAGGCCGGAGTAGCGCGGTTCGACCGGGGATCCATTGTCGATCACCCGAAAGGTGTGTTGGTCGGCATCGAACCAGACCAGATCGATTCGCTTGGCACCCAGAAAGCCGGTTTCGGACGCCTTCGAAACGAGCTTGCGCTCGTGAAGAAAGGGCGAGGCCGGATCTTGGGCGGTCGACTCATCCTCCACCCTCCAATCGGCCCACAGCGGGGTCGGCAATCCGATCAGAACAAGCGCCAGCACGAGGAGGAAGGCACGGAATCGGCAGAGCGGGGACAGCATTTTCAAAACAATCAAGGGGGGGCGACTCTGTTACGGACGAACCCTTCCCACCCTAGCGAAAGAATCGCCCAAGTTGGAATTTCGTCACGGTCGGTCAGGAAAACCGCTGTCGTTTCACCAAGCCGCCCCAAGGGTCGGCTGGGTGTTGACGCGATAGGGCATCCAAGCGATTCCCACGGCCTTGGTCGAGCAGTTCTTCTTCAAAGGCGTCACGATCAGGTTCTCGAGACGTTCGTTCATGGGGTCCATCGAGCCCTTGAGCTTCTCAATCTGCTCCTCGCAGTCGGCTTCGATCCTCTCGAGTTCACTCTGGTATTCGTCGACTTTCTCCTCCGCCCGGGCGACATCGCGACTTTCCTTCCAAGCCTTCGAGGCTCCTGACACCGCGCCGCGCCCGGAGGCCGCCGAGACGCGTTTGCCGAGGAGGGCGCCGAGGAGGGTGCTGCCGACCCGCATCGCCGTGTCCATCTTCGCGCTGTTGGCCTGTGTTTTCTGATCCTCGACCACGTCCATCGCCTTGGCGATTTTCTCCTCGAGG
This sequence comes from Verrucomicrobiia bacterium Tous-C2TDCM, assembly GCA_002288445.1. Classification (GTDB taxonomy): domain Bacteria; phylum Verrucomicrobiota; class Verrucomicrobiia; order Verrucomicrobiales; family DEV007; genus Arctic95D-9. Next base: position 7,434 of record NEUQ01000023.1, on the reverse strand, counting down.
GCCTTGATTCTCTTCTCGTAGGTCGCGCGCAGGGCCTCGACCTTCGCGTCGCGCACCTCGTGAGCGGCATGAACAAGGCGGGCCCGGAAGTCGCCCTCGGCCTCGCCGGGATTCGAGAGCTCGCCCGTCAGAGGGCTCTTGAAGACGGTGATACGGTGATTTCCGTAGATCCAGTCGACGAATTCCTTCTCCAGCTTCGACCAGAGTTTTTCATCGAGGAGCGATTGCGGGAGGTCGGTGAAGGCCGCTCCGTCGACCGGCTCACCGCCGAGCTGGCTCACGGGCAGTCCGTTGGGCAACTCCAGATTCTTCGCCCAAGCGACATCGCCGCTCGCGGCATCAACCGGATTCATCCAGACGACCGACTCAGTGCCCGCGATGCCCTTGACTCGGTCCTCGTAGCGCGCCTCGCCGATGCGGATCACCGCCGGCACGTAGTGGATCTCGTTTCCCGGAACGCCGGGGCCGACCGGAATGAAAAAATCGCGCGCGCCCCTTGGCAGTCGGGGACGCAGCGGCTTCGGCGCGGCTGACTGCGGCGCATCGGGAGAGGGTGTGGGGGCTACCGCCTTCGCCGCCGCGATCTCGGCACGACGCGGATCCATCAGCTTCTTGATCTGGGTCCGGGCAAGCGGACCCGTGAGATAACTCATCACCCAGCGCACGTGGAAGACCGTCGGCGCGTCGTCGTTGACGTTGTTCATCAGGAAGATCCGGCTGCCGAGGCCTGCGAGGAGCTGCTCCATCTTCTTCCGGTCAAAACCACTGTGGTTGCTAGCCGCGGCGCCTTCGAGACCGTCGAGGACGCGCGCCTTGTCGCGCTCGGTCTGGAGCCGGCCAAGCCACCAGGTTCCAATATTGGAGAGGGCCTTGTAATCGAGATCGACGGGATTCTGCGTCGCGAGGAGCACACCGAGCCCGAAAGCACGCGCCTGCTTCAGCATCGTCATCATCGGCTTTTTCGAGGGCGGCATCGCCGAGGGCGGCAGGTAGCCGTAAATCTCGTCCATGTAGAGAAGCGCCCGAAGACTCGTCGTGCCCGACTGCGCCCGCATCCAGCCGAGCGTCTCGTTCAGGAGCAGCGAGACGAAGAACATCCGCTCGGCATCGCCGAGGTGCGAGATCGAGAAAATCGAGATGCGCGGTTTGCCCTCGGCGGTGTGGAGCAGGCGCTTGATGTTGAGCGGCTCCCCCTCCAGCCAAGAGGAGAAACCCGGCGAGGCAAGGAGATTGTTCATCTTCATCGCCAGGTCGATGCGGCTCTTCTGGGGACAGACCGTCTCGAGATCCATCACCCCGATCTTGTCGAAGGGCGGCACTTGGATGTGACGCACGAGCGTCTCCAGCGTCACCCCGTGACCCGCTTTCCAAGTGCTCAAGAATAGATTCGAGAGGAGGATGTGCTCCGGATCGCGGAGCGGGTCCGCGTTGTTGCCGACGAGCGAGAGCAGGCTCGAGACGGTCGACTCGATCCGCTCCGAGAGGGCCTCGGCATCATCGAGGATCTCGAAATCAGGAACGTCGAGCGAACTCAGGACCGAGACCGGCAGGCCCGCGTTCGACCCCGGGGTATAGACCGCTAGATCGATCTTTTCGCGAAATTGGCGGATGCGCTCGGCGCTCTGCCCCCAATCACCGAGACCTTTCTCCCACATCGCCGCCGTTTTCGCCGCGTGCTCGTCCGGGCTGATGCCCTTTTTCGCGGCGTCGTCCTCGTTGATCCACGGTCGGAAGTTCTCCGCCGTCAGATCGGGGAAGGTCAGGAGCAAGTTCGAGATATCGCCCTTAGGATCGATGACGATCGCGGGGATATTGTCCATCGCCGCCTCTTCGAGCAGGGCGATGCAGAGACCTGTCTTTCCCGAACCCGTCATCCCGAGAACGACACCGTGCGTGACGAGATCCTTGGAATCGTAGAGGACGAGATCGTCACCGATCGCCTTCTCACCCGGGTCATAGCCGCGTCCCAAGTAAAATTTGCCGAGTTGCTCGTAGTCTTCGGTGCGGACTTGCATGGGGAAGGGCGGGCGGTGAAGAGTGGAAAAGGGAACCGTTCCGAAGCGGGATCGCCTTGGCCAGCTCCGGTTGGTTATGTTATGAAACGCCCGCCGTGAAATCCAAGTGAATCTTATGAATAAAATCGCCTTCTTCTGCCTCATCCTACTGATCGCCCTGCCATCAAGGGCGGAGGAACGGCCCCCCAATGTCGTCATCATCTTCACCGACGACCAAGGTTACGGCGATATCGGGGTGAACGGCGCCGACGGCTTCGAAACACCGAACCTCGACCGCATGGCCAAGGAGGGACGCCATTTCACTCGCTGGTATGCCGCCCAAGCCGTCTGCTCCGCCTCGCGCACGGCTCTGATGACCGGATGCTACCCGAACCGCCTAGGCATGCACGGAGCCCTCGGCCCCGGCAGCCGACACGGACTGAATCCCGAGGAAACGACCCTCGCCGAGGTCTTCAAAACGAAAGGCTACGCCACCGCCGCCTTCGGCAAATGGCATCTCGGCGATCACGAGAAGTTCCTCCCGCTTCAGCAGGGCTTCGATGAATACTTCGGCATCCCCTATTCGAACGATATGTGGCCGCAACATCCCACCAACGAAGACTTCCCGCCACTACCACTCTACGAGGGAAACCAGCGCCTCCGCATCGCCGACGAACACGACCAGCGCATGATGACGACCTGGCTCACCGCCCGCTCCGTCGACTTCATCAACCGCCACCGCGAGGAGCCCTTCTTTCTCTATGTTCCCCATCCGCAGCCACACGTGCCACTCTACGTGAGCGAACGCTTCGCCGGCACGACGAAGCGCGGCCTCTACGGCGACGTCATCGCCGAGCTCGATTGGTCCGTCGGCGAGATCCTCAACGCCATCGACACGAACGGACTCGCCGAAGACACGCTCATCATCTTCACGAGCGACAACGGACCCTGGCTCTCCTACGGCACTCACGCCGGTTCCTCCGGTCCCTTTCGCGAAGGCAAAGGCACCGCGTGGGAGGGCGGCGTGCGCGAACCGACCGTGATGCGCTGGACCGGCACCATTCCCGCCGGCACCGTCTGTGAAAAGCCCGGGATGAACATCGACCTCCTCCCCACCCTCGCCGGACTCATCGGCGCAGCCCTGCCCGAACGCGAAATCGACGGCAAGGATCTCCTGCCACTCATCCAAGGGGTCGAAGGCGCGAAGAATCCCCACGAGGCCTACTGGTTTTACTACAAGAACAACGAACTCCACGCTGTCGCGAGCGGCACTTGGAAACTCGTGCTACCTCACTCCTACCGTTCCCTCGAGGGCAAAGCAGGAGGCGACGGTGGCCTCCCCTCACCCTATCAAAACCGCCAGACCGGACTCGCCCTCTACGATCTCGCGACCGATCCCGGCGAATCCCGCGACCTCGCCGCCACTCATCCCGAAAAAGTCGCCGAGCTGATGAAACACGCCGAAGCCGCCCGTGCCGAGTTGGGGGATACCCTCACCAAACAAAAAGGCTCCGGCACCCGCGAGCCCGGCCGCCTCACCGACGAAGAGGCCGCTGCGCTCGAGAAGCTGCATTGGCCGGCGGGGAGGAAGTGAGGGCGGGGCCTTGGACACACTGATGCGGATCTGACGGACATTCACGAAGCCAATCGCCCTGGTCAAAAATTGGCCGATTCACGACCACCCCACCTGATCTATACCACCCACAACGCGATCCCAGCAGCCGACAGGAAGTCATCCGAGACGCGATACCTGCCCCCGGCCTCCATCGTGACGATGCGACCATCGCCGGTCCTGACGCGCAGGTGAAGTGGGCGCTCGCCGGGATGGTCGGTCGCGGCGAGGCGGAGCTGCTCGATCGCGGAAAGAGTATCGCGACGGGCGTCGAGCTCGACGACGATGGGTTGGGCCGCCCCCGGTTTGGCTCCGGCCGGGGCGGCGTGATGCCCGTTGCGCCCGTTGCCGCCATTGGGAGCGTGGCCGTTTATCGCAGGAGCCACGTAATCGGGGTCCTGGACGACGGCCTTGATCTCATCAGCCATGAGGCGGTTCGTCTCGGTGCGGGCGTCCTGCTCGATCTTGGCCTTCAACTCGATGACGGCCCCCTTCACGAGCAGATGGTTGCACTTCTGATAGGTCTCGTTCCAGACCATCACTTCGGTCGATCCGGTGAAGTCTTCGAAGAGGAGGACGGAAAAGGGCTTGCCCTCGCGTTTGGTATACTTGATCGAGACTTCGCTGATCATCCCGGCGAAACGCTCCGGCTTTTTCCCGGGCTTCATCTGGGGCAGGTCGGCGAGGGTGGAGAACTTGCCCTTCTCGATGACCCCGCGGTATTCGTCGAGCGGGTGGCCGGTGACGTAGAAACCAAGGAGGTCTTTTTCGTGGGCGAGGTACTCGCGCTGGTTCCAGACCACCCGATCCTCCTCGACGACCTCGGGCGGAGCGGCGGCGGACATGATTTCGTTCATGTCAAAAAGCGAAGCCTGACCGCTGGCACGGTCGCGCTGGGCCGCGCTCGATCCGGCAATGACCTGTCCGACGCGAGAAAACATCTCGTCGCGCCGCTCCATCGTGAAGTCGAACGCGCCGGCCTTGATCAGGTTCTCGAGAATCTTGCGGTTGACGGAGCGGCCGTCGAGGCGTCCTGCGAAATCCTCGAGCGATTTGAACTCGCCACTCGCCTCGCGCTCGCGGATGACGGTCTCCATCGCCCCTTCGCCGACGTTCTTGACCGCGGCGAGTCCGTAACGGATCGCACCCCCCTCCGGGACGAACTTGAGCATCGACCGGTTCACATCGGGCGCGAGGATGGCGATGCCCATGCGCTGACACTCGGCGACAAAGGTGGAGATCTTGTCGGTGTTGTTGACTTCGTTCGACAAGACCGCGGCCATGAACTCGACCGGGTAGTTCGCCTTGAGATAGGCGGTCTGGTAGCTGATGAGACCGTAGGCGGCGGAGTGCGACTTGTTGAAGCCATACCCCGCGAATTTTTCGAGAAGGTCGAAGATGTCGTTGGCCTGTTTTTCGGGGATGTTGTTCACCGTCTTGCAGCCCGCCACGAAGGCGTTCCGCTGCTGGACCATCTTCGCGAGATCCTTTTTCCCCATGGCCCGACGGAGAAGGTCGGCCTCGCCGAGGGAGTAGCCGGCGAGGAGGTTGGCGGCGCGCTGGACCTGCTCCTGGTAGATGAGGATGCCGTAGGTTTCCTTGCTTGCCTCCTCGAGGAGCGGGTGGAGATACTGGACCTTTTTCTTGCCCTTCTTTCGCTCGATGAAATCGGGAATGAGCTCCATCGGACCCGGACGATAGAGGGCGATCAGCGCGATGATGTCCTCGATCCGGTTCACGTCGAACTGGCGGCAGAGGCTCATCATTCCGCCGGATTCGAGCTGGAACACGGCGGTCGTCTCACCGCGGTTGAGGAGCTCGAAAGTGGCCTTGTCGTTGAAGCTCTCGTTGTCGAGGACGAAACCGGGCGTGTGCCGCTGGATCAGGTCGATGGCGTCCTGCATCACCGTGAGGGTCTTCAGGCCGAGGAAGTCCATCTTCAGCATGCCCAGGTCGGTGAGCGGGCTCATTGCATACTGGGTCACGACTTCCCCTTCCTTGCCGCGGATGAGGGGGACGTAGTTCGTCAGCTCGCGGTCGCCGATGACGATCCCGGCCGCGTGGATGCCGGTGCCGCGGGTGAGGCCCTCGAGGAAGGTCGAGTATTTCCACAACTCGCCGATCGTGGGATTGTTCGCGATCTCAGTGGCGAGCTCAGGATTTTTCTTCTTCGCGTCGACGAGGGTGATGTTCAACTCCGTCGGGATCATCTTCGCGATGCGGTCGCCTTCGGAGAAACTCAGCCCCATGACGCGCCCGACGTCGCGCACGACGCTCTTCGCGCCGAGGGTGCCGAAGGTGACGATGTGCGAGACGGCGCGCTCACCGTATTTCCGCCGCACGTAGTCGATCACCTCGGGACGCCGCGTCTGGCAGAAGTCGATGTCGATATCGGGCGGAGAGACCCGCTCGGGATTGAGGAACCGCTCGAAAATGAGGCCGAAGCGCAGCGGACAGAGATCGGTGATGCCGAGCACATAGGCGACGAGCGAACCCGCCGCCGATCCCCGGCCCGGACCGACGGGGACGCCGTTGTCCTTCGCCCACTTCACGAAATCCCAGGTGATGAGGAAGTAGGAGACGAAGCCCATCTTCGCCATGACGCCGATCTCGTAGTCGAGACGGGTGCGCAGCTCTTCATCTCTCCCCGCGCGCTCGCCGTAGCGCCAGGCGAGGCCCTCGTAGCAGACCTTGCGGAAGTATTCCTCGCGCAGGCTGCCATCGGGAGCCTCGAACTGCGGGTATTTTTCCGAGCTGGTCGAGTCGAGGTGGATCGCGACATTGCACATGTCCGCGATGCGCAGGGTATTGTCGCAGGCCTCGGGCAGATCCTTGAAGAGACGCCGCATTTCGTTGGTCGTCTTGAAATAGACCTCGGGGGAATACTTCATCCGGTTCTCGTCCATGAGAAGCGAGCCGGTCCCGATACAGATCATCACGTCGTGCGCGTCGTGGTCGGCCTGGTTCAGAAAGTGGACATCGTTCGCGGCGACGAGACCGAGCCCATACTCTTTTCCAAACTGTACCATCTGCCGCGTGCAGGTGGCCTGCTCGGAGAAGCCGTGGTCGTGCACCTCGAGGAAAAAGCGGTCCTTCCCGAAAATGTCGACGAATTCACCGAGGCTCTTGCGCGCCGAATCGAGGTCCTCGTTCTGGATGAACTGGTTAACCTCGCCGTTGATGCAGCCGCTCAGGCAGATGAGCCCTTCCGAATGCGCGGCGAGGGCCTCCTTGTCGATCCGCGGCTTGTAATACATCCCCTCGAGGTGCCCGAGGCTGACGAGCTTCATCAGGTTCGCGTAACCTTCGTTGGTCGACGCGAGCAGGGTGATGTGCGAATTGCGCTTTTTTTTCTGCTTTCCGCCGACGGTGACGGGATCGGCCTTCTTGTCCGCGAGGGTGACACCCGGCGGGGTGAGGTAGGCCTCGCAGCCGATGATGGGTTTGATCCCCGCCTTCTTCGCCTTCTGATAAAACTCGATCGCCCCGAAGATGTTGCCGTGATCGGTCATCGCCACCGCCGGCATCTTGCAGCGCTCGACCTTCTTCATCAGATCCGCGATGCGCACCGCCCCATCGAGGAGGGAATACTCGGTGTGCAGGTGGAGGTGGATGAAAGGATCGGTCGGCATTGGCGGGAATGGGCGATATTTAGCTTAGAGAGGGCCTCCCCGGTAGCAAGAGGGATTGTCGGGAAATCGCGCAGGGGTGGGACCGGAGCGGGGGTGTTGACGGCGGGGAAGAGAACGGCTAAAATCATTCCATGAATCTCGATGAATTGGAATCGGCCGTCCTGGCCCTTCCCGAGAGGGACCGGAGGGCTTTGGC
>NEUQ01000022.1 GCA_002288445.1 Verrucomicrobiia bacterium Tous-C2TDCM | reverse complement strand
AGGTTGAGGGGGGCATTGAGACGGTTGAGACGAGGGGAATCCTGTCGGATCGCGTTGCCAATTTTGTGATTCTTGCCTGCGCCGAGTTCGGCGCCTCGGCCGGTGCGGTTAGCGATCGGGATGGATTTCTTCTTTATGCGCATTCGGATCTGGAAGACGATCAAGAGTTGCAAACTGCCTTACTGCTCGAAGTTGCGTCACAGGCCGACCGACTTCTGGGAGTGGCGCCCGCTTGGGCCACCCAGATCTCGGCGGGCGGGGGCAGGTGGCGTTGCCTCATCCGAGGCGGCAATGAACCTGGCGACCTTTACGCCGGCTTCCAATTGAGTCGACCGCTGGATCAGGAAGAGATCGATCGTTGCAGGATCTCTCTGGGGGAGGCACTTTCGCCGTTCCCGGTTGAACGGTGAACTTAGTCCCCACGACCACGAGCCTTCCGTGCAAGCCGAACCATCATTCCCTCTCGAAAATCCCTCAACCGATTCGCTCGGTTGCGATCCTTTAGGAAGGAAGTTTCCGAGCGGGCGCGAGCCGGATGCGTTGTGTCGCAAGCCCTACGACCGAACTTTGCGAAAGCACTCGCCGGGGACGGATGGGCTTGATAGCTCGGGAGTGGCAAGTGCAAAACGCCGAGTGAAGCGCCTTCTTGGCAGGGCTCGCGCTTTCAAGGAGCCTTGGGAACAATCGCTCCGAGGCTCTCCCCGCGCTTCCTCGGGACGAGTCGAGTGGGAGTTCATCGTTCAATTCGTGAAGAATGCCGAGTGGAACGGGGCGCCGCTCGATTGCAAACCATCGCAGGCCACGTTGGCGAGGAAGAATTCCCGATTCGCCTGTCTCGGCAAGACGAACGGATGAGTGTCCCTCCGACCACGACCGTTCGGTCCCGCAAGACCATGGCCCTCTGGATTGTTTTTCTGGTCATGCTCGTTCTCTATGCGTGGGCCTATTCCTATCTCGGTGCGGTCCTGATCCTTGGAAAAAACACCGACCGAACGGGATCGGCCCAGGCGGCTTTTGTGGATGCAGTTTACCGGGCCGCCTCCGTGGGTAAGCATGAGGAAAGGCCGTCCGTCCTCGGCGAGTTCACCCGACTTCTCCCCCAATACACGGACGGCACGGTCGACCCGCTGTTTCCGTGGCTGCTCCGTGGGTATGCCACCCAGCCGCCTGATGAGGTGTTTGAGGCGGGAAAATGGATGAACTTCGTCCTTTCGGGAGGCCTGCTCCTTGCTTTCGCTTTGGCGGCGGCTCGGGCGTTTTCCTTTTCGGGCGCCACCGCAGTGGTTCTCATGGGGGGATTTGGGGTGATTCTCGAGCGGTCGGCATACTTCAGTCCCGATGCGATTTACTATTTGTTGATCGTCCTGACTTGGCTCTGTGCCCTTAGCTTGATTCGGCAGAATCATCTCTGGCTGTATGGGGTCTTTGGCATTCTTCTTGGCTTGAGCTTTCTCGCGAAACCATTGGTTTGGCCGATCGCCCTCGGCTTTCTCCTCGTCTCGGTGATTCGGTCTCTTTGGGTGGCGTTTCGCAGTCGAAGAGACCGTCAAGATGCTGGGACCTGGTCCCCGTCGAACCAGCTGGTGGGATTCGCAATGACGATCGCAGCCTTCCTCATCATCACCGGGCCGCGCCTGAGCTATGCGGCCGGGAATTTTGGTGACCCCCTGCATTCCTATCAAAAATATTTAATCTGGCTCGATACCCCCGCCGAGGCGGTGCTTTTTCAGCAGCAGAATCCTGGAAAAGCAGAACTCGAGAGGATTCCGCCCGGGGAGAAACCAGGATTGGTTCGTTTCGTGACCCAAAAGGGATTTTCCGCCCTCATCGATAGGGGGATGAAGGGCGCCCTTGCTCAGGTGAAATCCAGCGTGCTCGGACGTGGGGGCTGGATTCTTATCTACGGAGTCTTTGTTTTTCTCGTAATTGCAGGCATCCACCGATGGGCGGCACTCCATCAGAACGACGAAATCTGGCAAGTGCGCGGAACCAGCGCGAGGTGGATGCTTCTCTTTCTCGGCCTCGTCATCGCCATCACACTGTTTTATTCCGGAATCGGCAACCCGATCATCCCCCACAGCGCGATGACGACTTCCCTCTTTCTACCGATTCTGGTCACCTTCATCTGGATCTCCGAGCGTTACCGCCGCCAACTCCAGCGTTCGCAATTTGCCAAGCTCGTCAACGGGGTCTACGTCGTCCTCATGGCTGGCTCGATCCTCTGGATCACCTGCCGCATCGTTCTTGGGCTTTATGCCTTGATGCGCTCATCGCCCTTAGTGTGATCACGGGAAGGCATCCTGCAACTTCCGGACGAGGGTTTTGATCTTCCGAGCCGCCCAAACGCGATCGAAGGAGACTTCGGGAGTGTCGCCCGATGTCAGGAAATCGACGGTGCCGATGCCAAACATTCCCAAAATCCCCCGGCATGAGACATGGATCGAGCGGATGTCCTCAATGCGGACCTCGCGGGAACTGCGGGCGAGGAATCCGGTGGTCACCTCGATGCGGCGGGGGCGGATGTGGTAGTCGTGGGTGAAACGCACCAAGCTCAGACGTATCAGACCCGCCACGGCCAGGGCAAAACCGGCGAGGGTGAGGTTTGCATCGAAACGATAAAGCCAAATCCCTCCAGTGAGCCCTCCCACCAGAGCGATCAGGGAGATCGGGTAGCCCAGCACCGAAGGATGACCCGCATAGAGCAGACGGTTTGATAAACCCGCTGCGGCCGGCCGCCTGACTGGCACTTGACCTTCGTCCCCCTCCTGATCCTCGTCGTCCTCGTCGTCCTCGTCGTCCTCGTCGTCCTCGTCGTCCTCGTCGTCCTCGTCGTCCTCGTCGTCCTCGTCGTCCTCGTCGTCTTGCGCGTCGGCTTCCGCCTCTTCCTCCCATTCGAGGAGGTCGCGAATTCGTTCAAGGTCTGTCTCACCTGGCCTCAGGCAAACGTCGATTTCGGAAAAGTCTCCGCTCTCGAGCCCGTCGAGAAGATTCTCGATCGTGAAAGGTCCCAGGCGGCGCCCTTCTTTGAGAACGTAAATCTCGTCCCACTCTGGATCGAATTTGGCCATTACGATGGCGAGAGATCCGCCGGGATGGCCGGAAGAAGATCATCCCGGTCCAGAAGGGCAGGCAGATCGAGCGAGGCGAGTAGCGCGCCATCGGACTGAAGGACGATCGCCTCAAGGGGGGCAATCCGGTCCATTTCCCCTACCGTGGTATGGATGAGGCCGCGGATGATTTTGGCGTCTCCCTGTGGCGCTGGGAACAGGTTCGACACCCGGAAGAGAAGGCGGCCGGTATCCCAATCGAGTTCAAAGTTTCCGACCGTGAGTGTTTGGTTCACCCGCATCGCCAGCTCGGCGAGGCGTTCCCGGTGTGCCGGACCCGGCGAGGTGCGTGGCGACTCCGATACCACCGACACCGCGGCAAGGGACGGGAAAATCTGGACGTGCAGTTCGACCCGGGCGTGATGAGCTTCGAACCCTGCCCGCAACACCTCCTGTTCCGCGACTTCATGGCAGGCCCATCCCTCCTCCGCGAAGACGGAAAGGACCTTGGCGAACAATTCGGAGTGAGGCTTCATGGAGAGCCCAAAGGAGTCGCGGGCGGGGCCTGCTTCAACTTTTTTTTCAGCGTGGGAAACGAGGCGGCGGTTGCGTGCGGAGCGTGCGAAGGGCGAGGCCGCTTTCAACCGTAACGCGCGGAAGAGGCAACGCAACTGCCACCCGGTGCGGTTTCGAGACGAACGATGGAAGGCGACCGCGGCAGAGCCTCGCAGGCCTCCGGGCGCGACCCTGTGAGTTCGATCATTTGACTGGTTGCAGGACGACTTTCCGCACGTCCATGAGGGCCGCTCCATTCAACTCGAGGGGAACGATCGCGAGCTTGTTCTCACCCTGCGTTTTCAGTTCCACCTTACCGAGTTTCAATTCCTTCCACTGTTGATAGCCACCCGTGTCGGAGATGTCGAACTCGAGGGTGCGTTCGTTGATGAGGACGGCGGCGCGATTTCCGACATTCCCACCGCCGTTGCCGTAGTGAAGGGTCACCTCGAAGGTTCCCGGTGCGCTTACCTCGAAGACCCATTCCGCCCAATCCTCCTTGTGCTTCCAGAATCCGAGGCAGTTCTTCTCGGGCTTCGGTTCGTAGCGGAGAGCTTCCGCGTAGGTGGTGGCCGTTTTCGCCTCGAGCTCGATCAGCCCGTCAATCGACTGGCCGTGCGGTTCCGATTCGGGGGCTGGGCGGAAAAGGATGCCCTTTACATTGAAGGCCGGCACGTTCGATTGGTCCCCGGTCAGGAGCGAGACCGGGTATTCTCCCGATTTTGGCAGGTAAACGGATCCGATCACCATGGGCTCGTTTTCCTCGATGGGATTGGTGCGTGGCGCGTAACCCTTGAGGACTGCTGCGTCCCCGATCTTCAATTGCACGCCGAGTTTCGGACGCATGGAATCATAGACCAGGCCCGCGTAGAAATTACCCCAGCGCTCTGCCTTCATCGTCCAGAGCCAGTTGGCGAAGTGACTTCCGGGAACGTAGGTGCCGTCCTTGGCATCAAGGGAAAACGAGCCGCGCGAGCGGTCCACGGGGCGGGCAAAGTCGGGAGCTTTCTCGATCTCGCCGATTTCGCCGAAAGGGTCGGGAGGGAGGTTGTTCGTTTCGTTGCCTTCCTTGGCTTCCAGTGGCTGAGACTCCTGGGAAAACACGGAGGCGTGGCCGAGGAGAAGAAGGAGAGTAAGGAAGGCGGTCGGTTTCATGGGTCGAGACTGTATCGGAATCGCGATTTTCCCGCAAGATCGGAATCCCGGCGTGCCCGACGCGAAAAGAAAAAACCTTGCGACCTTCTCGGAGTTGGAAAACGCTCCAGCTCCGTAGGCTGAGCAAACGAGCCATCGGTTGACCGCGGTTGGTCCTTTTGGCGGAAGGTTTTGCCGCTGGCGCGAAGATCCCCTCGAAAGCCAGCTCGATCTGCCGCCGTCAGGGCGAGCTGAAGGAAAGGGAGGAAGCCGCCGCCATCCTGAAGCTTTCTCCGCGGGGATTTCACGCATTGGAGCGAAAACGAACCGCATCGCATCCCTCCGAGGAACCGTTCCCTGTTGAGAAAGGTGAGGTTTGACTTCGCAAATTACCCTTTGCTAATCGCGTCAACGTGGCGGTCTGTTCGGATCATGAAACCCAAAACGCTCAAGCAGCTTAGCAACCTTTGTTTTGTCCTCGGCTTTGCTTCAATCATCGGGTCGATTGCGATCTGGTTCCTGACCGGAGGGACTACGGCCGAGTCCGTGGCGCATGCCGAGCGGTTCGGGATTTTCGTAGGACTGTGGGCACCCACGTTTCTCATCCTGTCGAATCGCTTCGACCGCTACGCCGAGCGTGTCGTCGGATAAGAATTTGGATTCGGGATCATGCCAAGGCCGGACAAAGACGATGTGGAGCGGCTCAGTCATGGTCGGCCGACGCGCTCGAAGATCGGCAGCAGGCGGATCGGACACCGCCTGACTCAGAAGGAGAGGCTGCTTTTCGAGGCGGCCAAACGGCAGGGTTTTCTGAAAATCCCGGTCTGTGGCATTCGCCCGAACGTCTGCAACGTGTATCGACTGTGGTGTGAGGCGGAAGGGCGCGACTACATCCTCAAAGACGGCTCGGCGATGTGAAGTCCAGTTCTGGGCCGGTCAAAACGGAGTGGTCGACACGGGGGGACGCAAGAGAGGGTGCCGGGCGATGTGTGCTGATAGGAAAATGCCTTTTTCACCCCCGTTGGCTATGAGGCTGCGCTCCTTCCCGAAGGGCAGGCGAACTCCAGCCTAGACCGTCTCTTCCCGCCGAGGGCCTCCTCGCCACGACCTCACCTTCCTCCGGTTTCGTGCCGCTCTTTGTCGTGCCGTGATTCCACGGCGTCAGCTATTTTCCAACCGACGGAGACTGGCTTCCCCGCTTCAATCGTCCTCGATTTCGATGTAACTAGTTGAAAATCAGGGTAGCGTCCCCGAGAGGAATCGAACCTCTATTTAGAGTTTAGGAAACCCTCGTTCTATCCGTTGAACTACGGGGACGGAGGGGGAAGCTTCGCATCGCTTATGGATCGACTCAAGCGGCAGTTTTTGCTTCCTCTGGTGGAATTGGGAGGAACTTCTTTTGTTCGCCAGCGTTTACCAGGGAACCTTCCCCTTGATCCTGATCGACTCCCCCGCCTTTGAACCATGAAGTGGTCGCTCTTTTTCCTCCTCCTCGCCGCGCCACTGACCGCGGCCGAACGACCCAATTTCCTCTGGATTTCTTCAGAGGACAACGGTCCGCATCTCGGTTGCTACGGGGATTCTTATGCGTCGACGCCGAATCTCGATGGTCTCGCGGCCAAAGGCCTCCGTTACACCCGGGTCTGGTCGAACGCACCCGTCTGCGCTCCGGCACGCACCACGGTGATTTCCGGACTTTATCCGCCCTCGACGGGATCCGAGCACATGCGCTCGCAGACCGCGCTGCCCGAAGGGATGAGCCTCTTTCCCGCCTACCTGCGCGAGGCTGGCTACTACTGCACGAACGCCTCGAAAGAGGATTACAATCTCGCGAAGACGAACGAGGTCTGGGACGAGAGCAGTGGCAGGGCGCACTGGCGGAACCGGGCCGAAGGACAGCCGTTTTTCGCGGTTTTCAATTCGACCGTGTCACACGAGTCGCAGATCCGCAATGCGATCCCGGAGGAAAACCGAGTCCACGATCCGGCGAAGGTCCGGGTGCCGGCCTACCATCCCGACACGCCGGAGGTTCGAAAGGACTGGGCACGATATTATGACCGGCTCACGATGATGGATGCGGAACTCGGCGGCCGCCTTCGTGAGATTGAAGAGGCCGGCCTTGCCGAAAACACGATCATCTTCTACTGGAGCGACCACGGATCGGGCATGCCGCGGAACAAACGCTGGCCCTATCATTCTGGCCTGAACGTGCCGCTGATCGTCCATGTGCCGGAAAAATGGAAAGCACTTGCTCCGGACGACTACAGCATTGGTGCAACCAGTGCGCGCCTCGTCGCGTTCGTGGATTTCGCTCCCACGATGCTGAGTCTCGCCGGGATCAAACCGAAGGAGTGGATGCAGGGCATCGCCTTTGCCGGTCAATTCGAGAAACCGGGGCGCGATTTCAATTATGGCTTCCGCGGTCGCATGGACGAGCGCATCGACCTGGTCCGGTCGGTCACCGATGGCCGGTTTGTCTACCTCAGACAATACCTGCCCCATCGGATCTACGGCCAATACATCGACTACATGTTCCAGACTCCGACGACGCGGGTGTGGCGGGGCTTGTTTGATCAAGGCAAGCTGGACGAGGCCCAGTCGCATTTCTGGGAGGAAAAGCCGGCGGAGGAGCTCTACGATCTGCAGAGCGACCGCGACGAAGTGGTCAACCTCATCGCGGCGCCCGAGCATGCGGCGGTGCTGGCGAAGCTGCGTGACGCCCACGAATCGTGGGAACGTGAGATTCTCGATATCGGCTTCCTCCCCGAGGCGGAGATTCATGCACGAGCGGAAGGATCGACGCCATATGAGGCGGCCCGCGATCGGGCGAAATACGACTTCGACGCGGTCTTCTCCGCTGCGGGGCTCGCGAGTTCGCGGAGGGTCGAAGAGGTCTCCGATCTGGTGGCTTTGTTAGGGAATCCGGATTCCGGCGTGCGCTACTGGGGCGCGACGGGATTGTTGATCCACGGAAAGCCGGGGTTTGAGGCGGGAGCGGCGGCGCTGCGCGAAGCGCTCGGCGATGACTGCGGCAGCGTGGCGATCGTCGCAGCGGAATCACTGGGACGTTTCGGCACCAAGGTGGATCGGGAAAAGTCGCTCGATCTGCTTCTCGCGCGGGCGGATCAGGAGAAGGGGAATGTTTTTGAGGCCATTCTCGCCCTGAACGCGCTTGATTACCTCGACGAAGTGGCGGCTCCGCGGATGGATGCGATCCGGCAATTGCCGCGAACGCCTGGAAAACCGGCTCCGCGGGTCGATGGCTACGCGGGCAGCTTGTTGAAGCATCTTACCGGAGACAAGGGAATCCCGGGAGAGTAGCGGTCTCGGCGATCTGCTGGCCGCAATTCGTCCCTGCGGGGAATTGACGACGGCGCGCAAAAAAAAACGCCGCGATCAGGCGGCGTTTTCGAGGGAAGGGGGACAACGTGAAGGCGGATCACTCTTCGCGCTTGGGCACCGTGGCGAGATACTTCGCCCGTAGCTCGTCGATGCGCTGCCTCTGGGCGACGAGGGCTTCTTCCTGGCGTTTCCTCTCAGCTTCGGCCTCGGCCAGTTCGCGCGCGGCTTCCTGCTCGGCTTTGCTGCGCTCTTCGATGACCTTGGGCGTTTCCCGGGCGACTTGGTCGGCAGCGACCACGGTGCTCTTGGTCTTGGTCGCTTCGACGTAGGTGCTGGACAAGAACTGTTCTAGCTCGGAAAGGCGGTTCTTGAGGCTGGCGACTTCGATGCCGATTTCTTCGGGAGTTTTGTAGGAGAGCGTCTCGGCCGCGACCTTGAGTTTTTCTTCTTCGGCCTCTGGCATCCTACCTGGATCGGCGGGGAGATCACCAGCGATTCCGGAATCGAGAGCGGCGGCGGTCGTTTCCTGAATCGCGTCTTCACGAAGTTCAGCGACGGCGCGGCTCGCGACAAGGGCGAGGGCGCGCTCAAGCACGCTGGTCGACTTTTCCTGAAGGGCGGCGGTGCCTTCGGCGATGGTCTGGTTGGCGTTGGCAAGGGTGGTCTCGGCCTCGGCGCGCGCCTTGGCGGCGGTCTCGGCCTCTCGCTTGGCGACGGTTTCCTCTTCCATCATGTCGCCGAGTTTGGTAGTCATGTCATCGAGGTTTTCGGACTCCTTGTGGGCGCTGAGGTTGATGGCAGCGGCTTGCCACTTGCGCTGGAGAAACTGGGTGCTGGCCAGTTCGCTTTTGGCGAGCTCGATGGTCTTCTTCGTCTCGGCTTCTTTTGCGACGACTGCGGCAACCTTGGCGGTGGCGCCTTCCTTCTGTTTGGTGGCAGCGGCGAGAGCGTCCTCCGCCTTCTTTGCTTCCGCCTGGGCCGCAGCGACTTGGGTGCGGGTATCGTTCAGCTCTTTCTGCTTCGCGGCGAGGGCGGTGCCGGCAGCGGCGGCCGCGGTTTGGGCGGCGGCAAGATCCGTCTTCGCCTTCGCGATCGCAGCGCTGGAGGTTGCCACCTTGGCGGTGCTTTGATCGGCAGTGGTCTTCGCCGCGAGACTGGCTTTCTCGGCCGCGGCCAAAGCCGCGGTCTTTGCAGTGATGTCCGTTAGGGCTTTCTCTACGCGAGCATTGCCGGCGGTAGCCGCATCGCGGAGAGGCTTGAAGGCCGTCTCCGCTTTGGCGAGGGCGTCGGCTTTGGCGATTTGGTCCTGTTTGGCGGCGGCAAGGGCGGTGTTGGCTTGGGTGACTTTGACCTCGATTTGTTTCATCAAGTTCGCAACCTGATCGCGAGTGCCTTCGGCAGCGGTCAAAGCGGCAGCGGCGGACTGCTGCGCTTTTGTCGCGTCGACGACGCGGGCGGCGGCGGCATCCCGGGCTTCAACGAGGGCAGGGTCCGGGGTCTGGCCGTTGGCAGCGGATGCGGCCACGGCGGCGTCGGCTCGGGTCTTCGTGGCGGTGGCGTCGGCGAGCGCCCTCTGGGTCGCATCGGCGGATGCTCTCGCTTGGGAGGCGTTGGCGGCGGCGGCGGCGGAGACCTTTTGAGCCTCCGCCAGCTGGGAGGCCGCGCCAGCCTGTTCACCGGTCTTGGCCGCGACCGCGGCATCGGCCGCTTCACGGGCTTTCGCGGCGGTGGCATGGGCGGCGGCCAGGGTGTCGTGTTGCGGCTTTTGTTCCGCGGTGAGAGCGGGCTTCGCAGCCTCGGCTTTCGCGGCATCGAGGGCGACCCTGGCGGACTGGTGCTCGGTAGCGCGTTTGGCAGCCTCGGCCACGAGACGGCTAGCCTCATCCTGCTGGGGCTTGAGGGAGGCGGCGGCTTGGTTGAGAGCGTCGCTCAAGGTCTTGACGGTGGCGTTCTTCGCGTTGGACTCCTGCTGGAGCTTCTCGATCTGCGGGACAAGGGCCTTGATCAGCCCGTCGAACTTGGCGAGTTGCGCCTTCTGTGCGTCGCGGGCCTGGGTCGAGGTCGAGATCGCCTTTTCCACCTCCCCGAGCGCGGCGCGTGCGGCAGCCAGGTCGGCGGACACGGCTTTGGCACCCTCTTCTAGCTTGGGCATCTGCCCAATTAATTCTCCGATGCGTCTGTCAGAATAAGCGAGCTGCTGATCGATCGGCGGAGGATTAGGGTCGATGCGGGCAAGCTCGATTCCGGATTCGGCGTCCCAAGCTTTGATGTTCCCAAAGATATCGCCGCTGAAGACTCGCTTGCTGTCCTCACTGTAAGCGGCGCTAAGGACGACGTCTTCCGACGCGTTGATCGTCTTGATGGCGGTCCCATCGCCCTTCCAGAGTTTCACGGTCTTGTCGCGACCAACGGTGACGAGGTTCCCGTTGGGGGCGAACTCGACGGCTTGGACGCCACCGTTGTGAGCCGCCCACTTTTTGACCTGAGAGCCGTTGATCATTTCCCAGAGGATCACTTGGCCATCCTCGCTGCTGGAAGCGAGCACATTTCCATCCATCCGCCAATCGAGGTCGGTCACCGCGAGAGTGTGACCCTTCAGCGTGTAGAACTCGTAGCCGGTGGCGGCCTCCCATACGTAGAGGTTGCCGTTGCGATCTCCCGTGGCGTAAATCACGCCGTCCGGGCTGTAGGCGGCCGAGAGGAGCCAGTCGGTGTGCTTCTTGACCGCGTTAACTTGCTCGACCTTTACCGTATCCCAAAGCTTGATGACCCGACCCGGCCCGCCCATGATGGCGTGTTTCAGATCCGGAGAGACGTCAGCGCCGAGGACGATGTCGAATTCCTTGCCGACTTCGATGACCCGCTCGCCCGTCTTGATATCCCAGGCAACCACATTGCCCGACTTGCCGGCTCGGCCGCCTCCGCAGAACAGGTAGGCTCCGTTGGGACTGAAGTTAAGCGTCTGAGGGAAGCCCTCGGGGTAGGGGAGAATCCCAAGAAGGTCAAAGTCCGCGGAATGGTAGAGAAGGATTTGCTTCTGGCCCGCCACGGCGAGGATCGGAGCCCAAGGGCTGTGGGCGAGGGCGGGAACCGCGTTGGGCCGTGGCGTGACCACCGAGGGTTCGAGAATGAGGTGCTCGGGCATCGGCGGCGGCCCTTCGGGCTTGCCGGAGGCGCTGACAGAGGTGAGGTCGAGCTTCGGTTTGTCCGACTTTTTGGCTTTGGAACCTTTCGTCTCCAGAAGACCTCCGGCGATCCAATCTGAAAGGACCTTCAACTCGGCCTCGGTCATCTTTGAGCCCTTTGGGGGCATGACCGGCTCCTCAAGGTGGGCGGAGAGGGTAAACAACCTCGAACTTTTCGGATCCTCAGACACCACCACGGCCCCGCCTGATCCACCGGCCAAGGTAGCCGCGTAGCTCGCGAGGTCGAGGCCGCCCTTCGCCTCGTCGGTGTTGTGACAACTCAAGCACTTCGAGTCAAGAATCGGGAAGACGTCGTCGGCAAAGGTTTTTTTGGCGACGGCATCCGCTCCGGCGAGAAAGCCGGGTGTGCCAGAGGTGAGGAGGAGGACAGCGGCGAAATGAGGGGCGTGCTTCATTTGTGTGTGCAAGTCGGGTTGGGTCTGGGAGGAGAGGGGCGGAGACGCCGGCTACGTCGGACTCTGCCAAATTTCCCTCGAAAATCTGTCAAATGATACGATGCTTTTCCCGTTCCGTCTCACGGAATCGTATCGCGAAAAGGCGGCGGAGGGATGGCCCGAAATGGCCCCCTCACTTTCCCGCAGAGCGGTTCTACGCGAAAGCGCCTCTTGTGATATCCTTGGGGACGTAGACTTTGTCAGAAGAAAACGAAACTATCTCTACCACTATGAAAGGCTGTTCAGGATTTCTCAGCAACGGCTCGGCGAATCGCCGGGAGTTCATGCAAGTTGGCTTTGCCGCCGGTCTTGGCCTATCGCTCCCCGAGCTGCTCAAGGTTGAAGCCCGCGCTCAAGCCAAATTCTACGAGTCGAAGGAGGGGGTCGCCAAATCCCTGATCCACATTTACCTTCCCGGGGGCTCCGCCCATCAAGAGACGTGGGATCCGAAGCCCTTCGCCCCCGTGGAGTATCGTGGGCCCTACAACGCCATCAACACGAATGTCGACGGCATCCAGTTCAGCGAGAATTTCAAGCATCTTGCCAAGGTCGCCGACAAGATGACGGTCATTCGCTCCATGACGCACGGCGAGGCCGCCCATGAACGCGGCACCCACAATATGTTCACCGGCTACCGCCCGAGCCCGGCCCTCAAGTATCCCAGTTTTGGCTCGGTGATTTCTCACGAGTTCGGGACCCGGAAAAATCTTCCTCCTTACGTGTGCATTCCGAATGTCCCGAATGAGTTCGCTGGAACGGGCTATCTGAGCTCAATGTACGGCCCGTTCTCGGTGGGCAGCGATCCGGTGGCCGACAAGGGCTTTACCGTTCGCGATCTCACCCTCCCCAGCGGTGTCGACAACGCCCGATTTGAGCGCCGCCGCACCATCCTTGAAGCGGTTGACAGCCATTTCCGCAACATGGAGAAGGCTGACAGTATCGACGCGATGGACAGCTTCTACCAGAAGGCCTACAGCCTCATTGGCTCCGCCGAGGCTCGTGAAGCCTTTGATCTCCAGAAGGAGGCCGACAAGATGAAAGACCGTTACGGTCGTAACCAGGCGGGCATGCGCATGCTCCTCGCTCGTCGCCTTGTGGAATCCGGGGTGCGCCTCGTGACGCTCACTTACGGATCTTGGGACATGCACGATCGTATCCAGCAGGGCATCGCCAGCCAAGTTCCAGCCTTCGACCAAGCTCTCGCCACCTTGCTCACCGACCTCGACGAGCGTGGTCTTCTTGACTCGACGATTGTCATGGTTTCCTCCGAGTTCGGGCGCACGCCGAAGATCAACAAGACCGATGGTCGCGATCACTGGCCAAAGGTCTTCTCGACGATGTTGGCCGGCGGCGGGATCAAGCGCGGTTTCGTCTACGGAAGCTCCGATTCCCTCGCAGCCGAGCCCGAGGAGAACCCGGTCGGCGTCGAGTCCTTCGCCAAGACCGTTTATGCCCAGCTTGGTATCAATGCCGATAAGGAGCTGGTGGCACCCGGACCTCGTCCGATTGAAATCATCGACGGCGGCAGTGTCATTGAAGACATCATCGAAAAACGCACCGCCTGATCCCTCCCTCTTCGATCTTTGTAATGAAACGTATTCTGAATCCTCAGAGTGCGGCTCTCAAAATTCTCTTCAAGCGAGTGCTGGCGGCCTTCGGGTTGTCGGCACTTGTCTTATCAGGAGGGATTCTGAATGCCGCGTCGCCCGATTTCTCGACTTCCATTCCCCGTGGCGGCAAGGCCGGCGCCGAGGTGAAGGTGACGATTATGGGTAATCGGCTCTCCGACGCCGAGGAGATTCTTTTCCACCAGCCCGGC
Organism: Verrucomicrobiia bacterium Tous-C2TDCM; assembly: GCA_002288445.1. GTDB lineage: Bacteria > Verrucomicrobiota > Verrucomicrobiia > Verrucomicrobiales > DEV007 > Arctic95D-9. Next base: position 9,401 of record NEUQ01000022.1, on the reverse strand, counting down.
ATGGCCTTCAAGGACTTGAAGGTCGTGGACGACAAGAAGGTGGAGGTGACCCTCGTGATTGCTCCCGATTGCCAACTCGGCGAGCATCATTTCCGAGTCCGCTGCCGAAGCGGAATCAGCTTCGCCCGGAATTTCTGGGTCTCGCAGTTTCCCAATCACGATGAAGTCGAGCCGAACGACGATTTTCTCGCTCCCCAGAAAATCCCAATGAACGTCTCGATTGAGGCTGAGGCAAAGCCGGAGGAGACGGATTATTACCTGGTTAGCGTGAAGAAGGGGGAGCGCATCTCGGTCGAAGTTGAGGGGCTGCGCATTAATAACATTCCTCAGAACATCGCGATCGATCCCTATGTTTCGATCCTGAACAAGGACCGATTCGAAATCGCCTCGGCGGATGGTTCGGCATTGCTCAAACAGGAATCCGTCCTTTCGATTCTTGCTCCGGAAGATGGCGACTACATTGTTGAGGTCCGCGACTCTGCTTACCAAGGCCGTGGCCGCTATCGTGCCCACATCGGGAATTTTCCCCGACCTACCGCGATCTATCCGGCCGGCGGCAAGGCCGGGAGCGAGGTGGAGTTTTCCCTCCTCGGCGATGTGAAGGGCAGTTACAAGACGAAAGTAAAGCTGCCGGAGTCGGCAGATGACGACCTCTTTGGTGTTCTCGCCCCGAGTGAGGGCCTCGTTCCGCCCTCGCCGAACAAGGTGCGGCTGAGTCCCTTCGATAACGTGCTGGAAGCCGAGCCGAACAACACTCAAGTCGAAGCAGCCAAGTCGGTGGGCCTGCTGCCGATTGCATTCAATGGGATCCTCCAGGCCGAGGGGGATGTAGACTTCTTCCGCTTCACTGCAAAAAAAGACCAATCCTTCCAGTTCCGTGTCTTCGCAAACGCGATCGGGTCTCCGGTGGATCCCGTCTTGACCGTCTACAATGATAAGATGGGCTCGATGGGCTCGAGTGATGATGCTGACGGGACGAAGGATGGTCGGGTTGATTTCAAGGCTCCCGCCGACGGTGACTATCTTGTGCGCATCAACGACATGCTCTCCCGCGGAGGCGCCGATTTTGTCTACCGTATCGAGACGATTTCCCCCCCTCCGACTATCGACGTAACGATGCCGGAAATGATCCGGAACGAGTTTCAGCACATGAAGCAGTTCAATGTGCCGCAGGGTGGTTACTACGCCATGGTCGTGAACACGGCGAGAAGGGGCGTTGCTGGCGAACTGAAATTCGAAATGCCCGCTCTTCCCGCAGGCGTCTCGGTCGTGCCTGGATCTGTTGCGAAGAGTGTCTCTCAATTTCCGATTCTGCTCAAGGCCGCCCCGGACGCGCCGATCGGTGGCGGTTTGTATGAGCTGGTGGTGAAAGCGGCGGAGGGGGACAAGCCGGTATCTGGCAGGTTTGTCCAGACGCTTGACCTGGTTCGTGGTCCGCAGAACGGTGTGCCCTACTACACTCGGAACTTCAGCAAGCTGCCCGTCGCGGTGGCGGAAGCGGCGCCGTTCTCGGTCACGATCGATCAGCCGAAGGTGCCCATTGTTCGCAATGGATCGATGAAGCTGAAAGTTCGCGCCCATCGTAAGGACGGCTATGACAAGCGCATCACCGTGCGGTTCCCCTGGCTTCCTCCCGGGGTTTCCAGCCCGGCGACCATGATCTTCGACGAGAAGGCGACGGAGATTGATTACGAGCTCAATGCGAACGAGAACGCCGAGGTCAACCAGTGGAACCTCACGGTCATCGCCGAGTCCGATGGAGGCAAGGGCGTGATCTACAACGCTGCCCCCTTCGTCAATCTCTCGGTCGAGGAGCCCTACGTGAATCTAAAGCTGACGATGACTTCTGCGAAGCAGGGTGAAACGGTGGAGATGGTTGCCGAGGTCGAGCAACTGCGCGATTTCACCGACGGAGGAGATGTCCAGCTCTTCGGTCTGCCGGCTCACTCCACCGCCGAGCCGAAACTCCTCAAACCTGGTATGGACGCACTCTCCTTTCCGATCGCGACGACGGATAAGACCCCCGTGGGCCAGCACAAGGGCGTCTTTTGCACCGTGACTCTGATGCGAGACGGTGAGCCCATCGTGCATCGTCTTGCCATGGGATCAGTTTTCCGGGTGGACCCGAAGCCCAAAGAGGTGGTGGCCGCGCCCGCATCCGTCGCGAAACCGGCGGCCCCTGCGGAGAAGAAGGAGAAGCCTCTTTCTCGCTTGGAGCAGCTACGACTCGAAGCTCAAAAAGAGAAAACCGCTCCTTGACCGATCGTTTCGAGAGTCACTCGTGATCCAAGTGTCCAACCTTTCCCAACTCATGAACGTCCGACCTCTCCCCCTCGGTTTGATCTCCCTCTTCGGCGCGGTCTTTGCCCACGGCCAAGAGTCCAAGATCGATTTCGTCCGCGACATTCAGCCTATCCTCGAGTTCCATTGCGTGAGCTGCCACAACGCCGACGAGGCGAAGGCGGATCTTCGCTTCGACAAGGCTTCTCATTTTTTCGCGGGCGGCGAGGGAGGGCCATCTCTGGTCAAAGGCAAGCCGGATGAGTCGCTTATGATCGAGTTGGTCACCCTTCCGGCTGACGATTCCGATGTGATGCCTCCGAAAGGACGCACCCTCAACGAGGGAGAAATCTCCAAATTACGCCAGTGGATCGCAGAAGGCGCGGTCTGGCCCGAGGATTTGATCTTGGTCGCCCGCAAGGAGGAGGACTTCAAGGGGGCGGAACCGCTCAAGGATCGAGGGAAAAAGCTGGTGAAGGTAGAGGCCTTCCCCGAAGACATCGTGCTCGAGAAGGCCCGCGACCATCAATCAGTCGTTGTCATGGCCACCTACGAGGATGACACCACGGTGGACGTCACCGCCAACGCCACCTTCCGTTTTGCTGACCCGACTCTCATCGGCTTGAAGTCCCGCAACAGCTTCACTCCCAAAAAGGATGGAACCACCGAGTTGAGTGTTCAAGTGGCGGACCAAACCGTCAAGATTCCGGTGACGGTGAAGGAGTCCGCCGTGGACCGGCCGATCGACTTCCACCTCGACGTGATGCCGGTGTTCATGAGTGAGGGTTGCAACATCGGAGCCTGTCACGGATCTGCGCGCGGTCAGGATGGTTTCATGCTCTCCCTTTTCGGATATGATCCCGAGGGCGACCATTACCGGCTTACCCGTGAGATGGCGGGTTATCGCATCAATCTGGCGATTCCCGAGGAATCTCTCCTCGTGGAGAAGTCTGTCGAGGCGGTTCCCCACACCGGCGGCAAGCTCTTTGAGAAGGGAAGCGACTCCTACAAAACCATGGTCGAGTGGATCGCCAACGGAGCCACGAAGCGTCCCGCCGCGGAAGTTCCAACGCTTCTCTCGCTGCACCTCTACCCGCCGAAACTCGTCCTAGAGGGCGCCGGAGCGACCCAGCAACTCACCGTGCGCGGCAAGTTCTCGGATGGGCACGACCGCGATGTCACCGGTCTGGCCGTGTTCGTTACCAACAACGAGCCGACGGCCGCGGTATCGCCCCAAGGGCTCATCACCGCCGGGAAGCGGGGCGAGGCCTTCATCATGGCGCGTTACGACACTCACACCGTGGGAATCCAAGCCATTGTGATCCCTGAGGGTCTGGAATACACCCGTCCCAAGATGGAGGAGAACAACTACATCGACGGACTCGTCCACGACAAACTCCACAAGCTTCGGATCCTGCCTTCTGGCCTTTGCTCGGACGAGGAGTTCCTCCGCCGCGTCTACATCGATGTGGTTGGTCTTCTTCCGACGGTCGAGGAATACCACTCCTTCATGGCCGACAAGGATCCCGGAAAGCGGTCGAGAAAAATCGACGAACTCCTTGAGCGCAAGGAATTTACAGAGATGTGGGTGATGAAGTGGTCCGAGTTGCTCCAGATCCGTTCGAATAACAACCTTGGACTCGGAATTTCTTACAAGGCCTCCTTGCTTTACAATGGCTGGCTTCGCGACCAGATCGCCGCAAACCGCCCCTTCAATGAGATCGTCATCGACATGCTTTCCTCCGAGGGCGGCAGCTTCGCGACCCCGGCGACGAACTTTTATCAGGTCGAGCGGGATACTCTGAAGCTCTCGGAAAACGTTGCCCAGGTTTTCATGGGCATGAGACTCCAGTGTGCCCAGTGCCACAACCACCCCTTCGACCGGTGGACGATGAACGATTATTACAGCTGGGCCGCCTTCTTTGCCCAGATCGGACGGAAAGAGGGTGTCGATCCCCGTGAGCAAATTGTCTACAATCGTGGCAGCGGCGAGGTGAAGCACTTGGTCGGAGGTCGGAACATGCCTCCGAAATTTCTTGGAGGGGATACTCCCGATGTGACCGGCAAGGATCGTCGTGAGGTCGTGGCGCAGTGGATGGCTTCCCCCCAGAACCTCTACTTTTCGCAGAACATCTCCAACCTGGTGTGGTCTCACTTCTTCGGCGTCGGGATCATTGATCCGGTCGATGACGTCCGCATCAGCAATCCGGCTTCCAATCCGGAGTTGCTCAGTGCCCTCGCCCTCAAGTTTCAAGGGGAATACGAGTATGACTTCCGCCAGCTCGTCCGCGACATCTGTAACTCTGCGACCTATCAGCGCACAACGAAGGCGAACCCGACGAACGAGCACGATCTGAACAACTTCGCCAAGTCCCGCATCCGTCGTCAGCGCGCCGAAGTGATGCTCGACACCCTCACCCAAGTGACGGAAACGAAGAACAAGTTTACGGGTTTGCCTCTCGGATCGCGAGCCGTTCAGATCGCCGATGGAAACACGACCGACTACTTCCTCACTACCTTCGGCCGCGCCACCCGTGAGACCGTATGCTCTTGCGAGGTGAAGATGGATCCCAGTCTTTCGCAGGCGCTGCATTTGCTGAACGGGCCGGCCGTGACCCAAAAGGTCGAGGCGGGCGGTCTCGTCAAGCGTCTCATTGCCGAGGGGAGGACTCCCGAACAGGTCATCGAGGAAATCTATGTGCGCAGTTTCAGCCGCAAGCCGACCGCCGAAGAAACCAAGCAACTCCTTGCGCAGGTTGTCAGCGCGGGGGAAGACAAGGCACAGCGGGAATTGGTGCTGAACGACGTCTTCTGGGCGGTGCTGAATTCTAAGGAATTCATGTTCAACCACTGAGCCGTGCCAGCGGCCCCAGGGTCTTTCCCCGAGCGGCTCGGTTTTCAGGGCCGTTCTTCTCACCGGCTCACACTCGGAGAGAACCTAACCCGCGCTGGAAGGGGCCGACCAGCCCCTCGGCGACGGCTTCTAGGAAGGCTCGGTGTGTTGCGATGCGCCGGGGAAGGTCCGCCTCGCTCGGCGTTTCGAAGGTGTAACTGACTTCCGCGTGTTTCAGGAAAAGTAGAATGGCCTCGGGGTAGCCGCCACCCAGTTGCTCTTCGACGATTTGCTCGATTCCAGTGGTGCGGACGAAGAGTCCACTCTCGAAGTCCGAGCCGTCAATGATACTCGCGGGATCTCGAGTTAGATGAGGTTCGCAGGCGAAGAGCAGTTGGTCGCCCCGCGACTTGGTCCGGGTCAGTTCGTAGAGGTAAATGCCGGTCGCGTCGTAATCCTCGTGGAGATGGACAGACGCTTCGAACCGGCGTCCGGCAACGGTCTGCTGCCACGCTGCGATCACCGGATGGGAGGTGTCGGCAAACGAGCGGTTTAGATCGATCCCCAATCCATCGTGTCGGGTGTTCTCGATGAGGCCCGCCGGATTGAGACATGGGAACAAGACAACGGGTTTTTCGCGAAGGATCAGCGGCGCCGAGGCGACCCAATCGAGCAGGGCCCAGACGGGTGCGCACTCGTCGCCGTGGACTCCTGCGCTCACATAGAGCCCGCCAGGATCTCCCGCCGCCGCCGCCGCATTCTCCACCTTCACGACCGGGAGCTCCCCGATTTCGCAGATCGTCTCGCAGCGGAGTCCCGAGGTGTGGCAGACTTCTTTCCAGCGACCAAGCAAATGCGGGTAATCATGCCCTGAGTGAGGGAGCGTGGACATTTGGGCGGTCACTTCCACTGTTCGTCGAAGAATCCTGTCGCTTCGATCCTGCCGGGGGCGAGGGCGTCGGGATCGCGATCGAGACCGATCACGGCCCAGTCCGGCAGCTTTGGGTTCTGCTGGGAGTTCGTTTTGTCATGTCCTTCCCGGAAGGTCAGCCCACTGTTCAGGACGACGTAGCGATCGGGGTTGAGGGGATTCGGAAAGATCAAGACGGGGACGTGGGTATCGAGCCGGTAGGAATTGCCGCGAAGGGTAAACGAGTCTTGTTTCCATTCGATCGGCAGCTTCGAGGCGATCTCAGCAATCATCGGATTCGATTCAGGGTCCCCCCAGAGAATGAGGTTGGCATCGCGCAGGTCATCCGCGTCGAGTTCGTCGGCGGGTTTTTCCGGCAGTTCGCCGCGCATCAGGGCTCGCCAGCGCGAGCGGAAATGATCGAGTTCGAAATCAACCCAGCGGGCGAACTGGGGGGGCGCCGGTCGGTGATCGGGCGGCACCACGAGAAATCGACTCATGAAGGCATCGTCGATGGGGCCTTGGAGGCCCGGACGCTTGGCGCTGCGATCAGGTGCCCCCCATGTCCAGCGCCCTTTGCTCCGGACCAAAGAAAGCGAATTCACGGGGAAACCTGGAGCTTGGATGGAGAGGGTTTGTCCGTCGAGGGTCAGGGTTTCGCCGGAAAGGTCATGGGGCGGGCCAGGCGCAATCTCCAGCGCGGTCACATTCTGGGTCGAAAGCGTCATTACGCGACCCTTGCGATCCCACCGAGCCTCCACCTTCGCCTCCTTCCAATGCGATTCGAGACCAGTGAGACGGAGCCAATCGTAAGTGCCGTATCGCAAGGTCGGGGTTTGCCAGCGGATCGTGGAGGCGGGCAGACGGCGTCCGTCCTTCCAACAATCCACCAGCCAGTTCCGGATCTCCGCAACGGCTTCGGGGGTGTATTGGTGCTCGGTCTCCGGCGCGACGACATGCCTCAGGGGATGGCCGATCGCGGCCAGTTCGCGCTCCATCAGGTCGGCCGTGGCCTTTTGTTTATCCTTTGCTCCCGAATACGCGAGGAGCGGACCGTTGAGGAAGTTCCCGAGGTAGTTTGGCACGTCATAGACCTTCCAGAGGGTCTGCTCGTAGTCGGGTGGGAATCGGTCGGGCGTTAGCTTGTTGTATTCCTTGGTTTCGGCGAAACCTGCCCCGGCATGCACGCCGCAAAAGTGGGCGCGGTAATGGGCGCCGATGTGCCATGCCCCCGCTCCGCCCATGGAGAAGCCCGCGAGCATGATGCGGTCGGGATCGATGGGATAGTCGGCCATCACCGCCGCGACCGCTTCGAAGACATCGATCTCACCCGCATGCTTCCAACCGACGCAATGGCGCCCGAACGGATGGAGAACGATCGCCTCCCGTTGGTCCTTGTAAAATCCCCCGAAAGCCTGGCTCTTTTTCCGGCATTGGTTGAGAAAGTGGAGGTCGGTCGTTTTGTCCCCGCGACCATGGAGCCAGATGAGGAGGGGAACGGGTCTGGTAAGATCGAGCGCTTCCGGGATCTCGAGGCCGAAAGGCTGGTAAGAGTCGTCGACCGACGATTGATAGCCCCGGACGACCAGACCCCGTTCCGTGAGCCACGGGAGAGCCCCGCCTTCGTCGAGGGCTTGAATCCGCTGATCGGCGAGATCGAGAAGATCCTTGGCGAGGGGAAACTCCTTCTCTGAATAAAATTCGCCGTGCTTGAGGGCGAAGTCGACCGCTTTGACGAGCACCGCCGCATCGGCGACGTGACGTTTTTGATCGACTTCCCAGATCCGATCGGTGAAACCCGTCACCCGCTCGCCGAGGGTTCGTGCCAGTTCAGTCGGCAGTGGCACACCGTTCTCCGGTGGCAGGACTCTGGCGATCGGGGCGATGGGTTCGTCCGCGACGAGTCTTGGGGTGATCGTGATGAAACAAGCGGCGAACAAACGGCAGGCAGCGAGCGACGTTTTCATCAGATCCGCTCCTCGGTGATGGGATCGATCCAGGCATGCACCTTGCCTTCGCGAAGCAGAGCCTTGTATTCCACCGGGAATCTCCCGAAAATCGTCGCCACCTGAAAATGCACTGTCACGGTGTCGTAGGAGCCGGCGAATTCGCCGCCTACCTTCTCCGAACCGTTCCACTCAAAGGCGGTGGCCTCCTCGAGGGTGACACTGGGCGCCTCTCCGGCGCTGAGGCTAAACTTCACAGCGGCAAAGCGGGGGTCACCCGAGTCAAGGGTCGGCGCGGCGGCGGCGCCTTTGCCAGTAAGAGCGGCGAGCTTCGAAGGATCGGCTGCGACGATCTGCCGCGCCCGGGTTCGCTTTGCCTCGACTTCCCGGGTCTTGGTCTCGACGAACTGATTGTAGCGGGCTTCGATTCGTTGTTTGAAATCGGTCTTCGCCACCGAAACGCGTGTGCTCATCGCCGGGTTCGCGAGCGAGGCGACGGTGAGCTCGTCGCCTGCAAGCTTCACGGGCTTCACGGGAGTGCCCGGAGCGACGTTGCTCGATCCCACGGCTTGGCCATTGATCACTAGTTGGAAGGGGATCGTTTCCGTCGCCGTTACTTCTTGCGGGTAGGCGTTGGCCGGAACGCTTCTCCACTGATCGACGATGGTGAGGAGCGGGAGGATGTCCGGCATCGGGTATTTTTTTTCAAGGGCGGCATCAAGCTCAGAAAGCGGCGTTGCGGCTGGCGTTGTGGCTGGCTTGGGTGAGCTCGGGGCCGGTGTCGCAGGGCCTGATGTCTGGGGGGCGCTGGCGGTCGGAACCGTTTGCACCGGGTTCGCTGGGACGGACTTGGACGCTGCCGAAGTCGCCGGATCGGCGATGACGCGGTTGTCGTCCGTCATCGGGTCTGCTCCAGCGAACTGTTCGACAAGCCCCTTCAGGTGGGGATCATAGAACAACCAGGCGGCAACAAGGCCAAAGACGACTAGCAGGGTGGCAAAGAAGCCTTTCATGCGGACAAGGGTGAGGAGTTGAAGAATACCGACGGAACCCCTCATCTGTTCACCTTTCCGCCCGCGATTGCAAGCCGCGGGGGAAGGTCACAAATTCCGTTGACCTGACGCTCTCCGGGCCTTGATTGATAGCCTCATGCGGATTGTGTTCATGGGCACTGGCGAAATCGCCCTGCCGACCTTGCAATGGCTCCTCGACCATGTCGGTGGGGAGGGCGCCGATCTGGTCGCCGTCTACACCCAACCCGACAGGCCTGTTGGTCGAAAACAGATCCTCACTCCGTCCGCGATCAAGGTCCTCGCTCTCGAGCGGGGCTGCCCTGTGCTGCAACCCGAGCGATTGAAGGGAAACGAGACTGTCCTCGGAGAGTTTATCGATCTTCGACCGGATCTTGCGGTCATCATGGCTTACGGGCAGA
>NEUQ01000021.1 GCA_002288445.1 Verrucomicrobiia bacterium Tous-C2TDCM | reverse complement strand
ATCGCTTCCCGGCCTTCCGGTCCCGGCTCCCAAAGCGGAAGCTCCCAAGGCGGAAGCTCCCAAGGCGGAAGCTCCCAAGGCGGAAGCTCCCAAGGCGGAAGCTCCCAAGGCGGAAGCTCCCAAGGCGGAGGCTCCCAAGACGGAGGCTTCCTCGCCGCAAAACTGAGTGGCTGCGCGGCGAGCCACCCGGCTCATACAAACCCGGCTCGCATCCTTGCGGTCCGGGTTTTTCCATTTCTGTGCGAATTCGGGACTTCACCGAAGCCACCAGCAGGGCATTAAATCGCTTGCTGAAAGCCTATTTAAGTATTCTATTTCTGATAATTACTATTTTTCTAATTGCAACCGGACTCCCCCATCTCCCTTGGTTTCCAAAACGCGCTTTCTCGGCAGTCTGAAAGTGTGGCGCCCCCCCTCTCGGACTCGGACGAGTTTTCAGACGCGTCCGGAAGAAGTCTTGCCGGGGAGATTTTGGACCTTTACACGGGCGGAGCCTTCTCCTTTTGGCGCTGGACTCCCACAACCGACTCCCTCGTGACACATGGGAGTCTCTTTGGTGAATCTTTGAATGAGTGGCTCTTGAGAATTCATCCGAGGGATCAGGCCGCATTCTCCCAATTCCTCGATCAGGACTGGCAAAAGGCTCCCCCCTTGGTATCGATTGACTACCGCTTCCATGCCCATCGCCACGGAGATTGGGTTCGTCTGCGGCACACGGCCGGCCTTTCCGGCAGCGAGGGGAAAGCCGTCGTCTCGGGTTTGGTCGAGATTGTCTCCCCATCCGCTCGCTCGCGGACCCTCCTCAAACGGGTGGAGGATGAGATGCTCGAGGGAGAGTCAAGGCTGCGGGAATTCCTGAACGGGCTATTCGCCACGTGCAGTTCGCCCGATCCCGAACCGCTCCTTGAACTCCTCCGCAAGACCCTCCGGGCCGATACGGTGGCACTGGTGAATCTGGATACGAGGCTCGATATCACCGACCTGCGCTCCCCGGCGGGAGGCGGGAGCGCCTTTCGCGTAAAGGATATCGAGGCTCCTCTTCGGCAGGCTCTGGGCCATTGGAATGGCGTTAGCTCCTCCGGAGTCTTCGAACTCGACTTGGATCCTGCCAGGGCAGATCACCCGTGGGCGGCGGCCAAAACGGTCGTGATGCCCAATGGAAGTGTCGCCGCAGTGCTTTGCGCAGGTTTCCGCACCATTCGCGGACGAAGTGACGCCCACCGTTTTTATTCCGCCCTATCGCTCGCCTCGTCCGTCACCGCCTCACAAGTTCACCGGCACCGCGAGGCACGGCATCGGCGCGACCTTCTGACACAGCTCCGTCAAGCCCAGCGTCTTTCCAGTATCGGCCGTCTCACGGGAGGCTTCGCCCACGATTTGAACAACCTCCTGACGGTCGTCCAAGGGCATCTCCACCTCCTCGACAAGGCGCTTGACTGCCGCGACTGGGAAGCGGTGGTGGAGCCGCTCGCTCAGCTCCGCCAATCTGCGGAACAGGCCACAGAATTCTCCGAAAGGCTCCTCCTCTTCGGCGCGCCACGACCGATGGAGCCGAAAGTCTGTGATCTCAATCGTCTGGTGGAACGGTTCGCCACCATGATGCGACACATCCTTGAAGAAAACGTCGAAATACATCTCGACCTCGACTCCTCCATTGCCTCGGTCCGGGCCGACGAGCCGATGCTGCGCGAGGCATTGATGCACCTGGTCGTCAATGCCCGCGATTCCATGAACGAAGGCGGCGTGGTGACGATCCAAACCAGCTCAGCCACGCGACTTTCCACCAAGGATGGCGGAGCCCCCGAATACTTCGTCCGCTTGTCCATCTCCGACGACGGAAGCACCTCCCATAGCGATCACCTCCCCACCTTGTGGGAATCGCTCGATCTCCAGGAAATCGATACCAAAGAATCCAAATTGGATCTTTTCCACGTTGCTTCAATCATCGCCGAGCACGGAGGCCGCGTTGAATCGTGCGGCGATCCGACAAAAACCAACCGGCTTCACCTGCTCTTTCCCGCAAACGAGGCCAAGCCCGAGACGCGGATACCCCAGCCCGGCACCCAGTGTTCCTCCGCGAGTCTGATCGAGACGCGTCTCCACGGGCTGACGATCCTTCTCGTAGAAGACGAAAACGCGGTTCGGAAACTGGTCCGAAAGCTTCTCGAAGTCCTTGGCTGCTCCGTGATTGAGGCGATATCGGGGCGGGAAGCGCTGGACCTCTGGCCCAAGGTCCGAGACCAGATTTCGCTGGTCGTCTCGGATATCGTGATGCCGGACGGAGTCTCAGGCTGGGACCTCGCCCGGGAGCTGCATCACCGGCATCCCAATCTCGCCATCCTCTTGACGAGCGGTTACGGCGAGTTACCCCAAGATCACGGGCTCGGGGGCATTCCACAAATCGGCTTCCTCCAGAAGCCCTATGGCGTGAACACCCTGCGGGAACAACTCGCGGCTCTGGCAAACCCGGCGCTAGCCTCCTGAGCCGAAAGCTGAGCGCGGCAAAAAATTCGCGAAGACCCGAGGCTCAGAACAGCTCGAAGTCGATCAGGTCGTCACCGACATCGGGTTTCAAGGCAGTGTCGCTCTCTCGATTCTTAGTGACCAACACGGCGATCGCTTGATCCTCTTCGACCTGGTCCACCTTCACCCAACCCAGCACCTCGGAACCACGACGGACCGCGAACCGCTGATCTTTCTTGACCCCTTGGGCCGCACCCGCATTGAAGGTGACAATTCCCCAGTCCTTGTCATAGCTCGTGACTTTCCCAAGCGACGCGGCCGCGGTGATCTGCGACCGCATGCGCTGGAGCCGGGCATCCACTTCGGGATTGCCGCCAGGAGGATTGTTCACCGCCTCACGAAGAAAAGCTGGCAGCTCCGCAGTGATCTCCGCACCGCCGGTTGGCGAGTCCTGGGCCAAGTTCGCGGGAGGGACGGTGGCGTCGGCACCGGCGATCTGGTTGAACCGTTGGTCAGTGATCTGACCCTGCTGACGGGCCTGTTCAAGCGACTGCTGGAACCGCGCGATATCCGGATCTTCCGGCGCGGGCAGCGAGCTTTCCACCTGCGACGCCATCGAGTTCGCTGCCGGAAGGGGCGCGGTCGCTGCAGGGGCGGGCGTCATCGCCGGAGGCAGGCCAGTGAGATAGACGGCGTTGCCTTGGGCATCGTAAAGCACTGTGCCAGACGGAGCGGGAGCGGGGACTGTCGGGGCGTCGGGAGCGACCGTCCCGGCAACCACCGGCACGATTCCTTGCCGCTGCATCAGCCTCGCCTCCTTTTCGGCAAACTCCTTCTCAAGGCCTGTCCGAACGGACTCCCGGTAACTCATCGCGCCGACGATAAGCAGCAGCACCGCCGCGATGCTGAGCGCAATGGTGGGCGTGTGGTTCGCCGACCTCCGATCTCCGAAGTCCTCTGGTCCGATCATAACAACCGGGATCCTACCATATTCCACGAACTGAGCCAATCTCCGAGTTCAACAATCGACGTTCGCCCATCGCGTCGAACCAGCTTCAACGATGGTAGGGCTCGCCCCTGAGCACGGTGTGCACCCGGTAAATCTGCTCCAGCAAAACGACGAGAGCGAGTTCGTGCTGAAGGGTGAAACCGCTCATCGCCACGACATGATCCACCTTTCCACGAAGGGCCGGACTGTGGCCATCGGCACCTCCGATAAGGAGGGCGATACGTTTGACGCCGCCCATTTGCCAATCCCGCACGCTCTCGACGAGCATTGCCGTCGTCCAAGATTCACCCCGCTCATCGAGGGCGATTCTCACCGCCCCCTCGCTGGCGGCAAGCAGGGTCTCGCTGTTTTTTTCCGATCCGGCATCCTTCCAATCGTGGAGCAGGTCAACGGTGGCATAGCGCCCGAGGCGCTTTCGGTATTCCTCCACCCCAGCCTTCGCGTAGGCGAGGGACGGTCTGCCAATGGCGAGGATCTGCCACTTCATCGGAAGAACTTTCTCATTCCACCAACTTGCAACACCAGCGCCTTCGACGCAAGATGCGCCGCTTGCAAGAAGAACTCTCCACCGACTTTCTCGACCGTTTTTCCGGTCTCGGCCGACTCTACGGGGCCGGCGCCCTCGAACGGCTCCGCCGCGCCCATGTCGCAATCATCGGCACCGGTGGAGTCGGATCTTGGACGGCCGAGGCGCTCGCCAGAAGCGGCGTGGGCCGCATCACCCTTATCGATCCCGACGAGATCTGCGTGACGAACAGCAACCGACAGCTACCCGCCCTCGCCGGAGCCTTCGGGCGCTTGAAAATCACCGTCCTCGCGGAGAGGCTGCGCCTCATCCATCCGGAAATCGATGTCGCCGAGGTGCCCTCTTTTTTCACCAAATCCAACGCTGCGAGCTTGCTCGACTGCGGCTACGACGTCGTCGTCGATGGGATCGACAACGCGACCTTGAAAGCCCTCCTTGTCGCCTCCTGCCGCAAACGCGACCTCCCCTTGATCGTTTCGGGCGGAGCCGGTGGCAAGCGCAATCCCGCCGCCGTGCGCACCGGAGACCTCGCCTTCGCGTCCAACGACCGGCTGCTCCGACTTGTCCGCAGAGAACTGCGTCGCGACCATGGCTACCCGCCTGAATCAGATCAAACACCCTTCGGAACCCGCGCTGTCTTTAGCATCGAGAACGCGCGCTACCCTTGGTCGGACGGAACCGTCCGCGAAGACCCCGAGCCGGGCAGCCATCTCCGCCTCAATTGCAGCACCGGCTTCGGCTCTGCCGCCCCCGTGACCGGCACCTTCGGATTCACCGCCGCATCCGAGGCGATCGAAATCATCCTTTCACCCTAGAAAAAGGGATCAAGTCGTCCTGCGGCGATCAGTTAAGCGCCACCAGCACCCGCACCTGCTCGGCATGATCGGCTCCCCCGCGGAAGCGGAGATTGAGGGTGTGCCGGTCTTCGCTCAGGAGGATCTCGTCTTCCCCGGACTCCAAGCCACGCCGCGCCTCCTCCGCAAGAACCGATCCTACCGTGGCATCGGAGTCCTCGAGCCGGTCTGAGGAAAAAATGACCCCGACCACCGGATGGTCGAAGGTCAGGGAAGTCTCGATCGCCTCCTCGCGCCCCTCGCTCACCGAAGGCGTGAGCTGGACCAAGTAGCTGCGAAGTTCGCCGTTCGACTCGAGAGCCTCGCCAGGATTTGGCCCGGCCGCGGCAAATGCACCGACCGCGAGCCGATCCACTTCCACTCCGCCGTCGGGCCGGAAAGACTCGTTTTCGACAAACACCCGCACCTCACCCTCGGCTCCGCCAGCAGCGGATATGACCGATCCCGGTAACTCAATGGTCACGGGCCCCAGATTGTCTTCCACCCCGGCGACCATGGCCCACGCCTTGGAGAAGGCGCGCGGATTGTAGGGAACGTCGACGAGACGATCGCGGAGGTGATCGACCTTCACCGCCTCAAACTTGGAAAGATCGCGGCATTTCCCGCTACCGTCGAGACAGATCCCACCGTCGCCGTCGAAGACGATGGCTTCGGTCGCTCCCTCGTTCCGCGCGTCGATCCCGACAAGCCGGCCCGGCTCCGAAATATTGAGCCCACGCGAGCTTAGGGCCATCCCGACCTCCTTCCCCGGGGTTCGAGCTAGGGCGATCCCGGCATGCACCTCGGTCGAGGCATCCTCGCCCACTTCAAAACGCGCCGGCCCCTCGACGGTGAGTTCGCCGCCGCCCGTGAGCCGCATCGACACGACACCGCTTTTCAACTCGTAGAGGCCAGGGCGCAGGGTGCCATCGTTCTGGGGCGAGGCCCCTTCGATCCAGATCGCATCGGGTGTCGACTTCATCACCGAAGCCAATGCCGGGGCGGAACCAAGTCGTCCCACGGCGACCTGCGCCAACGCGAAAGCCCCCAGCGCGATAGCCGCGGCCGCTCCGAACAAACGAAGCATCGTGACCCGCCCGACACGGCAGAGGGGAACGACCCTTTCGGCTTCTATCCCTCCGGGCAGCGCCGTCAACTCGCGTTCGAATCGTTTCGCGAAATCCTCGACAAAACGATCCTGCCCCGTCTCGGCCCACATCCGGGTCTCGAGCGATTCGATGAAAGCTTGCTCGCTTTTTGACGAGGAAACCGCCAGACGCAGCCACTCGTCTTCCGCGAGGCGGCGGCGGAGACCCTGAGCCGCCGCCGGTGCTCCCCAAAGATGCTTCACCACCTGATCACACTCAAACGACGAGGCCGAACCATCGCGGATGTGGCCCAGAAGGTCTCCGATCGGCAAAGAGTCGCTCTGCAAGGCGCCGAGAAAAGACCTCTCGGCCTCGATTGCGTCTCCCACCAACGCCTGTCGGATCCATTCGGAAAATCCCAGTTCCCACGCGCACCGCGAGGCCAGCTCTGGATCGGCCTTGAGACGAGCCGCCAACTCGCACCGGAGCGACTCCTCCAATTCCCCATCGAGGAGACTGCGCAGGAGTTCGTCGTCGGTTCGGGAGCTCATGGCGTGGGTCAACGGGCCGGAGAGAGCGCGACGCGCTCTTCCATGCATTCACGGAGAGCGGTGCGCAAACGCTCGAGCGCCTTGCGGACGGCAGGCGGGTTCATCGAAAATGCTGCGGCGATGTCCTGCGCCGAATGCTCGTCCTCGTAGCGGCTCCTGAGCAGACGCAGGCTCTTTTCGGGCAGCCCGCGGACGCATTCCTTCAGCGCGTTGAGCCGGGCAAGGGCGTAATCGCCCATTTCCTCCGGCTCGTCATCGTTCGCCGAGGAGGAGGCAATGAGGACCTCCGTGAGATTGTCCGAAAGGATCCGCTTGCGGCGGGCATCCTTGCGGCGCTCGTTGATAACGAGATTGCGGGCAATACCCCGCAACCAAGCACCGAAATCCCGGGCGCGGTCGAATTCGTCGAGTCGGTTGTAGGCGACGATGAAGGCCTCCTGCGCCACATCATCCACCCAGAGAGGATCGACCCCAAGAGAGCGCACGAAACCCCGGAGGCCCGCGTGGTGTTCGCGGACCTGTTCGATGAATCGCTCCCGATCGGTGGTTGTCATAGCGGGCTTAAAACGAATTGTCTCCTCTTGGAGCAACGTGACAATAAAGACAGGGCGTTCCAAAAGCTACTCCGGAAGCCCCTCCGACGCCAGTCCATCGCGGCCATTGACAGCGGATCACTCTCGGTTAGGTTTCTGGCCCGTCTGTGGAGGCGGGAACCGCGCCGGAGTAGCTCAGGGGTAGAGCAACGCATTCGTAATGCGTGGGTCGGGGGTTCAATTCCCCCCTTCGGCTTCCCCTCCATTCTTTTTCCACCGACACCAGAGCTCCAGCCGCACCTGCGGGGATTGACGGGAGTGAGACTTCTCCGGCGCATTCGCGCGAGATTTCGTTCTCCACGATGTCACAGATTACACTGGTCAAGGTCAACAATCTTGGGAATACTCGACCATCGAACCTTTCAGACCCGACCATCCATGAGCATTGCGGAACTCACCCAAGCACTTTCAGCCGAGCCTGCCAACTGGGAGCTTCGTTTGTCGCTCGTGCAAGCTCTCGTCGCCGAGAGCAAACGCGAAGAAGCAGTCGAGGTCGTCAACCAAGGCGAGGCGATCCCCCATGAAGCGGCCCCTTGGCTAGCGGCAGCCAAGACCTACGCCGCCGTCGGTGCGATCGAACAGGCCGGCGCGCTAGTCGCCACCTCCCTCGAGATCGATCCGGATTACGAGCCTGCCAAAGCCTACCGCAAAGAGCTTGCCCTCCTCGCCCCACCGGCCGCGGTGGCCCTCACGGCCGATGATCTCGAAGAAGACTCATCTCCGGATTCGGCTCGCGGTGCGGGAACCCAAGAAGCGGTCCCGCTGCTTCGAAAAAGTGGTGACGGCGCCCCTGCCACACCGATTTCCCTCCCCAAGGTCTCCTTCTCGAACCACGAGATGGAGGCCCTGAAAGAAGCCGAGGAGGCCGTGAACCGACGCCGCGAGACGACAAGGCGCCGGGACAAGTTCAACTCCCTGACGATCACGGTGCTGATCCACGTGGCCATCTTCCTCGCACTGACGCTCGTCGTGACGCAGGATCCGCCCCGAGTCCCGCCCCAAATCGTCGCCTCCTCCGCGACTCAAGAGCAGCAGGAGATCATCGAAAACGTGAAGATGGACAAGCCGACGCTCGAGCCGACCACAGCGGTCAACTCGTCAGTGGCAGACATCATTTCCGTCAGTTCGACATCTTCCTTCTCCGTCTCCAGCGTCGATGTCCCCGTGGCCGACGTCGCCATGGAAACCGGGATGCAATTCAATCCATCGATGAGCCTGGGGATGACGACCTCGACCACCTCGAAAATGATGTTCGGGCAACCGATGGAGATGGATGGCGAAGTCCTCGGGGTCATCCTCGACGTTTCAGGATCGATGGCGGAATTCCTTCCTGCCGTCGTTCGCGAAGTCGACAAGAACTTCAAGGACTCCCCTGTTGTCTACGTCCGTAACATGCTGCTCTCGCAAGACAACCGGGAGGGAGAGGCCCGCCTGATCATCCCTGAGGAGGTGGTCCCCTACGATCCGGTCTACAAGACCCACACCCCCTACTGGTTCCTCTGGCACGACCTGCCTCGAAAGGCTCCCCAGCGCTACGTCGACCGGCTCATCGAAACCTTCAAGACGCGCCCGAACCAATTCATCACCACGGGCAGGGGATGGGACGGGAGCAGCCTCATCGTCGCCTCGGAATTCCTGATGGAGGAAAAGATCGACGCCCTCTACATTTTTTCCGACTTCGAGGACTTCGTCGATGAAGACATCGCCGCCGAGATCGGCCAAAAACTGGGTCGTCGGAAGATCCGCACTTACGTGCAACCCGCCGAAAAGAGCACCGAGTTCCTCGACGTGATGACAAAAAAAATCGCGAACAAGACCCTCGGCCGTCAGATGCCATCGCTCGTCTCACTCCTGCGGGGCTCCGAGGAAACGGAAGTGACGTCGCTCATGCCCCAGAAGCGCCAGGATGACGTTGCCGCCCTTGCCAACATCAACGTGAAGCTTGCCACCCCCCGGGAAACCATCACCGGAGATGCCTTTTACGGCTTCAAGCCAGCCAAGGAGTGGACCGAGATCCACCGTCTCTCCGAGCCGGAATACGATGCCGTCTTCTACGGCCCCGAGGCCCGGGTCGAGATCTTCCTGAAAAATGCCGAGGGCAAATACATCCAAAATCCGATCTCGTTCTTCTATCACGCGTGGAAGGAAGTGCCCGAGCACCCCGATCCCCGATTCCGCTGGCGCCCGCGCAAATTCCTCCGGATGGAAGAAGCACCGAGCTTCGACGGCAAGGAGATCATCTGGAAAATGGTCCTCGAGGATGAATACAAGTTCCGCGTCCACCTCTATCTCGGCCGCAAGGGGATGAACGCCACCTATGTGGCCGACGTCCAAGAGAAAAACAATGATTCCTCTTGGATCGGCTTCCGCGTCCCCGCTCTTGCCGTGGAAAACAAGGACATGTATTTCGG
This sequence comes from Verrucomicrobiia bacterium Tous-C2TDCM, assembly GCA_002288445.1. GTDB lineage: Bacteria > Verrucomicrobiota > Verrucomicrobiia > Verrucomicrobiales > DEV007 > Arctic95D-9. Next base: position 13,677 of record NEUQ01000021.1, on the reverse strand, counting down.
GTTCGACTTTCCCCCGGAGGGCCTCAAACTCGATCAGGTCCGCGAGGCCGTGAAAGGGAACGAAGTCATTTTCAACCTGCCCCGCGCCGAGCGGGAGCGCTTTATCAAAGGATGGGCCGTGGGAGGGTTTGACATGGGTTACAACACGCGGAAATACAACGAGCTGATCCGCGCCATGCCCGGGGGCATTCGCGACGTGGTCGTGCAGGGCCCCTCCTTCGGTCCGCGGAAATTCCACGCCCGCACCACCAGCGGAAAGATTTTCCTGAACGGCGGTGCCGGACGCGCCGACATCGAGCCGTGGGAAAGCTACTGGTTCGCCCTCAATCGCAGCCGAGAAGACCGCACCAAATTCACCAAGACCGAGGCGATCGAGATCCAAATCGAGTGATCCCGCGCCTCAGCGGCCGCCCTGCCGGATTTCGGAGCCTTCGAAATAGATCCGAATCCGGTAGGTAGTGTTGGGTCGGAATTCGATTTCGCCGGTGTGGACGTTGACCCGCTCAGGGATCTTCGTCAGCTGCTTGTCAACGACAGCGTGGTATCCACGGTCGGAAAAGACATCGATCAGCATCCCGAGCGCCACCGGATCGGCAAGGACCTCGTCTTCGTTGTTGATCACGGCCCGACCGGAGATTGCGTGCCGTTCGATGATGGGAATGAATTTTGTCTGAATCAAGTCGACAACCCGGCTGAACAAATCGCGTTGCTCGCGAGCGTAACCGTCGAGTCGACGGACCAGCTCTTGACGGGCGTGCACGACGATCTCGTGGGCCAGCGGGATGTCGCGCACCATCTCGAAGGTCGCAGGCTCGAGTTCGAGCGAGCTCTGATACTGGAGTTCCTTGAGAATGTTCTGCTCGACCTCGGAGATTGTCCCCTGGGCGTTCACGAGATGATAGAAAAAGACCTCCCGCAACGACTGCAGGGCGTCCCAGGTGCTTTCCTTGAAAATCCGGTAGCGGTGCTTGGCCGCCTCGACATCGAGGTCGGTGGGTCGCAGTTCCTGCAATTCGCCGACACCGGTGACCTCGACCTCCTCATTGTGCCGTGCGATCTGTCGCCCCCGGAAGAGTTGGCGGTCCACGCTCGTCTTTTCGTCGACAAAGAGGACCATGACATGGATCGTGGGACGGCGGAAGTGGGCCGCAAGGGGCGTCTCCGCATACTTCCGGTGGAGCGCCCCGATCTTTTTGACGAGCAGCTTCATGCACTCGACCTGCACCTTGGTGCGGGGAAAACCGTCGAGAATGGCCCCGTCTCGGAATTCGGACTCCAGCATTTTGCGGAGGAGAATGCCCATCACCTCGCGATCACCCACGAGCATGCCCCTGTCCTTCAAGGCGCGCGCTTCGGGGCTATCCAGCAGGGAGCTCACGACGATAGGCGGGCAAGTGAACCCCCGCGCCTTCATGATGAAACCAGTGTTCGTCCCCTTGCCAGATCCCGGAGCTCCCCCGAGAAGGATGATTTCCTTTGGAAAACGTAGATTCTCGAGGCCGAATTCCTCGACAAGGTCCTTCCAGACCGAGGAGAAAATCACCTGGGCATCCTTGATTTCCACCTCCGCGAGATTCGCAGCCAAAGCGGTTTCCGTATCCGGGTCGTTCATCCCTTGCCCTTGGCCGCGTTTCCGTCTCGCTGCAAGCGGGAATCGAGGTCGGCCCACCTCCCGCAACGCGCTATGCTCAAGGAGCCAGCTCCGGATCCCCGAGCGTGTCGAGGATCCCGTCGAGGTAGGTCTTCACGGGCGAGGGGATGCCTTCGAAACCATCCACCGAGCGCGGCTGACCGAAGGCGTGGCGCATCGCGTTGTGCATCAAATAGCGGCCCGTGACGACGTTGAGGTGGATGTCGTCACGATACAGGTCTTCGATCTGGGAAAAGGGCGCCTTCTTTGACCCGATGTCGGCGGCGATCCGGGCGAGGAGGTCCTGAGCCCGGGTCTGCCGGAAGACGCGATCAGGGTGGAGCTCGCGGACCTTTGCGATCACCGCATCGAGGTAGGCCGGGCTGTGCTGCATCTTTCCACCGGGTGACTTTGCGGCGTATTCCTCGGCCCGGGTTTTTGATCGCGCCCAGCCCGAATGGATCACGAAGACTGCTTTCGGCTGCATTCGGACGAACTCCGAGAGCACCGCCACATCCTCCTCCACCGTGCTGCCGTAGTGGACCTGCACCGAGACCAGATCATAGGACTTCGCCTTCAAGGCCTCGGGCCAGATCGTCGAATTCTTCACACAGGGTTTCTGCGGATTTTCGTAGATGAAGGGCAGGCTCTTGCCGCAGTCGACATGCCATTGCACGTCACCGTCGAGGCCCGAAGGCACGGTGTCCTGGGTGAGGGAATTGCCGATCAGATAGAAGGACCGGGGCTCCCCCGCTCGCGCCAGAAGAGGCAGGCCAACGAGAAGGCAAATCCAAAAAACTGGAGAGGGCTGTTTCATGGACGCGATCCTATCGGGTCCGACGCCACGGCGCCATCGCACGATCCCGCCTTTCTAGTGAGTAAAAAGGTTCGTCCCAACCGCCCCGCCGCTGATACATTCGCCTCATGAAAAAAGCCAGCCTTCTCGTCCTCCTTGCCACCGCGACCGGCATCGTTGATGCCTCGCCCGATCCGACGCCCGAAGGCTTTCGATCTCTGTTTAACGGGAAGGACCTCGCTGGCTGGACGGTTCCCGAAGGCGACAACGGACATTGGACGGTCATCGATGGCGTGATCGATTACGACGCGCAGTCCGAAGCGAAAGGCGATAAAAATCTCTGGACGGAGAAGGAATACGGCGACTTCGAGCTGCGAATCGATTGGCGTCTCAAGGAGACGACCGGCTTTTACGACGTACCCTACGTCCTTCCCGACGGCAGCACGGTGAAAGGACCCGACGGGAAAAACCTCACCCACCCTATGCCGAACGCCGACTCGGGGATCTACCTCCGCGGCATGTCGAAGTATCCGCTCAACATCTGGTGCTGGCCAATCGGTTCTGGCGAAGTCTACGGGATACGCAACAACGAAACGCTGCCGCAGGAGATCCGCGCTGGTGTCACTCCAAACCGGAGGGCGGACAACCATGTCGGCGAGTGGAACACCTTCGTCATCACGATGAAGGGCGACCGCCTCACCGTCGTCCTCAACGGCCACCAAGTCATCGAAAACGCAATCCTTCCCGATGTCCCGGAGAAGGGCCGCATCGCCCTGCAGCACCACGGCGGCAAAAAGCCCGACGGCGCGTGGTCGCCGGCCTCGAGCCTCGTCCAGTTTCGAAACGTCTTCATCAAGCCGCTTTGAAACCCATGAAACGCCTCACCCTCGTGTTCACCCTTCTGCTTCCTTCGGCTCTTCCAGCTCAGGACCGGACCGAAAAGCCCCAAACTCCCGCGGGGCACTCCTATCACGGCGAAGTCTTCAACGAAGGTCCGCGGCAGGCCGCCGTGCTACTCTCCGGCACCGGCGAGATCCATCTCAAGGTGACGACAAAATCGGAGGAAGCGCGCCGCTTCTTCACCCAAGGCGTCGGACAGCTCCACGGTTACTGGTTCTTTGAGGCCGAGCGCAGCTTCCGACAGGCCGCAAAGCTCGATCCCGGGGCGGCAATGTTCTACTGGGGCATGGCCATGGCAAACTTCAAGAACGACGCGCGCGGCAAGAAGTTCATCGACGAGGCGGTCGAAAGGAAATCACAGTCAAGCGAGCGTGAAAAGCTCTGGATCGATGGGCTCGCGGCCTATTTCAAGGATCCGAAAGCCGATGTGAAGAAGCGGCTGCGCGACTACGTGCGCTCGCTCGAGGAGATTCTCGAGAAACATCCGGACGAAGTCGAGGCCGAGGCCTTTCTTCTTCACCAGGTCTTCTACAATAGCGGCAAGGAGGTCCCCATCTCGAGCCACTACGCGATGAACTTGCTCGCGGAGAAGATCCTGAAGAGCCATCCTAAACATCCCGCGAATCACTTCCAGATCCATCTTTGGGACAACACCGATCCCTCGCAAGCGCTCAATGCGGCGGCGAACTGCGGTCCCGCCGCCCCCGGCATCGCCCACATGTGGCACATGCCCGGCCACACCTATTCAAAGCTGCAGCGCTACACCGAAGCTGCGTGGCAGCAGGAGGCCTCGGCCCGGGTCGACCACGCCCATCTCATCCGCTACCAGATCGTGCCCGACCAGATCCACAATTTCGCCCACAACAACGAGTGGCTCATCCGCAATCTCGATTCCCTCGGCCAACACCACCGCGCCGTCGAACTGGCGCGCAACATGATCTCCCTGCCTCGTCTCGCGAAGTTCAAAACGGTCGACAAGAAGGAGCTCTTCGATCCCTCGGGCGGCAGTTGGCAATACGGAAGGCAACGCTTGCGCGACACGCTGGTCCGCTACGAGGACTGGAAACAGGTCATCGCCCTCTCCGGCGACGGGAAGGACAAAACGGCACCGCTCCATCCGGACGGAGAGTCGATCACCGAAACGGATTACCATCGCTACGTCGCCCTCGCCAAATACGAGAGCGGCGACCGCGAGGGAGCCTCGAAGCACCTCGCCGAACTCGAGAAACGCCTCGCCGCCAAACAGTCCGAAAAGGACAAGGCCGTGACCGACGCGGAGAAGAAGGCGGCCGAGGCCAAGAAGGACGCCAAGGCGATCGAAGAAGCGAAGAAGGCCGCCGCAAAGAACTTCGAGAAGTCGATCACGGAGATCGAGAATCCCGTCAACGAGCTCCGCGTCTACGCCGCCCTCACCGCAAGTCCGCCTGATCCGGCGAAGGCGCTCGAGTTGCTGCCCAAATTGAAGGATCTCGCGAAGTGGCGTCACGCCTTGCTCTGGCAGCGCGCCGGCAAGGGAGACGAAGCGATCAAACTCGCGGGCGAGGCGGTTTCTTCGGGCAAGAACGAGGTGCTGCCGCTCGTCGCCCAGGTCCGCATCCTTCATGCGAACGGCGACAAGGAAAAGGAGAAGGCGAAGGCCGCCTTCACCCAGCTGCGCACCGTGGCGCACAGCGCAGACGCCGATCTCGCGATCTTCCAACCGCTCGTTCCCATCGCGAAGGAGTTCGGATTTCCCGACGACTGGCGTCTCGCGCCCGCGACCCCGAAGGACCTCGGGGAACGTCCCGATCTCGACACGCTCGGCCCCTTCCGCTGGACGCCACCCGCCGCGCCCGCCGTGACTCTGACCGACGTCGAAAACAAGAGCGAACCCCTCTTTTCGGCCGGCAACCGTCCCCGTGTCGCGATCTTCTTCCTCGGGAAGGGCTGTTCGCACTGCATGGAGCAACTCAACGCCTTCGCCCCGGTCGCGAAGCGATTCGACGATGCCGGGATCGACCTTGTCGCGATCAGCACCGACACGCCCGAAGGACTCAAGGAAACCCTCGCGGGCGAGGGTGAGAAGAAGTCTCCTTTCCCCTTTCCGCTCTATTCCGATGCCACCCTCGCCGCCTTCAAGGCCTTCCGCGCCCATGATGACTTCGAGGAGATGGCGCTGCACGGCACCTACCTCATCGACCGCGGCGGCCGCATCCGCTGGCAGGAGATCAGCTACGAACCCTTCATGAAACCCGAATGGCTTCTCGAGGAATGTGTCAGGCTCCTCGCGCTGGAGGCGAGGGAGAGTTGACGTTCACGCCGGCGCCGGCAAACCCGGGAAATCACCCTCGCTCTCCTTCTCCTTCTCGACGGGACGCTTTTTCGGGGCATCGCTTGGAAGATCAGGCGGCGTGGGCGAAGACGGCGGATTCTGGATCCCGCCGTGCTCCATGATTTCGTGGATGTGTTTCGCATCGAGGGTCTCATACTCAAGAAGTCCCTTCGCGATCACGTCGAGCTTGTCACGGTGGGAGACGATCAGTTCGGTCGCCTTGGCATAGGCCGTGTCGATGAGGCGCTTGACCTCGGCATCGATCTTCTGGGCGGTGGACTCGCTGTAGTTGCGCGGCGACCCCATGTCGCGACCGAGGAAAACGTGCTCCTGATGGTCGCCGTATTCGACCATCCCGAGTTCCTCGCTCATGCCCCATTCGCAGACCATCTTGCGGGCGATCGCGGTGGCCTGTTTGATGTCGCCGCTTGCTCCGCTCGCAACGTCGCCGAAGACGACCTCCTCCGCGACCCTGCCACCCATGATGACAACGAGTTGGTCGAGCAACTCGCTTTTCCTCTGGGTGTATTTGTCCGCGATCGGAAGCCACATCGTCGAGCCCAACGAGGGACCTCGAGGAATGATCGTGACCTTGTGGAGTGGATCCGTGTTTTCGAGCAGTACGAGGAGAATGGCGTGACCAGCCTCGTGATAGGCGGTTTTCTCCTTGTCCTTCTCGGAAATCGCGAGACTGCGGCGCTCCTTACCCCAGCGCACCTTGTCGCGGGCCTCTTCAAGCTCGGTCAAAGAGATGGCTTTCAACCCCTTACGGGCAGCGAGAAGGGCGGCCTCGTTGATGACGTTCGCGAGTTCAGCCCCCGAATAGCCGGGTGTGCCGCGGGCGACAACACCGAGATCAACGCCCTCGGCGAGTTTCACCTTCTTGGCGTGAACCTTGAGGATCTCCTCACGTCCGTTGACATCGGGCAAACCCACGGTGATCTCGCGATCGAAACGACCGGGACGCAACAGAGCCGGATCGAGCACGTCGGGACGGTTTGTGGCCGCGATGATGATGACGCCTTCCTGCGTGTCAAAACCGTCCATCTCGACGAGAAGAGCGTTGAGCGTCTGCTCGCGTTCATCGTGCCCACCTCCAAGACCGTGACCCCGGTGACGACCTACCGCATCGATCTCGTCGATGAAAATGAGGCAGGGCGCGTTCTTCTTACCTTGCTCAAACATGTCCCGCACCCGGGAGGCCCCGACCCCGACAAACATCTCGACGAAGTCCGAACCGCTGATGGAGAAGAAAGGGACATCCGCCTCACCGGCGATGGCACGGGCGAGGAGCGTCTTCCCGGTGCCAGGGGATCCAACCATGAGGACGCCTTTGGGGATGCGTCCCCCGAGTCTCTGGAATTTCTTGGGGTCACGCAGGTATTCGACGATTTCCCACACCTCTTCCTTGGCTTCCTCGACCCCGGCGACATCCTTGAAGGTGACCTTACCCTTGTCCATCGTCATGAGCTTGGCTTTACTCTTGCCAAAACTCATCGCACCCTTGCCCGCCGCCTTGATTTGGTGGCGGAAGAGGAAGTAGAGCAGGATCAGGAGAAAAAAGATCGGGAGGTAAAAGGACATCAACATCATCCCAATGCCGTCGGAATCGGTCGGCAGGTCGGAGATCTCGAGATTCTTTTCCTTCAGCAGCGCCTTCATCTCGTCGCCGACATAGTCGAGGATGACAGGCACGGTGAACTGCCGGTACTTCAAACCGCCCTTCTGCTCCGCCACCTCGGGCTCATACCATCCGGAGACGTATTGTTTCATGCTGCCATCGCGCTGCACAAGACTGAGGAGCTTGGGAGGCTGGGAAGCTGCATCGACATGGATCTTTCCATCCTGCACCAGCTTCTTGAACTCGGCGTAGGTGATTGCTTTAGACGAACTTGAAAGACCGTCGCGGGACCAGATCGCGAGGCCAAAAAGGCCCATGGCCACGGAGAGGAGGATGAGCCCCTTCCAGTTGAATCCGTTTTCGCCGCCGTTGCGACGGTCGTTTTGATTCGGTTCGTTTTCTTGCATGAAATCTTCTTTTAGAGAATACGGCGCACGCCGCCACCTCGATCCTACCACAAGGGCCACCCTCACGCAAACCCCGCAATCCGACAGGAAAAGGGAGGGGGCGAGCTGGGGTTCTCCGCAAACGCCGCTAATGATTTCACTATTTTCATTAGAAACTCTAATCAACAAATCATTTGTGGTTCAAAAAATCCTCCGATAAGTTTTTCTCATAATGAACCCTTCCCTTATTTTGGACCGAGAACGAGTTTATGATGACGCTGCAGACGGCGTGATTCTCTCGGAGATCGCGGCAGGCGATCAGGAGGCCTTTCGACGTCTCCACCGCCGCTATGCCGGACTGCTTTACGCGGCGATCCATCGCATTCTCGGAGATCCGAACGATACCGAGGAGACTCTCCAAGAAGTTCTCAATTCCCTCTGGCACAAGGCAGATCAATACCACCCGGGTCGGGGGCGGCCGATCACCTGGCTGACATCCACGGCACGAAACCGCGCCATCGATCGAATACGCGCACGCAAACGCCAAGCAAGACTCAGGGACGCCTACTCCCAGTCTCTCGATTTCGTGCAACGCAGCACCTCGCCGGTGGCCGGACCCGAGGCGGCAATCCGGCGCGACACCTGCGAGGCGGTCCGCTCGGCGGTGATGGAGCTCAGCGGCATCCAACGCGAGGCGATCGAGAAGGTTTACTTCGAGGGCTTCACCCAGCAACAAATCGCCGACCAGCTTGGGGAACCGCTCGGAACGGTGAAGGCACGCATCCGTCGTGGCCTCGCCAAACTGCGACAGGTCATCGGAGAAGATTGATGCCGAACCTGGGATAGCTTTGGAAGAGCGCAGCGCGACACCGTTCCGCCTTTCTGCCGGAAAGGCGGAAGGCCGAGGTTCGAGCGGTCTCCCGTATCATCCCGACAACATCGCGACGAGGCTGGCTTCGTCCGCACCTCGTCGATGTGGCGGCATCCTTCCGCGAATTTTCCAAGCTGAAGACATCCAATCGTCCACGGATTTCTTGGATCCGGCATGAGAAGAGACCATCCAGGCCTCACTTGAAGATCGCATCGAGCCCCATCGCGCTTTTCCGCGCGATTTTCGGCACCATCTTCGGGCGCGAACGCTTCATCACAAAATAGGCGATCGAGAGCAGACGCAGTCCGAGAATCTTGTCGATGAAACGATAGTCCGGCGTTCGCCGGACCAGGTATTTAAAAATCAGTCGGATCGAGCGGCTCCCGAGTTTGAAGGGCTTGAAGTCGTATTTCACCGAGTAGCGGAAACGGCTCCCCCGAGGGTAGCGTTTCTTGTACTGCTTCTTGGCCTTTTCGAGTCGTTTTCGGATCTCCTCGTCGTCGGGACGAAAAAAATACTCCCGCGCCAGCGCGATGAGTCCGAAAGTGTAGCCCATGTATTCGATGTCTTCCTCGGGCAGACCGCAATGCAGGGCGAGGGTCCGCATACGCTGGATTTTCGCCATCGCCGCGTGCCCCGTCCGAATCGCCGCTTCACCATCCTCCACAAGAGGCCCCAGCATGCGCTTGATCGACTGGGCGACGAAAATGTGGTGCCAATAGACTCCGAGGAGGGGAGGAATGCGGACGCGACGGAAATAAAAACGCTGCCGCGCGAAATCGGGCAGATAGAGTAGCTGGATCACGACCTCCTCTGAAAGGCGCATCAATTCGAGGAGGGCCGCCTTGTTCTCGACAGCAGGCAGATGCGATAGCGCCTCCTCGACGAGCTCGCCGTGCTTGAAGAGCCGCAAGGTGACGAATGTGTTGATCTCGGTCCAGACCGACCCGGATTCGAGAAACGCGAGACGGCGGAACGGCGTCCAACCGCCAGTCTGGCACCACACCGAGATACCGATCACGTTCGGAGCATCGCGCAGCTCGATCGCCACCTGCTCGTAATCACCGCCGACGAAGCTGGGGTATTCCCCACAGCCCTCATATTCGCGACGCGTCTGGAGTTCGACGATTTTCGGGAGGCTGGTGACGAAGAAATTCCGGTTCAGGGAAAGGTAGCGGAAAAAGTCCGACTCGCCGTATTTCATCGACAGGACCAGCGCCGGACTCGTGATGCCGTCGATCGTCTTCTCGAGGGTAGCATGCCGCCAGATCAGGTCGCCGACCTCGTGTGCGCCCACCGTCCACGTGCGGAAGATGCAGCGGCGCTGGTGATGCTCGAAAACGGGCAGGATCGCCTTGAGGCATCGGTTCACCATCGCCGGGCTCTTCAACACGAGACGACTGCGGAAGTCCTCCTTCACATCGAGTCCGTCACTTTCCCCGATACGCAAGACCACACCAGCAACCTCCGAGAAGTCGGTGAAAAAACGATCGAGGAGTCCCGAGAGGAATTCGCGTTGCTTTTTTTCGCTGCGACCCAGTTGTCTTTCGATGGCCGGGGTCAGCGTGAGGATGTCCATCGTCAGATAGACCTGGAGACCCTCCCCTTGGATGATGCGGAACAACTCGCGGAACTCCTCGCGGTAGATCTCGACCCGGTCGGCCACTGCAGGCTCAAGGTAGTGATGACGGGCAAGATGCGGCACATCATCGAGCGTGACCCCGTTGTAACCGATCGCTGCGACGCTCCGACAGAAGGTCCTCATATCCTCTCGGACCTTGAGAAATACCTCGCGCAATTCCTCCGATTCCATCTCCTGAAATCGAATCCAGGGAAGCTTCGACCAATTGATGCGGAAGCGCTCATAGCCCGGAAAGAAGGGGCCGATCGCGTCGATCAGGTAAAGCGGAGAATCGAGGGTAGGGAGGTCCACAACGGAAAGAAGGGGTAAGTAGTTCAACCGATGGCGGGTCGCAACGGATTCATGGAGTGGCAAGAGCGGAGCCGCGTGTCGGATTTGTCACTTCGCGACTTCTCTCACCCCCTTGCGTTCCACCCGTTCACCTCGGAACCGAGCCAAGGCGTCCTCCGCCACCACCATTAATCTCCGGACCGGATCAACCCATCGAGGCACGGTTCGGCCCACGGCATTTTATTGGTGAAATTTCCGCGGATGCCCGCACGTATTGGAGCAAAACAATCGCTCTTCCCCTTTTCCGGAGAATGCCGTATCGGTTAGCCCTGTGATCATGAAAACTCCCCAAAACCGTCTTGTCCGACTCGTTTCCAACCCGTTTGCCGTGGCGGTCATCGCGGCGGCGGCCGTGTCCGCCTCGCTGCTCGCGCTTACTTCGTGCGGCGAAAAAGCCTTTGCCGCTGCCGAAAAGACGAAGATCGTCTTCATCGCCGGCAAAAAGAGTCACCCGTCCGGACAGCACGAATTCAACGCCGGGGCGATTCTCCTTGCGCGGGCCCTCAATGACCAGAGCGGACTGCCAGTCGAGGTGAAGGTGGTCCACAACGGATGGCCGGAAGATGAGTCGGTCTTCGAGGGTGCCAAGGCCCTCGTGATCTACTCCGACGGCAACGCGAGTCATCCCGCCAACGGCAATGAGGCGAAGATCGAGGCGATGCTCGCAAAGGGCGTCGGCATCATGTGCATGCACTACGCGGTCGAAGTACCGAAGGGCGAGCAGGGCGAGCGTTTCAAGAAATGGATCGGCGGACACTACGAGAGCGGCTACTCGACCAATCCCCACTGGACCGCCGAAGTCGCGATCCGGGAGGGCCATCCCATCAGCCGGGGCGTGCCCGGATTTAGCGCGAACGACGAATGGTATTACAACCTGCGCTTCGCCGATCCGAAGATGGCCGAAGACATCGTGACGGGCGTGCCGACGCGCGAGAGGATCAACCGCTACATCCATTGGACTCCCGACGGGGAGAAGGGGCTCGGCAAACGCCAGACGATGATGTGGGCGGTCGAACGGCCCGACGGGGGACGCGGCGTCGGTTTTACCGGGGGCCACTGGCACCGCAATTGGGCTGTCGATGATTTTCGCAGGCTCGTCCTCAACGCGATCCTATGGACCGCGAAGGTCGAGGTGCCCGAGGATGGCGTGGCTTCCCAGCCCGTGACCGAGGCGCATCTGAACGAAAACCTCGATCCCAAGGAGAAGATGGAGCACGTCGCCCTTCCCTCCAAAACCGACCTCACCCAACCCGCCGCCGAGCCGGTCGAATTCCGCTGGCCTGGGAAAAAGTGAACCTGTGCCCGTGAAAATCGGCCTGCTCGATTCCGGCGTCGGAGGTCTTTCGGTGCTGCGGGAGATCCACCGGATCCTGCCCACCGCCTCGCTTCACTACGTCGGCGACTCTGCTTGGTGTCCCTACGGAACAAAAAGTCCCGAAGTGATCCAGCGACGCGTCTTCGAAATTGCCGACTACCTCCTCGTCCACGGAGCCGAGATCCTTGTGATCGCCTGCAATTCCGCCACGATCCAAGCGGTCGGTGCCTTGCGGGCTGAATACCCGCTGCCTGTCGTCGGGATGGAGCCGGGCGTGAAACCCGCGGCGGAGCGCACCCGCAGCGGCGTCATCGGGGTACTCGCGACCGAAGCCTCGCTTGCCGGCGAGAAATTCCACCAACTAGTCAGCGCTCACGCCAGCGGCGTCCGCGTCATCACCCGGCCCTGCCCGCGCTTCGTCGAACTGGTCGAGGCAGGCCTCCTTGACGGGCCCGCGGTTGAAACGGCTGTCGACGAGGCACTCACCCCACTCCTCGAAGCAGGCGCGGACGTGTTTGTGTTGGGATGCACACACTACCCGTTTTTGAAGCCTATGATCGAGTATCGCCTGCCCGACGGCGCTACCGTGATCGATACCGGCCCAGCCGTCGCCAAGCGCGTCGCCTCGCTGCTGCCCGCTTCGGGAGCCGGGTATCCCGGGACGATCCAGGTCGAAACGACCGGAGAACTGGACCGACTTGATGCCCTCTTACCCCGCCTCCTGCCCGCACTCAACGTCAGCAGCGCGGCCTGCCATATCGGCAATCCCCTCCCCTGACCACTTACACCGGCGCTCCCTTCGACCCATCGCTCTCGGGATGAAAACGGTCAGGATCGTTTTCACCAGCGGCGACAATGGACTCCTTTCGTAAGACCAAATCTTGTCGCGGCCGCGACAAGATTTGGTCGAATGCGTGAACCCTTGAAGAGCGGCTCGACCCCATCCGTGTCAGCCACCCTCCCAATTTCGTCTCGATTTTTCCCACTGAAGCGATTACCAAACGAGCCATGTCTCCGCGCACCACCGTCAGCATCCATCCTTATTTCCAACCGCACGAGGGCAAGCTCGCCGAATTCATCGCGGGCATGCCCGCCTTTATCGAACGGACCCGCTCGGAAGAGGCAGTTCTCTTCTACGACTTCACCGTAGGTTCAGGAATCGTCTTCTGCCGGGAAGCCTACGTCGGCGGCGAAGGCGCTCTCGCCCATTTGCAAAATGTCGGCGACCTGCTTGAAAAGGCTCTCCAAATCGCGGATTTGATCCGACTCGAGGTCCACGGCGCGGCGGCGGAACTCGACAAGATGCGCGAAGCGCTCAAGGACCTGCCCGTCTCGTGGTTCGCCTTGGAAACTGGATTAGAAAAGTGAACCGATGAGTTCCACGGACCTCAAGGCCCTGCAATCGCTGTCTGGAATCGCCCCGTGGCGGCTTCGTCTCGCCTCCGCGATCGAATCTGACCCCGCGCAGCGTTTCATTATTGGTGTCATCCTCGTGAACTCGATCGTCCTGGGGATCTACATCGATCCCTCCCTGCTCCCCGAGGCGAGCGGCTTCTTCAAGGCGATCGATCTGATCTGTCTCTTCATTTTCGCAATCGAGCTGGCGCTGAAGCTGGCGGCTTATCGGTTCGCCTTCTTCCGCAGCGGGTGGAACATTTTCGACTTCCTGGTGGTGGCGATTGCGCTGGTCCCTGGGCAGGGCGTCCTCTCGGTGCTGCGGACCCTCCGAGTGCTGCGGGTGCTGCGACTCCTCACGGCGGTGCCAAGCCTGAAGAAAGTCGTGGCCGCCTTCGTTCATTCGATTCCCGGACTTGGAGCCGTCGTCATGGTGATGGCGATCTTTTTTTATGCCGCCGCGGTGATGGCCACGGGTTT
>NEUQ01000020.1 GCA_002288445.1 Verrucomicrobiia bacterium Tous-C2TDCM | reverse complement strand
ACATTCTCATCGAGGGCGTGCCTGGAGTCGCAAAGACTCTCCTGGTGCGAACGCTCGCGAAGGTCCTCGGGACCGATTTTTCACGGATTCAGTTCACCCCGGATTTGATGCCTTCGGACATCACCGGAACCAGCGTTTTCAACCTTCAGGAGGGAGCGTTCCACCTCGTGAAGGGCCCCGTCTTCACCTCGTTCCTCCTCGCTGATGAAATCAACCGAGCCCCCGCGAAGACGCAGTCGGCGCTGCTCCAAGCGATGCAGGAGCGTCTCGTCACGATCGATGGCAAGACTCACGAATTGCCCTCCAGTTTCACTGTTTTCGCGACGCAGAATCCGATCGAATACGAGGGCACCTATCCGCTTCCTGAGGCGCAGAAAGACCGTTTTCTGCTCCGTGTCGAGATGGATTACCCGACTGCCGACGAAGAGCTGAAGTTGGCCGTCGCCTCGCTTGGGCAGGCCACGCCCGAGCATCTCCTCGCCGGGAATTCGATCCAGGCCGTCCTTACCGAGCCGCAGATCCAGCGGATGCAGGAGGCTCTCGAGGCGGTGACGATGAAAGACGAACTCATCTCCTACGTCGTCGAAATCGTGCGCCGATCCCGCGAGCTCGACAGCATCCAGGTCGGGGCGGGACCCCGTGCCACCCGTGCGCTTCTTCTTTCGAGCCGGGCACTTGCCGCGATCGAGGGACGCGACTACGTCACGCCGGACGACATTCGCGCAATGGCCTACCCCGTGCTTTCGCACCGAATCGTCCTGCGCCCCGAATACGAGATCGAGGGTGTCACGGTGCGCGAGGCGGTGAACAAACTGCTCGAAGCCGTCGCCGTGCCACGATAGTGGAGGTCGCTCCCGAACCCGATGCGCGTGGTGCCCCATCTCCCCTTGCTCTGGGTTGCCCTCCTCGTTGTGACCCCGGCCACCTCCTGGCTGGTTTATGCCGAGGGGACGGAAAAAGTCCCGGCGGCATTGCTCCTCCTGCTCGTCGTGTTGGTCGCGCTGGTGGACGCCTTGCTCTCGCGCGGGCTCCTCGAGGGGCTCTCGCTCGAGCTTTCTCAGTTGATCCGATGCACGAAAGGGCGCGAAGTGTCCGTGCCTCTCACTCTCGCCAACCGCGGGGGTGACCTTGATTGGCTTCGCTATGGGATTGAAATTCCGGGGGATTTCCGGGTCGATGGGGAGATCGTCCGACGGATCGAAAGTCTTTGCGCCGGAAAGCGGCGCACCGTGGAGTATCCGCTATTACCGCTGCGACGCGGACGCTATTTTCTCGAACGGGCGCACTTCGAGACTCGGTCGCGCTTCGGGCTGTGGTTGATGCGGCGGTCGATGCCGCTGGAAACCGAAGTCCGCGTCTATCCTGATCTGCGCGCCGAGCGCCGGCGTCTTTCGAGCGTCTTCCTCCTGCGGGGGAATGAAGGAAGTCACCTAGTCCGGCAGGTCGGAAAAGGGCGTGACTTCGAACAGTTGCGCGAATACCAGCCGGGCGACGACTACACCGATGTCGACTGGAAGGCGACCGCCCGCCGTGGCAAACCAGTGACGCGCACCTATCAGATCGAGCGCACCCAAGAAGTTTACGTCGTCGTGGATCATTCGCGCTTGAGTGCCCGTGAGATCCGCGTGCCCGCGGTGACCGCCCCCGCTGACGACTGGCTCCATCGCGAGGATTCGGCCGGCGGTGATTGGCTTGTCACAACACAGCTCGAGAAGTTCCTTCATTGCTCTCTCATTCTTGCCTCCGTAGCCGAGCGGCAGGGTGATCTCTTCGGTTTCATCAGTTTCGCCGACAAGGAAGATCGATTCATCCGGGCAAAAAACGGGAAAGGCCACTACAACCTCGTCCGCGACGCCCTCTACACGCTCGAGCCCAAGCCGGTCGCACCGGATTTCGAGCAGCTCATGATCGCTCTTCGCCAGCGGCTGACGCGAAGGGCTCTCCTCGTAATGTTGGTCGACCTGAGTGATCCCCTCACTGCCGAGCATTTTTACGAGGCCCTGCCCTTGATCAACCGCCAGCATCTCGTCCTCGTGAACATGGTGCGGCCCGAGGCCGCGCGGCCGCTTTTTTCACCTCTTCGTATCCCGGAAACCACGGGCGAAGTTTACGAAAACCTTGCCGGACACTTTCAGTGGCAGGAACTTTGCGAGGCTGCCAAAAAGCTCCGACGTTTCGGGGTGGAATTGGGCATTCCCGATCACGAAGCGCTATGTGCCGAGGCGGTGAGTCAATATCTGAACGTGAAGAAGCGGCAGCTGATCTGAAAACAAGGCGGCTCCAAGGCTCTCGGATTCGTCCACAAAACATTGGTTTTTCGCCTCTTTTTCGGCTTATCATCTCCCTGTCATTCGAATGAAAGCTCCTTTTTCGACGCTCCTTCTTTTCTCCTCCGCACTCGCGGTCGTGTCGGTGGGTCCGTTGGCCGCCGCCACGCTCAAGCAGAGCGAGATCAAGAAATTCAAGGGCACCTATGAGGGGCGCATTTCGGGAATCACCAGTCCGAACAACGCGGTCAATGGTCCCGCAAAAGTCAAGGTCACCGGCAAGAGCAGGGAACTCATTCCGGTTTTGTTTGATTTCAACAAGGCCCGCACCGCGCATTTCATCGCCTGGCGCAAGCCGACGGGCAGTCCTTCCCGCGCGAGGTTCGTCGGTTACTATGTGGGCACCTTCACCAATCCCATCACTTTGATCGAAGAGCAGGTCACGGGCGTCCGCACCATGATCCTCGTCGATCGAGGCAGCGGGGTGAATTTTCGCTATGTGATGCGCCTCAACGACACGCTCCGCGAGGGCAGCTATTCGGCCCAGGATATTTCCGGTACGCTGGGAAAAGAGCGTTGATCACGCCGCGGCGGCGGAACGCCGCTTTAACATGCCGATGAGGCTGCGGGCCTTGGCGCGCCCCTCCTTGCTCAGGGAAAGCGCCTTGTCGTCGACGTGGAGGAAGGATCGCGATGTCAGGCCCGAAATCGCCGAAGTGATGTTGGCGATGCGGGGGCGGCCGCACTCTTCAATAAAGTCGTTGATCGCCCGGCTCGAGAAGCTGTCGTGCTGGTAGGCGTCACTGAGGAACAGGGCGGCGAGAAGGGCCTGGTCGGCAAGGGTGAGTTCGTTGCGTTCGACCTGTTCGAGAATCAGCCGAGCCTCGTCGTGCAGGGCAAGGCCCTCGTCGTCACTGACCACCAACTCGGGGCGGTCGCTCGAGAGGGTGCCTTGGGTGTGGAATTGGATCGCCACGTCGACGGCCATGCGCAGGGACCTCAATTGCGGCAAATCGAGCCGAGGGATCGCCAAGGCAATTTCATCCAGAGTGGGGATCTTCATTTTAAACAAGGATTTAACTCAAGAAAGGTAAAGAAAACTGAAAAACTGCTTGCAATTTGAGTGCAAAGGTGAGAAAGCGATCATTGTTGCGAGGCGTTTATTGAAAGTTAGCTAAAATTTAGCGCAAGGCAACTCAAATTTTAAAATTGACCACCCCTGCCGTCAGGAAGAGCCCAACATGAGAGAAGTCGAAACGGTCGTTGTCGGAAGCATTGAATCACTGCTGGAGGAGATGGTGCCGAAGCTGGGATTTCAGAGGACCCCCGTATACCGGGGGCAGGCGCGAGCGTCGTGGAGCTTGTTGCCGGGTCTTTTTCGTGAAGAGGTCGCCCGAAGTGAGTTCAAATCCTGGGCCGAGCTTGAGGCGGCGTTTCTCGTGAGTTGGAAAGAGCGGGCTAGCGGCCTCCTCTCCCATGAGCCCGCGACGGAGCTCGAATGGATGTCGCTCGGCGCGCAGAACGGACTGCCGACGCGATTTTCCGCGTGGAGCGACAACGCCTTGGTGGCCCTGTTTTTTGCGACGGATCCGGCGCATTCGGAGGAGGACGGCGCCGTCTGGCGTATCATGCCGGGTGAAGCCAGCTTCACCATTTCGCTCGATTACGAGCAGATCCCGGATCAGCCGCGCCTCTATCGCCCCAAGCGTCCGAGTGAGGCGATGAGGAATCAGCGAGTCGCCTTTCTCTCGCACCCGCTTCCGAAAGAAGACGCTTCTCCCGAAACGTTCGAAGAGCTTTTCGAACTCGGGAGCGACCGTCTTGTCTTGTCGAAGTTGGTCATCCCGGCAGAGTGGAAAAGCTACCTGCGTCGTCGCCTCGCAATGATGGGAGTCGATCACCGTTCGATGTTCCCTGGATTGGCGGGTCTCTCCCAGGATCTGCGCGACGAGATCTACAGTCACACCGACTCTTACGAGTGGATTTTCCCCGGATGATCTTTCTCAAACCCCGCGCTTCGCTCCGTAGAGGCGCAGGTGGAGGCGGTCGGAGTAGCGCAGGCCGTGGCTCAGAGCCATGGCTGCGACCTTGCTCTGGTTCGCCTCGAGTTCGGCGACGTTGAGGGCTTTGGGCATCAGGAAAACTCGGTCCCGCGGCAGCGAGGCGGGTTCGATGAGTGCGAGCACTTCGTCGAGATCTTCTTGGGAGCCAATCACGAATTTGAAGTCCGTCTTTCCCGTTGTGGCGAGGATTTTCATCGTCCCGGGTTTGAGGCGCAGTTCCTCAGCCACTCCCGAATTGGCGAGTTTGGGTGAGACGTTGAGTTGGTCGATCCGATCGAGAAAGGCTGTCCCCGGAAGGAGAGTGCCGTTTGTCTCGATTTCGAAATGAGGCCTGGGGCGGCCGTCTCCGTCAAGTGCGGCCATCAGTTCGAGCCATGACTTCTCCTGAATGAGGGGTTCGCCTCCGGTGAAGACATAATTTCGGCAATCGTGGCGGGAGAGTATCGCGGTGATCTCCGCGGTGGAAAGATCGACGATCTGCTCTCCGCGTTGAAACTTTTGATAGGAGGGGTCGGAGTCGCGCTCGTGGCGGTGGGGGGTATCGGTCCAGTTCCAAGTGTAGTCGGTGTCGCACCACTGGCAGTGCAAGTTGCAAAGCGAGGACCGGATAAAGACGGAGGGGCGTCCGGCCCCACGACCTTCACCCTGGAGGGTATGGAAAATCTCCGGAGCTCCGTCCGGCATGCGCGCGAGTTTCATCGTCACCACTCTAAGCCGCCGAGCGGGGCGCGACAATGGCGCAGGTGCTCTTCGGATCGGGAAGGAGACCAGGGCCGCACTTGATCGGGCTCACCGTCTCGACTCTCTTTGTAGAAGGCGGGATCATCCCCTCCTTAATCTCCCGCGTCCTTGCGCAGGCGTGACTTCACCGTGGCGAGAAGCTCATCGGCGCTGTGGCTGCCCTTTTTCATCACCGCGCTGACCCGATCGCGGAGGAAGGCCTGCTCGGCTTCGGTCGGATCTTTCCCGCTCATCACGATCACCGGAATGGAGCGGAGCTGCGGGTCGAGGCGGAGGTGTTGGAGGAATTCAAAGCCGTCCATCTCCGGCATGATGAGGTCGAGGACGATCGCGGCGGGCCGAGTCTTGACGAGGGCGGCGAGCGCCTCGACGCCATTGCGTGCGGTTAGGATATGCCATCCGGCTGCGCCGAGAAGTCGGCTCATTGAGGAGAGTGAATCTTCGTCGTCATCGACGAGGAGGAGATTCCGCTGAGGCAGTCGATCGGTGGCGCGCTGAATGGCGCGTCCGAGTCGCTCGAAGTCGATCGGCTTCACCAGGTAGTCCTCCACCTCCAGCGCGAGGGCGTGTTCCTGCTCGGCCATGATCGAGACCATGATGACCGGGATGGCATGGGTCGCAGGCGATTCCTTCAAAAGGCGCAGCACCTCCCAGCCGTCCATGCCGCCGGGCATGACGACGTCGAGGGTAATGGCATCGGGCTTCGACTGTGAGGCGAGGGCGAGGCCGCTGGGGCCATCTTCGGCGGTGAGAACCCGGTGCCCGTCTTTCTCAAGTAAGCGCGAGAGTAGTTCCCGGACGCTTGCATCGTCATCGATCACGAGGATGGTGCTGCCCGGTCGGCGGTGTTCGCAGTGGGCCTCCCCTTCGGTGATCGGGGGTGCGAATGCGTCCGCGAGTTCATCCTTGTCGCGGTCGTAGCGCGACGAGGTCGGCACGCGGGGAAGGAAGACGCTGAAGTGCGTGCCCTTGCCAAGCTCGCTCACAAAACCGATTTTACCGCCCATCTGGGAGACGAGTTCGCGGCAGATGGACAACCCGAGACCGCTCCCACCGGCATTGTCTTTTTTGTTGGAAACGAAAGGGACGAAGGCCTTCGATTGTTCGGAAGGGCTCATGCCCCGCCCGGTGTCGGTGACGGTGAACTCTAGCCAGTCAATGCCGCCAATCTCCTGTGGTCGGGCCGCGAGGAGGATGTTTCCATCGGTCGTGAACTTGCAGGCGTTGCCGAGAAGGTTTCCAAGGATCTGCCGAAGGCGGCGCTCATCCGCGACGAGTTCACCGATGTTCGGGGAATATTCGGCAGACAGTGTCACGGCCTTGGCTCCAAGCGAGGCGCGGTGCGTCGCGGCGAGTTCCTCGAGGAGCGGAGCGGCTTCGACCGCATTACGATGCAGGGTTTCGGCGCCCATGATGATCTTCTGATACTCGAGAATGTCGTTGACGAGGTTCAGCTCGCGCGCGGCGTGGTCGCGGATGCGTTGCACGTCCTTTTGCTGCGTCTCGTCGAGTTTCGAGAGTTTGAGGGCTTCGACCTGGAGGAAAATTGCGTTGAGAGGCTGCCGGAGGTCGTGGCTCACCTTGGCGACAAAGGCATCCTTTTCGTGGCTGAGGGTTTTGAGCTTTTCGTTCGCCCTTTCGAGTTCGATGTTGGCGCGGCGCAGCTCCCGGGTGCGGTCGCCGACACGCTGCTCGAGTTCTTCCTGAAAGGAGATGAGCTCCTCGAAGAGGCGCTTCGAGGCCCTGGCGATGTCTCCGACCTCGTCGCGCCGCCGCAGATCGAGTCGTTGGGCAAGTCCCGCCACTTCGCGAAGCAGGCTCTCGCGAGGACTCTCCGTGATCTTCTGAGCGGTGAGAGTCATCTGCTTGAGCGGACGGATGAAGCGCATCGCGAAAAAGAACCCGATGAGCCCGAAGCCCCCTGCCACGACGACTGACAGGTATTGCACCGTGAGCATCTCATACTCGATCGACGAGGCGAGCTCGTCATCGAGGACGGCGTAGTGAAGAAGGTATTCGGAGCGCTGTTCACCGTCGCCGATCAGGAGCCGCACCGCCCAAGAGTGGAGTTCGTCGCATTCGACGAGCCCCCGCCAGTCGATCTCGTCGAAGTTCGCCCCGAAGTGGGTCTTGAGCCGCTCCAGCACCAGAGGGCGGACCTCGAGAAGCTCCTCGCGACTATGGGCGAGAAGTCGCACTTCGCGCACCCCCGAGAGCATGCCGCCGATGCGGACCTTCCTCCCGAAGTGCCCTTGGATGTCCTCGAGAAAGAGCTCCAACGCGTCTTCATCCATCGCCTCGAGCGCGGCGGATAGTTTGGGTCCAGGGATGCCTTCTTGAAAGAAATAGGGACTCGCGAGCCTCTTGAAGTCGGTGCGGAGGAGCCGATCGACCTTGGGTTCTTCGCTTACCTTGGCAGGATCATCAGGCGAAGCTCGGCGTTCTTCGAGGGCTTCGAGAAGCTCTGGGGCTTGGCTGAGTTCGAGAAAGATCGTGTCGTTGCCCCGCTCGGGCGGTTCGGTCTCGTCGTGTCGC
This sequence comes from Verrucomicrobiia bacterium Tous-C2TDCM, assembly GCA_002288445.1. GTDB lineage: Bacteria > Verrucomicrobiota > Verrucomicrobiia > Verrucomicrobiales > DEV007 > Arctic95D-9. Next base: position 15,955 of record NEUQ01000020.1, on the reverse strand, counting down.
ATCAGCGGATGACCCTCCTGATCGAACATCGCGAAGAGATGACGTGGCGACTCGGGCGAGTGCAGCGTCATGAGAATCCGGACGTAGGTCGGTGCGGAATCGGTCTCCCGATTGAGACGGTCGAGCGGGGCGACGGCCCAGATGACGGGTTCCCAGCGCTCGAGCGGATCTCCGGGGATGTCGGTGCGGGTGAGACGCACCCGCTGGATCGGGGAAAACTGCATGCGCGCGCCGGCCGATATCTCGGGGTTCGGGAACCAGAGATCGTCTTTCCCGACGATGCCCGTTTCGTGGATCACCCTTGGGGGTGAGGTGGAACCGAGGGTGACGAGGTCGATGCGAAGACGATTGGCCCAGTTCCGTCGGCAGAGGGCCCGGGCAAGGGCCTTCAGATCTTCGGGAGAATCAGCTCCCTCTACGCTCTGTTGGAATTCGGGATTGAAGGCGATGTTGGTAAGATCGTCGCGGAGTCCGTCGATTTCATCAATGATGACCCAACCGCGCAGGGACGCCTCGTCGCCGAGATCGACGAGTTCGTGCTCACGGAGCACTTCGGCAGCGCGGTCGGTCAGCACCTTGGCAACCAGCAAGGCGGAGGCGGCGGTCGCCACGATCACCAGCAGCGCCACTTTTCCCTGGATTCCGAATGACATGAACGTTCCGGAAGGTCGACGGGTGGACTCGTCCATCGATTCAGGCCCTCACGGTTTTTTCGGGATTTTTTCCAAGTGCTTGATTCCGAAGAAATCCGCGAAGACCCTGGCGAACACCGGCCTCTTGAAACGGGGGACCCAGGCGAGGCTGAACTCGGCGGGCTCGATCCAGAGGAAGCGAGAAAACTCTTGCTCGTGGGCGGTGAGGTTCACGTCTGCATCGGTGCCACGGAAGTCGCAGAGAAAATAGGTCTGCACCTGGCCGCAGTATTTACCCTTCTTGAGTTTGCCGTTGGGAAACTTGTAGCGGTAGTCGGTGCGGCAGGCAACGAGATCGTAAAGGTGTCGGGCGATGCCGGTCTCCTCTTCAACCTCGCGGTAGAGGGCCGCGAGGAGATCCTCGCCGCGGTCGACCCCACCTTGGGGAAACTGCCAACTGCCCGGATGATCGAACCGCTCGCCGATGAAAATCTTGCCGGTGGCCGGATCCCGCAAGATCGCGGCGACATTGGGGCGGTAGGTGGCCATGAGCGGGATTCGTGAGAAAAGACGGTGCGAGTCCAGGAGTCGCTTTACAAAGGTAAAGGATTTCGTGGAAGATGCCAGACGTGAACTTATCCAGACGTGATTTTCAACCAGGCCGGGTGCCGCGCTCTTACGTGCTCATCCTCGGATCGATCGCACTGGGTTCCGCGCTGATCGGCGCCCTCGCCCTCCAACTGAGGCCCTCCGTCGTGCTGGCCAGAAAGCAGGCGTCGCTGCTCGACGGCATCGAGCGCCGCAGTCCTCCCCGCATCCAGAGGCTCGTCGCCGACGATTATTCGGATCGCTGGGGTTTCCAAGGCGAGGATCTCGCGACCACGATGGTCGATGCGGGTGGGCAATTCCTCGCCCTGGTGGTCAAGGCGGAGGACGCGCGGGTCAGGATCGAAGGATCCCGGGCCACCATCACCGGCCGGCTCGTTATCAGTGGAAAGCCCGTCGGACCGGTGGGGCAGGAGGTGATGAAGCAAATCAACCGCCTCAAGGAGCCATTCGTCTTCACCTGGGAAAAGAAGCATTTTCTTCCGGGAGGCTGGCTTCTCGTCCGCGTCGACAATGCCGCCCTGCCCGAGGATCTCTACGGCTACGAACCTGGCGATTTCGGTCGGGCCATGCGCGGCGAGTGAACCGCGTCCGTGAATCCGATCGACGACAGCCTTGAAACCCTGCCACGACCGGGCTACCTGCGGTGATGAAAATCGGCCTTGCCCGTTCACTCGCTTTTCTGCTCCTCCTCGGAGCTGCCACTGCCGCCGATCCGAAAACCTTCGGCGAACAGCGGAGTGCCTCGGGGGTGAGGCATTCTTTTCTCATCTGCGGCAAATACACGGTGATCGTGGATGAGGAGGGGCTCGCTGTGTGGGAGGCGCAGGGCGGATCCCGCGACGGGTTTGTCCTGCCCAATGGCAACGTGCTTTTTTCCCAAGGAAACCGCGCCCGCGAGGTGACCCGGGAGGGTAAGGAGGTCTGGAGCCACGCGCTTAGTGAAGGGAACAAGGAACTCGGCACGGTGGTGAGGCTCGATTCGGGCAATACCCTCGTCGTCGAACGCGGGGTCCGGCCCCAGCTGCTCGAAATCGCGGCGGATGGCGGTATCGCGGCGAGAGTGCCGCTGCAACCGGAGACGAACAACGCCCATATGCAGACGCGCATGGCCCGCAAGCTCGCGAACGGCAATTACCTCGTGCCCCACCTCCTCGCCTTCGCGGTGAAGGAGTATTCGCCCGACGGCACTGTCGTGAAGACCTTCCGAACCGACCTCGAGGAACTCGGCGGTCGGAAGGCCGAGGTCTGGCCCTTCACCGCGATTCGTCTCGAGAACGGCAACACCCTCGTCACGCTCACCCACGGGAATCGCGTCGTTGAGTTCGATCCGGCGGGAAAAGTCGTCTGGCTGATCGACAACGCCAAAGTCGGCGGCCGTCTCGCCGATCCCTGCGGGGCGCAGCGTCTTGCCAACGGCAACACCGTGATCTGCAGCTACGGCCAGCGAGATCCGAAGAAACCGAAACTCTTCGAGGTGACCCGCGAAGGCGAGGTCGTTTGGGAGTTTTTTCATCCCGATGCCAGCGCCCACGAGGTGCACGTATTGACGACCAACGGAGTCGCCGAAGGCACGATGAAGTGACCCCCGCGAGTTCGATGCGGAGGGTTTCACGGTTGACCCCGCCCCCTTCGTTCGTCGATAAGTGGTGAATGAAACTGCTTCTTGCCGCGGCCGCTCTCTCGATTCCACTCTCTCTCGCAACGGGCGCACCTAGCGGTGCCGAACCCACCAACGCCGAGGAGGCCGCGGCAAAGAAAGCGGCGGCCGAGGCCGAAGTGTCGGCGAAATACAGCGAATGGGTCGCGACTCTTTCAGCGGATCGCCAGGCCTGGGAAAAGGTTCTTCAGGAGAATCTTGGCAACTTTTATCTCCCGATTCATCAAAAAGAGAAGATCATGGGACGAAGCAACGCGTGGGATTTCGTGGAAGATGATCCGACCTTGCCGCGGGTGCTGCTGATCGGCGATTCGGTTTCGCGCGGCTACACCCAAGCGGTGCGAAGGGAACTCTCAGGCAAGGCGAACGTTCACCGGGCGCCGGCGAACTGTGGGCCGACCAAGGCTGGGATCGACAAACTAGGTGTCTGGCTTGGCGATGGGAAATGGGATCTCATTCATTTCAACTTCGGGATCCACGATCGGGCCACTCCGATCCCTGAATACCGCGCCCGGCTCTCCCAGATCGTCGATCGGCTCGCCGCAACCGGCGCGAAGCTCGTCTGGGCCGCGACGACGCCCATTCCTGATGTCGCAGCGACGAAACAAACTGCCGCCTCGATCGTCGAGCGCAACGAGGTCGCCGCTGCGCTGATGAAGGAAAAAGGCGTCGCGGTGAACGATCTCTTCGCCGCGATGACCCCGCACCTCGCTGAATACCAACCGCCCGCCGATGTCCATTTCACCGGGCCGGGGTATGATTTCCTCGGGGCGAAAGTTGCCGCCGCGATCGGAGCGGGATTGAAGTGAGGGGACCCGTCGGCAAAAAAAAACGCGCCCGGTCCCGGACGCGTTTTTTGCAGAGAGAGGAATCAAACGATGGCTCAGAGAGCCTCGGGCTTTTCCGGAGCAGCCGGAGCCTTGGGGGCTTCCGGAGCGGCCGGAGCCGCGGCACCTTCGGGGGCGTCTGGGGCACCGGGTTGCTTGATCTTGGCTTTCTCGCGAAGACCCTCGACGAAGGCGTTCATCTTTTCGGATTTGGCTTGGTCGAGGAGCGTCTTGGTGAGATCTTCCTTCACGTTGGCGTAGGCGAGGGTTTTGGCCTCTTTCTTGCCGCTCACCTTGATGATGTGGTAGCCGAAATCAGTCTTTACCGTCTCCCCGATCACGCCCACTTCCTGAGAGAAGGCAGCCGTCTCAAATGCGGGCACCATCTGGCCCTTTTCGAATTCACCGAGATCGCCGCCCTGCGCCTTGCTGGGGCAATCGGAGTGGAGTCCGGCCATCTCGGCGAAGTTTTCGCCCTTCTTGGCGATCAGTTCCGTCCGCAGTTCCTTCGCGATTTTCTCCTTCGCAGCGAGCTGCGCGGGATCTTCGATGCCTTGGGTGGAAATGAGGATGTGGGAGGCTTCGACCGAGGCTTTCTGCTCGAACTCTTCGGGATGCTCGTCGAAATACTTTTTCACATCGGCCTCGGCGGGAGTGGCGACGTCGGCGGTGACCTTTTCATACAGCTTGCGGACCTTCGTGTCGGTCGAGATCTGCTGGCGGATGCGGTCGAGGCTGACGCCGGCGTTCTTGGCGAACTCCTCGAGGGAGGCCCCGTCGGGAATCTTGGCAGCGATTTCCTTGAGGCTGGTTTCCACCTCTTCGGGAGACACCTTCATTCCTTCCTTGTCGGCGGCATTGATGAGAAGAGTCTTCTGGATGAGCTCGTTCATCACCATTTGCTGGACCTGTGGCTCAACCATGGCTCGCTGTTCGGCGGGCATGGATTCGAACTGGCGTCCGTAGCGCGCGGTGAAGAGCTCCCGCACATCAAGGACGGTGATGGCAGTGCCGTCGACCTCGAGGACGACATCGGTCTCCTTGAGCTGGGGACGCTCGGCGTTCGCGGGGGCCGCACCGGGAGCACTTGGCGCTGCGGCCGGGGCCTCAGGAGATTTCGGAGCAGGCGGGGCGTCTTGGGCCGTGATCGCGAGCGGCATAAAGCCGAGCCCGAGGACGGTGGCGAGACCGGGCAGGAGGGTCGTGGTGTTTTTCATGGGGTCAACAAGAGACGGACGGGTGAAGGCGGTTGCACTTGTTGTTGCCGCGATTTTCGCCGAATCGCACGGAGTGTCGCCGGGATCGGGGTGATCAACAACCGGAATCTCCACGCGAATGCGGGTTCTTCCGCGCTGCGGAGTCTAGGGGAGATCGGTCGTGCCCATCAGGGAAAGGGTTACTTTCCGGGTCTGGGGCGCGCGGCGATGCTCAAAAAGGAATAATCCCTGCCACGTGCCCAGCACGGGCTGGCCGAGGTGCACCGGGATGACTTCGCTGGTCCGGGTGAGGGCCATGCGAAGGTGGCTGGGGCTGTCATCGGGCCCCTCGTAAGTGTGGACCAGAAAGGGCAGGGTCTCCGGGACGAGGTGGTCAAAAAAGGCGTGAAGATCTGTCCGCGCCTCGGGATCGGCGTTTTCCATGATGACGAGACTGGCGCTGGTGTGTCGGACGAAGACGGTGATCTGGCCCTCGCGGATTCCGCTGGCGCTAACAAACCCACGCAACTCGCGTGTGATCTCGTAGGTGCCTTTGCCGCGTGTCTTCACGGTCAGTTCGCGGGTGAGGACGGAGAAGGACATAGGTGGACCAGGGACAGAAGATCGATTATGGGGCGGGCAGCAGGTAGGCGGCAGCCTCGAGGTCGTTGCGAACAAGGAGGAGCCGTCCCGCCACGGTCGGCGGATTCCAGGTCATTGAGGAAAGGGCGGGCAGGCGACCCGATTCGATGAAGCGCTCGGGTCCCAGTGCGCCGACGATGACCTCGCCAGACTCAGCCTGGACGAGCAGGGTGCTACCGAAGAGGAGGTGCTGCCCGAAACCGAATTTCTCGTTCTTCCAGACCCGTTTTCCATCGGCGAGGGCGATGCAGGCGAGGCGGCCTTCATCGAGTCCGTAGGCGTGGTCGCCGATGACGGCGGCGGAGCTGAACTTCGTTTTCAGGTAGGTGGTCTTCCAGAGGCGCTCCACCGCAAACGAACCATCGGCCGCTTTTTGGATTTTGAGGAGGAGGCTGCCGACGCCGTAACTCGCCGTGACGAGGAGCCGGTCGCCGCCGACGGCGATGGGCTGGCCGACTTTCGGAAAGGTGCCGGGCCAGCCGTGGCTCCAGAGCGTTTTCCCCGTGCCCGGATCGATTCCGCAGACGGCGCTGTAGTCGATCGAGACGATCTGGCGGACTCCGCCAAACTCCATGAGTCGCGCTGAACTGTAGCTTCCTCCGCTGCCTTCGTGAGTCCAGCGGGTTTCGCCAGTGACGAGATCACAGGCGATGAGGGAGGGCCCCCGGCGATCCGGGCCGGAGAAGACGACCAGTCCCTCGCGCTCGAGGACGAGGGGCGAGCTCGCCATGCCCCAGCGTTGTGCGACCGCTCCGAGCTCGCGAAGAAGATGGCGCGACCATATCTCCTCCCCGGTGGCGAGATCGAGGCAGTGGATGATGCCGGTCGCGCCCATGGTATAGACCCGTCCGGCGTGGAGAACTGGTGTGGCGCGAGGCCCATCACCGCCCATGGCCGCGCCGCCATTTTCGGCCCGTTCCAGAAGAAGTCGGGTCTGCGGGGCGGCGTGAGTCCACCGGTCGGCTCCCGTGGTGAGGTCGAAAGCGGAGACATGTTCGTCGTCGCCGATTTGCTGCTGCGTGATGGCGAGGTTCCCTGAAACGGTGAAACCCGACCATCCCTTGCCGATTGGACGACGCCAGACCGGCTCGGGCGGACTCGACTGCCAGTCGGTGCCGAAGGTCGGTTTTTCGAACGTCCCATCGCGTTCCGGTCCGAGGAAGTCCGCGAACTCGGCCACCGCCTCGGTGAGATCGATTAATCTGGTCGTCGTGACCGTCTCGATGGGGGTGCGGATGGGGCGATCATCTTGTCGACTCCAAGTCCAGGCGAATTTCGGGAAAGACGATCCTGAGGTCGACCCCTCGTAGCGGACGGCTTGGCCCGCGAGGAATCCGAGGAGGGCGAACGCGATTAAAGTCACACCAAGCCGCTTCCAGCGGCTTTTCACCGGAGCCTTCCCGAAAACGAGATACCAGAGGCCGAGAAACGGAGGAGTGAACATCCCCGTCGCGAAAACGACCCACCAAAGATGGGTCATTTCGCTGCGGTGGACCCACAGCGCGATCCCCGGGGTGAGCAGCAGGACGAACGCTAGGCTGAGGAAACGGATGGCAGATCTCATGGGAAAACCGATTCCTACCCTAGCACACCCAAGTCGCGCGACTTCGTGGAAAAAGGTCTTGTTTCGTCTAGTCGATGCGGGATCATTGGGGCTGGTCATGGCGCACTCGGCTTCACTCAAAAAAACGGCGGGGAATGGTCTGCGCCTCCTCCTCTCGCTCGCCTGCGTCGTCATCATCGTGGCGGGGCTGAAAGCCTCAGGTCGCCTCTTTGTGCCGGTCATGCTGGGCGTCTTTCTGGCGATGCTTTCCCTGCCGATCCTGAACTGGCTCCACGAACGCAGGATACCCCGCATGCTCGCGGTGATCGCCACCGTGCTGACCGACCTCCTTTTTCTCTTTGTCGTCGTCTTTCTTCTTTCCGGGGTCGTGGGCGACCTCCAGAGCCAGAGCACTGAATACGCCGAGCGATTCCGTCGCCAGGCCGCCGCCTTCTCCGAGTCGATGGACCACCAGCTCGAGCGCCTCGGCGGATTCTGGACGCGGGCCGGGATGGATCTTTCGGATGAGTTGGAGAGAAAAGAGGGGGATCGTGCCGAAACTGAAAGGCCCGAGTCAGTTCCGGTGATCGGTCCCAAGCCGGTCTCCGACGGTGAAACTCGTCCCCCCGGATCCCCCGAGATGGCCATTGTCCTCGATACCTCGATCCCGACTTTTCGGGAGCTCTTTGAGCGCTACTGGGACAGCACCCGGGTCGTCGGCATGATCGGGCAAGTCGATCTGGTGGGGCGTTTCACCTCTTTTGCATCCCAGAGTGTCTTCGCCTTGATCGTGATGATCTTCCTGCTCGCCGAGTCGGATCGATTCGCCCAGAAAGTGACCGAAGTGCGGCGCGAAGGAGGGCCCGACCTGAGCCGCTTTCAACGGACTTCGCGCGACATCCAGAAGTATCTCGCGATCAAGACGGTCGCGAGCTCGGCGACGGGATTCCTTGCCGCGATCTCGTGCTATTTCTTCGCCGTCGATTTCCCCCTTCTCTGGGGTCTCGTCGCCTTTCTTTTCAATTACGTGCCCGCGATCGGTTCGATCGTCGCGGCGATTCCTCCGGTCGTGCTCGCCCTGATCTTGCATGGATTCTGGCCCGGAGTGGGGGTGCTGGCCTGCTACCTCGTGATCAATTTCACGATTGGGAATTTTCTCGAACCCATCTTCATGGGCGAGCGGTTTGGGCTTTCCACGGTCGTCGTCATCTCCTCCGTGCTTTTTTGGGGTTTCATCTGGGGCCCGGTCGGCATGCTTCTCGCCGTGCCGCTCACGATGATCGTGAAGGTGATGCTCGACAACAGCGCCGAGTTCCGGTGGATCTCCGCGTTGATCGGAAAGTCGCAGAGCGACGAAACCGCGGAAGATTCGATGCTCGATCCGGTCGGTTCAGAGGGGGCGGGGAACTGAGGGGTGGCGTCCTGCTCCGAAAAGAGCCCGGTCTAGGGAGAGGTGGACTTCAGAGAGCGTGAGGGCGGAAACACCAAAACTGCCTTGAAGACTTCAGAAAATTGAGGATCTTAAATTATGAAGGTTGTGGTAAATACCATTTTATTCCTCGTGTTCGGCTTGGCTCTCGCGGGCTGCGCCAGCTTGGGAAGGGGTGGCCGGGTCGACTACGTTACCCTCGAGGCGACTGGATACTGCAAGTGCGGTGAGTGTTGTGGGTGGCGGCGAAACCTGCTTTTGCAGCCTGTTTATGCCTACGGGCCGATGGAGGGCGAAAGGAAGAAAGTGGGTATCACCGCCTCGGGCACGAAGGCCAAGAAGGGAACGATCGCGGCAGACACGAACGTCTTCCCTTTCGGCACGCGGATGCGCATCCCCGGCTATGGAGATGGAGTCGTCGAAGACCGTGGCGGAGCGATCCAAGGCGCCAAGATCGACTTGTTTTTCAAAACCCACCGTCAAGCGCTCGAGTGGGGGCGGCAAACGGTGACAGTCGAGGTGTGGTATCCGTGAGTCACAGAGTTGCGGCACCGGCCAGCCATTCCCGTAAAACATTCGCGGGCTCGCGCTGATCATGCTGATCGAGGCGGTCGATAAGGGGCAGATCCTGGGCCGGAACGATCTCGCGGATGAGTTGATCGTATTCTTTTTCTGCGGCGGTTGGCGGGCCCTCGATGACCTCGGGATGCACGACCAGCACGTCCCACTCGCGGTGACCTCGGCTCAGACTGTTTGCCGCGATCCACATCTGCGTGCGGATGAATTCCTCCGTGTCTTTCGCCACCGCCGCCCGCGGCACCGCGATGATGACGAGGTCGGGGGTGAGCGTCCGGACGCGGTGGGCGGCGTCCTTCATCAAGGTGTGACGGTTCATGCTTTCGGTCGGCCATGGCATCATCGTGACGTTCGCACCAGGATGAACCGTAGTGATGACTTCCGTCGCGAAACCGTCGAAAGGCGGCATCGCGAGGACTTTCACCGGCAGAAGTTTTTGTAGTTTGGCCTGGGTGAAAGAGAGCGGCGCTGGCACGGGTCTGTCGTCGGGCAGCGCGACCGCCTCTCCGTCGATGACGCCGACGATGACCTCGGCGAGGCGGCGGTGGCCCCGAAGGTTGGGGTGGATCTCGTCGCTCATCGAGAGCCGCCAGGTCTTCGGGGTGCTCTCGCGCAGATCTCCGAGCGAGGCATGCGCGTCCGCGAGCGGCACGGACAGCTGCCCGGACACGTCCCGGGCGGCCTCGGCGAAGGCGGCGACCTTGGCGGCGGGCCGATCGGGCGTTTCCGAGACGGCGTTGGGCGTGCAGAGGATCACCTCGGCTCCAGCGGCGCGGCATTTCGTGACGATCTCGATCAGGTTCTTGCGATAAAGGTCGATGTTACCCTTCGCGACATCGTTGAGTCCGAACATCACCGTGACGAGGTGGGGTTTGTGCACCAGCACGTCCTGCTGGATCCGGCCGAGACCGTTCGTGGTGGTGTGCCCGCTTTTGCCCGCGTTGATCACCTTCACCCGGCTTTCGGGATGGCGGTTCTTGAAAGCGTCGTGGATCACCTCGGGATACGCGCTGCGTCCGCCGGTATGGTAGTAGACACCCGTGACGCTGTCTCCGAAGCAGACCACGCGCACCTCGTTCTCGCCCGAGCGAATCACCTCGCGGATGCGGAGGAGCGCGGAAGTGTCTGCCGCATCAACCACGAAGCGGCCAAGGAACAGGAGCGATAGGAAACCAAGACGAAGCGAACTCATGGGCGACTGACGTGAGCGTGGAGATTTTTTTCGCAAAAGACAAGATCGTGAGCTGATGAGGCGGGGGCCGTGTTCGCGGCGGGGAGGGATTTCTAACACCTTGCAGGGAGGCTCAAGAGGGAGGACGCTGGATCCGGTCTCATGCCCGCCCCCGACGATCCCCCCGCCGACCGACGCCAGCTTTACATCGCGGGGCTGACCCTCGTGGCGATCACGTCGCACCTGATCCTCCGCTATGGGACTTCACTCGGGGAAAACGCCGCGAACGTGTCGCTCTGGATCGCCTATGTTTTCGGTGGCATGCCCCTCGTGTGGGGATTGCTGGGCAATCTCCTGCGCCGCGAGTTCGGATCGGATCTCCTCGCGGGACTTTCCATCGTCACGTCGGTCTTTTTGGGAGAATACCTTGCCGGGGCTCTCGTCATTCTCATGCTCTCGGGCGGTGAGGCGCTCGAGGCCTACGCGGTGAAAAGCGCTTCGTCCGTGCTGAAGGCACTCGCGAAGCGAATGCCCTCGGTCGCCCACCGGAAAGCTGGAACCTCCTTCGAAGAGATCGCGCTCGACGAGGTCGCGGTCGGTGATCTGCTCAAGGTGCTGCCCCACGAGATCTGCCCGGTCGATGGAACGGTGGTGGAGGGACGCGGGGTCATGGACGAGTCTTACCTCACCGGCGAACCCTATCAAATCTCCAAAACACCCGGTTCCACGGTGATCTCGGGAGCTCTCAATGGCGAGAGTTCACTGACGATCCGGGCCGAAAAACTGGCGATCGACTCGCGTTATTCCAAGATCATGGAGGTGATGCGCGACTCGGAGGAGCGTCGCCCCCGAATGCGCCGGCTCGCCGACCAGCTCGGGGCATGGTATACACCGATCGCTTTGCTCATCGCGCTCGGAGCGTGGATCGCGAGCGGCGATCCGGTGAGGTTCCTTGCCGTGCTGGTCGTGGCGACGCCCTGTCCGCTCCTCATCGCCATCCCCGTTTCCATCATCGGATCGATCGCCCTCGCCGCGAAGCGCGCCATCATCGTTCGTGATCCGGGTATCCTTGAGACGATCGACAGTTGCCGTTCGGTGATCTTCGACAAGACCGGCACGCTCACCTATGGCCGTCCCGAGATGACGGGCCAGGCGGGTGCTCCAGGAATTGATCCCGGCGAGGTGCTGCAGCTCATCGCCAGTGTCGAGGTCTATTCGAAACACCCGCTTGCCGAGGCCATTGTCGAGGCGGCGAAGAGAGAGGGAAAGGATCTTGTGTCGGTCGACGAAATCAGCGAGAGGCCCGGAGAGGGTCTTGTCGCCCGGGTCCGGGGGCGCGAGGTGTTGATCACGAACCGGAAGCGGCTCGCCGAGTTGAGGCCCGAGGAAGCCGCCCTGCTTCCCGGGATCGCCGGCGGGCTTGAGTGCGTCGTAGTGCTCGACGGTCACTACGCCGCGACCTTTCACTTCCGCGACGAGCCTCGCGAGGACGGCGCCGATTTCATTCGCCACCTCGGCGGCAAACACCGCATCGAGCGGTCCATGATCCTCTCGGGCGACCGGCAGTCCGAGGCCGACTACCTCGCCGCACGCGTTGGGATCACAACGGTTCATGCGGCGAAAAGTCCCGAAGAGAAAGTCGAGATTGTCCGGGCCGAGACGAGGGACTGGCGCACGCTTTATGTCGGCGACGGCATCAATGACGCACCTGCGCTGATGGCCGCTACGGTCGGAATCGCCTTCGGCCAAAATTGCGACGTCACCGCCAATGCCGCCGGAGCGGTGATCATGGACAGTTCGCTGCGCAAGCTCGACGAGCTTATCCACATCAGCCGGCGCATGCGGCACATCGCTCTCCAGAGCGCGGTCGGAGGGATGATCCTGAGTAGCGTCGGCATGCTGCTAGCCGCCTTCGGTCATCTGCCGCCGGTGGCCGGAGCGATCGCCCAGGAGATCATCGACGTGCTGGCCGTTTTGAACGCCCTGCGCGTCGCGATTCCCCCGAAATCCCTGACGGATTACTAAAGCGCCGTCTTCTCAGAGATTGCCATCCGTCACCGCCCCCTCTGAGGCGGAGTTCGCGAGCTTCGCGAATTTCGCGAGGACGCCGTGGGTGTAGCGGGGCTTGGGTTGCTTCCAGGCCTTTTTGCGAGCCGCCATTTCCTTCGCGGAAAGGTGGAGGGTCATCTCGCGCTTCTCGGCGTCGATCGAGATTTCGTCTCCGTTCTTGACGAGGGCGAGGGGGCCACCCACGAAAGCCTCGGGCGTGACGTGTCCGATCACGAAGCCGTGGCTGCCTCCGGAGAATCGGCCGTCGGTGATGAGCGCCACGTCTTTCCCGAGTCCCGCACCCATAATCGCTCCGGTGGGCCCGAGCATCTCGCGCATCCCGGGCCCGCCCTTGGGGCCCTCCATGCGGATGACGACGATGTCGCCCTTTTTGATCTTACGACCGAGAATCGCCTTCATCGCGAGCTCCTCGGAGTCGAAGACGCGGGCAACGCCCTTGAAAAAGAGGCCTTCCTTGCCCGAGATCTTCGCGACCGCGCCGCCGGGGGCGAGGTTGCCGTAGAGGACGACAAGATGGCCCTCCTTCTTGATCGGATTTTTGAGCGGACGGATGATATCCTGTCCCTTGGGATAGGGCTTCACCTTGGCGAGGTTCTGCGCCATGGTCTTGCCGGTGACGGTCATGCAATCGCCGTGAAGCAGTCCGGCATCGAGGAGAGTTTTCATCAGCGGCAGGGTGCCTCCGATCTCGACGAGCTTCATCATCACATACTTGCCGCTTGGCTTCAGGTCGGCGAGCACGGGGACGCGTTTCCCGATGCGGGTGAAATCGTCGATGGTGATCTTCACTCCCGCGGCACTCGCCATGGCGATGAGGTGGAGGACCGCGTTGGTCGAGCCGCCGAGGGCCGTCACCAGAGTGATGGCGTTTTCGAAGGCCTTCTTCGTCATGATGTCGCGAGGGCGGATATTTTGGTTGATCAGGTTCACGACGGCGGCGCCGGCGTCGAAGCTGTCCATCAGCTTCTCATCGCTCACCGCAGCCTGGGCCGAGCTGTTTGGAAGGCTCATGCCAAGTGCTTCGATCGCACTGGCCATGGTGTTGGCGGTATACATCCCTCCGCAGGACCCGGGCCCGGGAATGGCGCTGGCGGTGACGCCCTCGAGTTCGGCGTCATCGATCTTGCCGGCGCTATGCTGGCCCACCGCTTCGAAAACCGAGACGATATCCACGTCTTCTCCCTTGTGGCAGCCGGGTTTGATCGTGCCTCCGTAAACGAAAATGCCGGGGCGGTTCATCCGCGCGATCGCCATGATACAACCGGGCATGTTCTTGTCGCAGCCTCCGATCGCGACGACTCCGTCCATGCCCTCGCAGCCAACCACGGTCTCGATCGAGTCGGCGATGACCTCGCGGCTGACGAGCGAATACTTCATGCCCTCCGTGCCCATCGAGATGCCGTCGGAGATGGTGATCGTGTTGAACTCGATCGCCTTGCCCCCGGCGGCGTTGATGCCGTTGACCGATTGTTTCGCGAGACCGTCGATGTGCATGTTGCACGGCGTCACCATGCTCCAGGTCGAGGCCACGCCGACGATGGACTTTTTGAAGTCTTCATTGGAGAAACCGACCGGATGGAGCATCGCCCGACTCGGTGCGCGATCGGGACCGTCCAACATCGGGCCAGAGAACTGGCGGTGAGCAGGCTTGGCGGATTTCTTGGTGGGTTTTGAGGAGAGAGGGGACTTGGACATGACAGGTTCGGGTGGAATTCGCACCCGTTACCATGCCGGAAAAACGCGACGGATGAAAATACTATTTTAAACGCCGCGGGTCCCTTTGCCGAATGAGGCGGTCATCGCCTCGTTACCTCGCGGTTCGTGGTCTCGATGGACTCGGCAAAGCAGTTTTGCCCACTGTGCCGCCCGGAGTTCGCGTTGGAATGGGCCGCGCTGATGGCAAGCGATCTTATCGAGCCTGCACTCTGCCATTTACAAGCCGTTTCCCATTCATCAGGATACTCCCTATGAGTGGCATCTTTTCAACCGACGAAGTCGAGCGTTACCATGCGGACGGTTTCCTGATCCGTCGCGGCCTGTTCTCCGCGGAGGAAATCGCAAGCCTCGGCTCGACAGCACGCGCCGATCACGCGCTCGACCAAGCCGCGGTGGCGCGCGACGACGGCGAGGGCAACAAGGTGCGCCTTTCCCTTTGGAATCATCCGGGCGAGGGGATCTACGGAATGGTCGCCCGCTGCCGCCGCGTCGTCGAATCGGTCGAGCAGCTCATCGGCGGCGAGGTCTATCACTACCACTCGAAAATGATCCTGAAAGACGCCCGCACCGGCGGCGCCTGGGCCTGGCACCAGGACTACGGCTATTGGTATCAGAACGGTGTCCTCTTCCCCGATCTCTGCAGCGTGATGATCGCGGTCGATGCGGCGACCCGGGAAAACGGATGCCTTGAGGTGCTCCAGGGATCGCACAAGATGGGCCGCCTCAATCATATCCTCTCCGGAGACCAGGCCGGGGCCGATCGCGAGCGGGTTGCCGAGGCGGAAAAGCGGCTCAAAAAGGTTTATTGCGAGATGGAGCCGGGCGATGCGATCTTTTTCCACGCCAACACCCTGCATGGCTCGGGACCAAACCACTCCGAGAACCCCCGCTGGGCGATGATCTGCTGCTACAACGCAGCGTCGAACGACCCTTACAAGGACTCGCATCACCCCCGCTACACGCCGCTCTCGAAGGTCGATGATAGCGTCGTGCTCGGGGCCACCGGGACGGGGGTCGAGTTCGCCGATCTCGCGAGCGGTGACCGGAGCGCTAGCACGCTGGTTGAGGCGTAGCGTGAGTATCTGTTCGTCGGCCGTGGGCAAGAGCGCATCGGGTCACCACCCTAGCGACTACAGCGCAATAAAGGCCTACGGAACGCACAGAAAACTTTCAAGACGCCACTGCTCGGCCGCCTCTATCTCACCCCAACCGAAACCGCCACGGCAGGAGCGACTCGAAGGCGATCACTTCGCCTTGGATCCGCCCATCCTCCGTGTCCCCGGCATCGAGGAGGACGAGGGTATCGGGGCTGCCGAATTCTCCGATGACCTGGCGGCAGATGCCGCAGGGGCTGCGTTGCTCGATCCCGGTCCCAGACGGAACACTCGTGGAGACAACGACGACCTCGAGGCGGCGGTGCCCGGCGGCGACGGCGGAGGCAATGGCGTTGCGCTCGGCGCAGAGGGTGGCCCCGTAACTGGCGTTCTCGACATTGGCTCCCATGAACATTGACCCGTTCATGACCACGGCCGCTCCGACCTGGAAACGGGAATACGGAGCATAGGCCCGGCTTTTCGCCTCGCGGGCGGCACGGACGAGGTCCTCGAATCCGGGGAGATGCCCCTCGACGTCCTTTGCAGGTAAAGGAGCCACGACGTGCCAGATCCCGCCGGCATTTTCAAAGGAGAAACCATCGGGGGCACTCATGAATCGGAGAGGGCGCGGAAATCAATCCTGCATCAGATTGTCGACGAGGATGCTTTGGATCACGGAATAGAACTCATACTGAGCGATGAGGAGAAGACGGTCTCCATCGACGAGGGACGGATCGAGCGTTCGGAGAAGTTGGCGGTCCTCGGAGTTGGCGAGGTCGTATTCCTCGTTCAT
>NEUQ01000002.1 GCA_002288445.1 Verrucomicrobiia bacterium Tous-C2TDCM | reverse complement strand
ACCCCGATCCATTCCCAAAACTTGAGTTGCTCATCGAAGAACAAGGCCCCGACGAGGCAAAGACTGAGCACCACGGTGAGGCTGTAGATCACCCCAATGTAGGCAAGCTTGAGGTGGGGCATGACGAGGACCCACCCGAAGGTGCAGAAGAATGTGATCATCAGACCAACAAAGAAGTTCCAGTTGAGGAAGGGAGACTTCGTGTTGCTGGCAATCTTCAGGAAATAGTCGCTCACCGCGACGGCGAGAGCCAACAGGATCGTTACTAGAATGGCCGTCGAGGAAGACTTCATTCCCAATCATCGCCTTTTTCGGAGAGAAAGGCAAATTCACCCGCCCCGCCCTTGACTCCCAGAATGGCGGATATTCCGGCCAGAACCAAATCAGGCTGCCACCTGAGTGAGGGCTCCCGCTTCTTCGAGCGCGGAAACGATGAACCGCTGGACGATGCCCATGTCAAGGTAGCGGCGCTGGAGCGCCGCGGGAATCAAATCAAAATCCCTGATCCGGCGGCGACATTTGAGAGATTGGCACGCGCAGTCGAGCTCCCAGTGGCGCTCGAGCATGGTCGTCGAGTAATCAAAGACAATCTCTTCCCCGGCCGCTATCGGGGTAACCGCGATGAGGGCGATGTCGTTGACAAAGCCTGAGTTCGGTTCGCACGAGTGATTGAGGAACCTTCCAGGGGAGAGAGGATCGACGTAAGACCTCAAGCCGACTTGCACCGAATACTCGCCGAGCGTTCGGGTCGAGGCCTCGAAGTCGATCAATCTTCCGTTGAGGTAGAAGATCAATTCGCCTGGTTTGATCGGAGACTTGGCAAACACCCCTTTTCCGAGAGAAGAGGTTGAAATGAACGTTTTGTCAGACATCGGAAGTCGAGAAGTTCGAGGTTAGGCGTTATCGAAGAGTCCTTGATAATATCCAATAAATTGCGAATTTGAAAGGCAAAATTCAGAAACTTCTTAAAAAATAAAGAATCAAATCCACAAAAATAATGATTTTTCTTTATTTTATTGAAATTAGACGGTGTTTTGTTAAATTACCGGATGCTTTCATTTCCGTTTCGCATGATTTCCGGCGCGTTCACTTGGCTGGCGATGAGCCTCTGCGCCTTGGTGGTCATGATGCTCGCTTCCTGTCAGGAGGCTTCGACCGAGTTGTCGGCTTCGGGCGTTGTGGACGGAGCCGAAAAGGCCAAGGCGAAGGTTAAGCCTCTCGTGATTCTCACTTGGGACGAGTATTTCTCGAAAGAGGTCGTCTCCGGATTCGAGCGCGAGAGTGGCATCCCGGTCGAGTTCGTCACCTTCGAGAATCTCGATGAGATGGAGGGCCTTCTGCGGTCACGGCCGTCTGACTTCGATCTGATCGTCGTCGATGGGGGAACTCTGGGGAATCTGGTCGAGCTAAGGCTTTTGCAGCCGATTGATCGTGCCTCGATCCCAGGTTTCGGCAATGTCGATGCAAGGTTCCTCGGGACCAAATTCGATCCGGACAACGCCTACTCGGTTCCCTACATGTGGGGGACGACTCTGGTCGTCTACCGATCTGACAAGATTAGCGAGCCGCGCAAGAGCTGGGCAGCCCTGTGGGATGATCAATACAAGAGTCGCACCCTGATGCTCGATGACAAGTTCGACGTCTACGCGGCGGCCCTTCTTGCCGACGGATGTGATATCAACACCCAGAACGAAACGGAGATCAACCGCGCCACGGATCGGCTGGTCGATCAGGTCGATCGGCTCGATGCCCGGCTCGTCGATATTTTTGAAATCCGCGAAAAACTGCTTTCCGGCGAGTGCTGGATCAGCATGACTTACAGCAGCGATGCCGCGGTGCTGGCAGAGGAGGAGGAGAATATCTCCTACTTCATTCCTGACGAAGGTGCGCCGCTGTGGCTGGACAGTTTTGTGATCCCACGTGAATCGAGCAACGGAGAGGCGGCGCACCAGTTTTTGGAATACTTCTGTCGTCCCGAGGTCGCCGCCGCTAATTCAAACGAGCTATGGTGTGCCTCGGTGAACCAGAAGGCCCGTCCTTTTGTCAGCAAGGAAGTGCTCGACGATCCGACTATCTACCCGAGTGAAGAGGTCCTTTCACGCTGCCACTTTGATACCAGGCCCGAGCGACAGCTCCTCGTCAATCAAGGGTTGAAAAGAGTCTTCGACCACGTCCGCGATGCGGAGCGTCGGCCACGGGTCTCGTTGCTGATCTGGGAAGACTACTACGACCCCGAAGTGATCAAGAAATTTGAGACCGACCATCAGTGCAAGGTGTTGATCACCGAGGTCGGGAACACCGAGCAATTGAAGCAGGAGTTGTCCGGCAATCCTGACGGATTCGACGTGGTCGTGGCGGACGAGTCGACACTCGACGATTTCCTGAAGTTGAAACAACTCCGCGAACTTGATCCGGCCTTGTTGGGTCCCGAGGGTGAGGGAAGAGACGGGGAGCTTGCTTCTCCCGCCGATCCCAGCAACCGGTTCTCGAGGCCCTATCTCTGGGGGCTCACCGTCCTCGCGGGTCGCGCGGAAGTGATGACAGATCCCCAGCCGAGCTGGAATCTGCTCTGGAAAGAGGGTCTTCGCACCGGGATTCTGGATGAGCCCATCGATCTTCTCTGGCTTTCCATGCTCTCGCTCGGGCACGATCCGGCGTCGGCGAACGAAGCCCAGGTGAAAGAAGCGGCATCCATGATTGCAAGACGCTTCCCGGATTTCACCTCCCATATGCGCGATGCTCTCTCGGCGGTGAACGCTTTAGAAGCTGGGGAGCTTGATTTGGTGGTGGTCTACAACGGAGATGCTCTGGTCCGGGCCGCCCGGAACCCTTCGATCCGGGTTGCCATTCCGAAGGAGGGGGCGCCCTTGTGGGTCGACAGTCTCGTGGTGACGCGCGACTCGGCCCAGCCGGAGCTGGCGCATCGGCTCATCGCTCACCTGACCTCTCCGGCCATGTCGGCGAAGACGGCCAACCACCTGCACTTCGCTACGCCGAGCCTCGCCGCGCGTCAGCAGGTGGATCCGGCACTTCTCCGGAATCCGACGCTCTACCCCGGCCCGGCGGTAATGGATCGGTGTTTCTTCGTCCGGTTTCCTGCTGAGGTCCAGCGTAGCGTAAGTCAATCAGTGGCCCGACTCATCAGCAGCGGCCGCTCTCGCAGTCTGGCCATGGAAGGGGATGCAGCCAACGCCGGAGCTTCCGAAACGATCGAGGTGAGTGACTCCGTGGCCGGAGAGTGAGCCACCCACCGCAGCCAACGACAATGAACACGATCCGCGGTCGACTCCTGACTTCCATGATGATGACGGGACTGGTTCCCCTCATCGTGGTGTTGGTGCCGCTCGGGTCGGTACTCAACCGCAACCTGCTGGAGCAAGAACAGGAGAAACTCGCCGAGACTTCGCGACAGCTCGGCCGCCTCGTCGCCGAGGTGACGGACCGCACCTCACGGGAACTGGCCTCTCTCCAATCGAATCCGCTTCTCTCCGATCCGAACGGAGATCTCGAGGTGAAGTTGAGTGAAATGCATCGTCTCGTGAGGATCTTCGAGGTCTATTCCGATATCAGTCTTTATGATTCCGAGGGGTTCCTGCTGGGTTCAACGGCGGAGAACCATCCGTCTTTCCGGGAATACAGTGACTGGTTCCGCAAGGCGCTGAAGGGAGAGGTCTCGCTTTCCCACCCACAGCGCGTCTTGGGTAAGGAGGGGCTATACCTGACCGTCTATCTCCCCATCGACGGCGGCAAGTCGCCAAACGCCGCCGGTCTTCAGGTCCTCAAAGCGCGACTCTCCTTTGCCCGCGTGATGTCGATTCTCGGCGATGGTTCGCTAAGCAGCGGCAACACGGTTTACCTTCTCGATGCCCTCGGCAACCGGCTTTCGGGAGGCGACCCCGAGCATCTCATGGAGAAGTTTGACGCCTCGGTGCCGACGGAATTCTGGTTGGAGAACACCACCGGCACCTATCAATCCAAAAGCGGACCGAGTCATCTTTTCGCCCGGGAGGTCTTGCCTCCGTCGGTCACCAATGTCGATTCGCCTTGGATTGTGGTCTCGATGAAGCCGATGGATGAAGTCACGGCGGTCGTCAGGCAGGGCATTCTGGCTCTGGTTGCGGCGGCGATCTGCATGATGCTGATGGCGGCGGCCATGGGTGTCTTCCTTTCCAAATTGATCTCACGACCCCTAGAGCGCATCGGCGACGTGGCGGCCCATGTGGCGGCCGGTAATCTCTCGGCGCGGGCGCAGGCAGACGAAGGCTCTACGGAGATGCGGGTTCTCGCCTCGATTTTCAACCGGATGGTCGGTGAAATCGCTGATCACCGCGAAAGTCTTGAAAAGCTCGTCGCGTCGCGCACTGAGAGCCTTCATCTGAGCCAATCCGAACTCGAGCGAGCCAACGCCCGCCTTCAGGCGGCGATCAGCAGTACCAAGAATGGATTCCTCGTCGAGGACCTCGAGGGAGGTGTCTCGGTGGTGAACGGGCTTTTCCTTGCCTTTCTCGGCGCTCCTCCAGACCACCTGTCCGCCGTCTCGTCCAACGAGATTCTCGCTGCCTTTGAATCGGAAGGCGGCATCCCTCCGGCGATGGCGGAGGCGTGGCGGGAAACCCGGGCGGGCGGCGGCATCATCGATCAGGAAGTCACGATCGGATCCGCTGAAAAGCGCGTTCTTCAGGTCTACTCAGCACCCATTCAGGACCGACGGGGAAACCTGATCGGCAGGGTCTGGAGCCTTCAGGATCTCACGGAGCAACGCCAGCTCGAAGAGGGGCTGCGGCAATCGCAGAAGATGGAGGCGGTTGGCCAACTCGCCGGCGGTATCGCCCACGACTTCAACAATCTGCTCGCCGGGGTCCTCGGGAATCTCGCGCTGGTCAAGATGGATTTGGGCGACGAAGGCGGTAGCGAAGCCAGGGAAAGCCTCAATCATGCGATCAAGGCGGGCGAGCGGGCGACGGATCTCGTCAAGCAGCTCCTCGGCTTCTCCCGTCGAAGCCGCATGGATCTCAAGCCCTGCAATGCGAACCTCGTCCTCTCGGAGGTGCGCGACATCCTCGCCGCCACCATCGACCGACGCATCCAAATCGAGCTCGACCTCAATGAGACGCCATGGAGAGTCATGGCCGACGTGGGCATGCTGGGCCAGGTCTTCATGAACATGGCGGTCAACGCGAAGGATGCGATGCCGCAAGGCGGACACCTCTACCTGCGTTCAAAAAATCGGGAACTTTCCGCTATCGACCTCCGCGCCCATCCCGAGATCGCGCCCGGGGACTTCGTCTGCCTCAGCGTCGAGGATGAGGGAGTCGGCATACCGCTCGCGGTCCAAGGCAAGATCTTCGAACCTTTCTTCACCACCAAGGAGCCTGGAAAGGGGACCGGTTTGGGCCTCGCCACTTCGTTCGGGATCGTCAAGCAGCTGGGCGGATGGATCGATTTCCAATCCGAACCCGGTAAGGGAACCCGCTTCGACATTTATCTGCCCCGCAGCAAGGCGGCGGAGGCCGGGGATACTTCGGCGCTTTCGGCCGCACCGGCGGCTGAGCCGCAGCTCGCCCCGGCGCGGAGAGGCGAAACCATCCTCCTCGTCGACGACGAGGCCCTCGTGCGGCGGATCGGGCGGACCCTTCTCACCAAGCTCGGCTATGAGGTCCTCGAGGCGGCCGACGGACTCGAGGCCCTCGAGATTTGCGAGGCCAGGGGGGAATCGATCAGCCTTGTCCTCCTCGACCTTTCGATGCCGAATCTATCCGGCAAGGAGACCTTCGCCCGTCTCCACGAGCGGTTGCCCGGGTTGCCGGTGCTCATTTGCAGCGGCTACCTCGTTGACCTGAGCGAGTTCACCCGGGACTGTGGCGCCTGTCCGGACGGCTTCGTGCAGAAGCCCTACAGTTTCGGTGCCATGGCCGAGATGTTGAGGGAAACTCTCGATCGCCAACGCCACGCCGCCGCGTGATCTGGACCGCACCGAGCGACCTCACGGAGCGGGGGCAGGAGGAGCCACCCCTTCCACCGAACTGCTCGGATTGAGCGGCTTCACCGCCTTGAGATACTTGAAGAGATCGCTATCGGTCGTGAAGACGGCGGTGCTGTCGTTCAGGGTTTTCTGATAGAGTTCAAGAGTCCGCATGAACTCGTAAAACTCGGCCGCCTCGGGCGAACGGTTGAAGGCGTTGGCGTAAATCTGCGAGGCCTTCGCGTCCGCTTCGCCCCGGGTTGTCTCCACGATCTTGTAGGCCTCGGATTCGATCCGGCGGAGTTCCTTTTCCTTGTCACCGAGGATTTTCGCGGCCTCTCCGGCACCCTCGGAACGAAAACGCTCAGCGATCTGCTGCCGCTCCGACACCATGCGCTCGTAAATGCGCGCTTGGACTTCTTCATTGTAGTTGATCCGCTTGAAGCGGATATCGAGCAGGTCCACCCCAAACTCGGCGAGCTTGGGTTTCGCGGTGTCGAAGATCTCTTTTTCCAAGAGGGTGCGACCTTTGCGAATCGGGATGAGGACACCCACCGTGCCGCTCTTGGCCGCCTCGGCGAGTTCGGCGTCGACGGCGGGTTTGCGGTCTTTGGTCGTGCGGATGACTTCGATCAATTCGTGCCGGGCAATTGTGTTGCGGGTCTCCGAACCAAGAATGTCATCGAGACGGGTCTGGGCGGTGCGTTCGTCGCGAAGTTTTTCGAAAAAGCGAAGGGGATCGGTGATGGTCCAGCGGGCGTAGGTGTCCACTCCGATGTAGGATTTGTCCTTCGTCGGCATCTCCGTGGTGGTGCCATCCCATTCGAGGATGCGGCGCTCGAAGAAGTTCACCTTCTGGAGGAAGGGCACTTTGAACTTGAGCCCCGGCTCGACGATCGGGTCGCCAACGGGTTTGCCAAACTGCGTGACAATGGCCTGTTCGGTCTCATTGACGGTATAAAACGCGCCCGAGATGATGAGCAGGGCAAGCAGGGCGGTCAGGGCGACAACGCAGCCGAATCCGGATTTTTTCATGAGAGTGGAGGATCGGTGAGTGAGGGTCAGGGTTGTGCCGTCTGGCGGGCCGCGGGATTCAGAGGAAGGAAAGGCAGCACCTGGCTGGCCTCCTCGTCGAGAATGATGACACCGCCGAGACCGGGCAGGACCAATTCCATCGTCTCGAGGTAAAGGCGTCGACGGGTGATCTCGGGGGCCTTTTCGTATTCGGCGAAGAGCGCAGTGAAGCGGGCCACGTTGCCTTCGGCCTCGTTGACCCTCTGGGTTGCGTAGCCTTCGGCTTCGCTGATCATCTTCTCGGCCTCACCGCTGGCCTTGGGCACGTCGCGGTTGTATTCCCCGTTGGCGATGTTGATGGCCTTTTCGCGCTCCTGTTGGGCGCTGTTGACTTCGTTGAAGGAGGATTGGACCGGCTCGGGCGGATCGACATCCTTGAGTTGCACCTGGTCGATGGTGATACCGAGACCGTAGAGATTGACAAGGTCGCGAAGTTTCGCACTGCTCTCGGTCTCGATTTCCTGCCGCCCGACGGTGATGACTTCGTCAACGGTGCGATCGCCGACGACCTGGCGCATCACCGACTCGCTGGCGTGGCGAAGCGTCGTATCGGCGTTTCGTACTCGGAAGAGGTATTTTTCGGGCTCGGTGATGCGGTATTGCACGACCCAGTCGACCAGCACGGAATTCAAATCTCCGGTCACCATGTTCCGCTCGAACCCGAACTCATCTGGTGAACTCCACTGGTAGGGGTTGGTGTTTCCTTCTGTGCCGAAACCGAATTCCTGTTTTAGTTGGCGAGTCACCTGCACTGTCGTGACCTGATCGATCCCGAAGGGGAGCTTGAAGTGAAGGCCCGGAGGAACCGTCTTGAGGTGCTTGCCGAAACGGAGGACGACACCGGCCTCCTCGACCTCAACCGTGTAGAAGGCGCCACCCGCGCCGATCACTCCAAGTAGAACCGCGGCTAGCAGGGCGAGAGTTTTGCCTCCGAAAAACGAGGGAATCTTCACCTCGATGACGTCTTTGCCGACTTGGATTCGCATGTCCGGACTCTACGGACATTCGGGGTGTGGTCCAGTTACAAAACGGCGTCCTTTTTCCACGCCCCCCCGGACGCGGTGGCGCCGCCTTGTCGCGTGGCGATCAGCCCTCTTCCCGCATGCGTTGCAGAGCCTCGTGGGAATCCAGATGCGAAAGAGCCCGCGCTCGTTCGAGGTGGTCGCGACAGAACCACAGCAATCCTTCCGGATGTCCCGGTTGCTCGAGACGCTCGCGGTTTTGGAACGAGACGAGGCTGAACTCCACTTCCGGATGATCGCGGCTATCGCGGTGGCAGAAGTCGCAGATGGGAGGGCGCATCGCTTCGGTCGGTCGGACTCAGTAGCTTTTTGCAAAGATCACCCTTCCCTCGGCCGGCTTGCCGGTGAGGATACAGGTGCCCGGTCCGCCGCGCATCGCGGCGTCCTTGGGGATGCAGCGCACCGTGATCCGCATCTCCTGCTTGAGGGCCTCCTCGTCCTCCGAGGATCCGGCCCAGTGCACGAGGGCGAAACCTCCGTGGATCTCCGGCTGCTCCTTGTTGAGGGGCGTGAAGAATTTCCGGAATTCCTCCATGGCGGTGATC
Source organism: Verrucomicrobiia bacterium Tous-C2TDCM (assembly GCA_002288445.1). Taxonomy (GTDB): domain Bacteria; phylum Verrucomicrobiota; class Verrucomicrobiia; order Verrucomicrobiales; family DEV007; genus Arctic95D-9. Next base: position 43,374 of record NEUQ01000002.1, on the reverse strand, counting down.
TCCACGAGGTTGGCATCGCGGAAGGCGACCGCCCGGGCCAGAAGCGAGTCCTGAATATCCTGCAGGATCTTCGTGATCGCGGCGACCGCGTCGGCCGAGGGGAGGAACTGCTTGTCCTTCGGCGATTGATCCCGGCGGGTGAGGGCGACGGAACCGCTCTCGAGGTCGCGCGGGCCGATCTCGATTCGGACGGGCACGCCCTTCTTGATCCATTCCCAGTTCTTGACACCGCCACCGAGGTCGCGCTGGTCGACCTCGACACGCACGGCATCGCCATGGAAGGTCTGGGTGGAAAGCTCCGCAGCGAGTTTGGCGCAGGCTTCGAGGATCGGGCCTTCGTGCTCGGGCTTAGGCGTCACCGGCAGGATCATGACGTGAGTCGGAGCGACCCGCGGCGGCAGGATGAGTCCGTCGTCATCGGAGTGTGCCATCAGAAGCGTGCCGATCAGTCGCGTGCTCACGCCCCAGCTCGTCGTCCAGGCGAACTCGCGCCTGCTCTCGCGGCCCTCGAATTCGATCCCGGCGGCCTTCGAGAAATTCTGTCCGAGGAAGTGCGAGGTGCCGGCTTGGATCGCCTTGCGGTCCTGCACCATCGCCTCGACCGTGAAGGTGTTGAGTGCCCCGGGAAAACGTTCGGCTTGGGTCTTTTCCCCCGCGATCACCGGCACGGCGAGGTGGTCGGTGAGGAAGCGCTCGTAGACGTCGTGCATCTTCTTCGCTTCCTCCATCGCCTCTTCGGCGGTCTCGTGGGCGGTGTGGCCCTCCTGCCAGAGGAACTCGGCCGTGCGGAGGAAGAGGCGCGGACGCATTTCCCAGCGCATCACGTTGGCCCACTGATTGATGAGAAGAGGCAGGTCGCGGTAACTCTGCACCCATCGTGCGAACGCGGCGCCGATAATGGTCTCGGAGGTGGGGCGAATCACGTAGGGTTCCGTCAGCTCACCCGATGGCACCATCTTGCCGTCTTTCAGCTCGAGACGGTGATGGGTGACGACGGCGCATTCGGTGGCGAAACCTTCCACGTGGGTCGCTTCCTTCTCGAGGTAGCTCACCGGGATCAGCAGGGGAAAATAGGCATTTTTGTGACCGGTCGCCTTGAACCAAGCGTCGAGTTGGCGCTGGATCTGCTCCCAGAGACCATACCCCCACGGCTTGATCACCATGCAACCTCGCACCTCCGAGTTTTCGGCGAGGTCGGCGGCGCGCACGACCTGCTGATACCATTCGGGAAAATTCTCCTCGCGGGTCGGGGAGATCGCGTTTTGAGGGGCTTTGGCCATAAGATAGAAGGGTTTGGCTGGGACCCGGGACCCTATCCGTTACCGTGCGGAATTCCAGTGGGGATTTGTAAGCCGCCCATCCTCCTGTTCCTTCTTTCGCCTCCTTCTTGCCGTCCGCAAAGGTCCTTTGGCGCGGCGATTCGAGTGATGGGATGGGGGATGAGGCGGGCGCGGGAGATTGTTGAGCTCCCATTGCCAAGCCGCCTTTGTCCGCGTAACCTTCGCCGTGGAAATCCGGCATCTCTTCATTTCCCCAGCTCACAATTTCGTCGGCCACTTCGGCGGTCCGGCGGGGACGAATCCCGTTGTCGAGGTCCCCGGGATCGAATGCGTTGCCGGCAGCGGGATCCGGGGAGACCGCTACTTCGATCACAAGCCCGACTTCAAGGGCCAGATCACCTTCTTTGAGATTGAAACCCACCTTCGCCTTTGCGACGAGTTCGCCGTCTTCGACAAGGGTCCGGATGTCTATCGGCGGAACGTCATCGTTGCGGGCTACGATCTCAACGATCTCATCGGCGAAGAGTTCGAGATCAATGGCGTGCGTTTTCTCGGCACCGAAGAGTCCAAACCCTGCCTTTGGATGAACGAGGCCTTTGCCCCCGGGGCCGAAAAGGCTCTGCGCGGGAAGGGCGGTCTGCGCGCGAAGATCCTCTCGGGCGGGGTGTTGCGGGTGGGAGAATGAGAGGTCATGATCCCGCTCACCATCTCCACACCGGCCCTGCTTTTCCCCGCGGTTAGCCTACTTTTTCTAGCCTACACCAACCGCTTTCTCCACCTCGCCGCGCTCGTTCGCCAACTGCATCGCGACTGGGTAGAGCGTCACGACGACTGCCTCCGCGCTCAGATCGACAATATGCGCAAGCGCCTCGCTCTCATCCGCTGGGTGCAGTTGCTGGGTGCCATCAGCATCCTCCTCTGTGTCGTCGCCATGGTCGCGGTGATGCTCCAGGCGAACCTCACCGGATGGATCGCCTTTTTTTCCGCCCTCCTCTTCAAGGGCGGTTCGCTTGTCTGTCTCATCCTCGAAATCGCCTGCTCAGGCGGGGCTTTGAAGATCCTCCTGGACCGGGTCGAGCAGGAGTGAGTGCCCGTGCCTCGGTTGGGTTCGGTAGGGCGATGGCCCAAGCGGGTGATCGCAGGAATGATGCGACCCCGCCCATGACTACCCCGCATCCCTTCCCGTTGCACGACGAAGCCACCGCCCCCAGCTTCCGCCGCGTCCCTACCTTTGGAAAAAGCCGACGATCGCTCCGCGCGACGATTCACTTCTCAATTCCGGTTCCAAAGGTCGGCTCGGGTGCCCTCCTCCCAACGCAAGCCCCACTCCATCATCGCGAGGAGGACGGGTTTCAGGGCTTCCCCCTTTTTCGTCAGCTCATAGCCGAAGCGTTTGCCTCCTTCGAGTGGCACCCGCGAGATCAATCCGCCCTCTGAAAGCCGTTCGAGGCGGTCGCTGAGGAGGTTGGTCGGGATGCCTTCGGGGGCGGCGCAGAAGTCCTTGAAACGGGTCTTCCCCAGAAAGAGATCGCGGATTACGAGCAGGGTCCAGCGATCGCCAAAAAGATCGAGGGCACAGGCCACCGGACAAGGAGAACGGCGGGAGGCTGGTCCCCCAGATTTGGGTTTGGAAGACTCGGTGCGTCGGGGCATGGGAATTTTTCGGGAAAATTACTTTCAATCCAAAAGCATTTTCACTTGCGGTTTGCAAGTATTTTCGGAGATTCCTTCATGACCGAATTGCCTGAGCCTCAACTCGACGCCCCCGGAGCCGGTTTGCCCGGCTTCGAACTTTTCATCGCCCGGAGGCTCTTCGCCTGGAAACGTCGGTTCGGTTCGCGGAAAGGTTTTTCCCGGCAGTTTGCGCTTGAGCGGGCTGCCATCCGCGACCTCGTCGCAGTGATCCCGGAGGCTGAGCGCGGGTGTCGTGTTCTCATTCCGCGACTGCGCGGTCTCGAGGACAGCAGCCGCCACTGGTCGGTGTGGATGACCCTCGACCACCTCCGTATCACCAATGAGGCCTTCGCCGGATTCATCGCGACCCTCGCCGCCGGAAAGATCCCACCCGGAAAGGCGGATACCGCGGCGGTGAAACCCACGCCCGGGGCAGGTCCCGAAATCGAGGCCACCTACGAGGCCTCGTGTGACGATCTTGTCGCCGTGGTCGCCGGGATCGCCGATCTGAAGACAGCGCTAAGTTTTCCCCATCCCTGGTTCGGCCCCCTCGATGCGGCGGGCTGGCACGCCCTGTCCGCCACCCATCTCGGGATTCACACCGCGCAAATCGCTGAGATCGCGCGCCGCCTTCCGAGGTCCTGACAAAACCCTAATCCAAGCCCCGCCTGATTTCGCTTTTCGGACCGACGACGTGGAAAAACCGATCGGGATCGAGGATGAATCCCTTGGGATCGATCCGCATTCCTTCGGCCTCGAGTCGCGCCTGCTGCTCCACGCGCAGATCCCCCGCCATCCCGCGGCTGATCCTCGCCTCGGCTGCGACGACGCGGTGCCATGGCAGCGCGGCGGCCTCCTCCCCGCTGAGGCGGGCGAGAAAAGAGGCGACGTGACGCGGGTTCACACTCAGATGATTGGCAATCGATCCGTAGGTGGTGAACCGACTCTTCGGAATCTCCGCGACGAGGCGGATGACCTCCGACCGGATGTGTGCGGTCGCGGTGGAGCCCTCCGGAGCCATGATTGTGAATTCCGTGGGAGCGCGGCCCAAAGATCACTTCTTCAGCAGCCAAATGTTGCGGTAACGGACCGGATTGCCGTGATTCTGAAGATGAAGGGGCCCGGGGCCCTTTTCGTCCTTTTTCTGAGCTCCGCCGGTGGGTGCGGGGAGTTCCAGATTCTCGTGAATGACAAAGCCATTGTGTTTCACGGTCGCCTTGGCATTTGCGATCTTGGTTCCCACATCGTCAAACCTCGCAGCGGTGAATTCGACATCGTAGGTCTGCCACCGGAGGGGAGGGTAGCAGAGATTCTGGAGAGGTTCGGCCGTCTTGTAGATGCCCCCGCACTCGTTATCCACCCCAGCGAGGCCGAAGCTGTCGAGCATCTGCACCTCGTATCGACCTCCGAGGTAGAGCCCGCTGTTGCCCCGTGCCTGACCTCTCGCCTTCGGCATCCACGGAAGCCGGAACTCGAGGTGAAGGGAGAAATCGCCAAACTCCTCCACCGAGGAGATGCCTTCGCATAGGAGATCCCCATCGAGCTTCGCGCCTTTCCAGTTCTTGGCAGACTCGGTCGAACCGTCGAAGAGCACGATCGCACCCTCGGGAGCCTTGGCACCCAAGGTTGGACTCTCCCGCTCGACGCGATCGAGAAGGACGGTGAGGCTCGCGTCCGCGGAGGTCGTCGCCGTGATCCTGCCGTTTTTCAGGACCGCAGTCCACTCTTCCTTGTGGAAGGTGACACTCCCATCTTCAGCCCGTTTGCCCGGTGTTGAGCCGCGCGGTTTTTCGCCGTTCCAGCCATCGCCGGGAAGACCGCCCTTTGAGAGCACCGCTTCGAACTGACCATCGCCCAGCGCAATGACCTGCACCCCCACGACGCCGTCGGGCGTGTTGCCGGTGTATTCCCCTTGGATGGAAAAATCGGGATCTTTCGCAGCCTCGGCCGGATCAGCCGTCGCGGCGAACTGCTCGGCGGCGTGGCAAAGAGGTGGAATCAGGGCGGCGCTGAAAGCGAGGGCGAGGAGTTGGCGTTTTTTCATGTCGGTTGGGAAACTTCTCTAAGGCTTCCGGAGGGCTTTTTCAATCTCCGACCCATGCCGGGCACGTCAACCGGCGAGGCCTCACGGCATTACTCCGCTGCCCCGGGCTATCGGGTCTGCATCCGAATCGAGGCTGCATCCATCGACGGTGGGCCCAGAGTCGAGTTCGCTCGAACGAGGGTCGAAAACGTTTTCTTCAGGACCTTTGTGCGCTTGCCCTTCTTTTTCGTCAGCTTGTTCTTCTTGGGAGAGAACTGAACCCGCAGGGCGGTTCCCGCGTCTCCCTCGGAAATTTCCGGAGTCCGGTAGCCGCCTGTCACCAATCCGGCGGTGACATTGGCGGCACCATCGAAGTAGGCGATGCCGCAGAGAGTGCTGCCCGCGGAGCCGCGAACAGCGATCGTGTCGAGGAGCCGTCCGCGGTTTACGATGGTCGCATAACCGGAGCCCGGATTGGCTTTCATCGAGGTGAGGGAAATTGACTGTCCCGCCAAGCCATTGAGCAGGTTGCTTCCGGTGAGCGAGGTGAGGCCCGCGCCGACGGCAACGTCCGGGATGACAAAACGAACATCCGAGTTCGCGAAATCCAGTTCGTAGGCGAGCTCGCCGCTGCCGCCGCTCTCGCGGGACAAAACGAGGGTGTAAAGACCTGAGGCGAGCGTGTCGTAAAGGCTGAACTCGGCTCCCCCTCCCGTATAAACCGCTTGTCCATCGGGGCCGATGAGCTGCACAACCAGTCCGTTGCCCCCGATGCCATCGAGACTCAGGAAGCCGGAAGCCCCTAATTCAAAGTGGTAGGTGTGGCGGGCGGTCAGAGTCTCAAGCGTGCGGTCGAAGGACCCGCTTCCCACGTCGTAAGGGAGATCCCTCAGATCCAGGGAAGAAAGGTCGGCATTGCCCTGCCGATCCGGGCCGATCACCGCGAGGAGGTGCGCGCCGCCGTCCGCAGGCAAGGAAAAGCCCATCGTGCTGTTGGAGGTGAGCTGACCGATCTCGTCTGTGCGATAGGAAAGATGCGGCTCACCCGCCCGGAGCGACTGTCCCTCGATCCGTTGGGGGAAGATGTGGAGCATCAGGGCGTCCCCTTCGGCGATCCCGAGGTCGGCGTAGTCGAGCACGGCCGTGTGCGCGGCAAAGCCCTTCTGCGTTCCCCAATCGGGAAGTCCTGATGGCAAGAACACCGCGATGATCACGTCACCCCGGATCATTTCTCCGGACGAGAGCAGAGCTCCCTCGGCCTCCGCAGGCGAGGTGAAATCCCGGTCTCCATCGGCGTCCGCGACGAGGACACCGATCGAACCCGCCGGCACGTCGATGCCACCGAGTTGGAATTCAATCGAGACCGTGGCCGAGGCAGGAAGCGCGAGGGCGAGGGCGCAACAGGAAAGAGAAAGTGATTTCATCTCGAGGGCGGTCAATCAACCTCATGGGGCTGTCACGTCGTAGGTCGGGAAGTTCACCCAGAGAATCGGAGCGGCTCCGCTGACGCCCGCCCGCCGCACCAGCAACCCAGCTGACGGCTCGATGATTCGGTTGCCCGCAGCAGGAAAACCGGACTCAGCGCGCAGCCATTGGCCGCCGCTGCGGAAATAGACCGCGTCCGGCTGTTTGTTGCGCAGGGCCTCGGTATTGTCGAACACGAGGAGTTGGTCTTTGCGATCGCCGGGCGCGGTCGACGCGCTCTCTACGAATTGACCCGGGGCAAAGTCGAGATCATCGAGGGTGATCGAAACGGGTCGGGGCAGGCCAATCATGGTATCGCGGCCTTTGTCGGAGCCCGATCCCCCGATCATGACCGAGACGGGTCCGCCGTAGACCTGTTGATTGGGAACAAAAGTCGTCAGGGCGACACCGGCGGGATGGCGGATGATGAACGCCTGTCCCGGCTCGATGACGGTGTCGCCGGCCTCGGCGAAACTTCCGACTTCATACCAAGCGGTGTCCGTGACATAGAAGCGCCGCGAGGGCGCGAGCGAGGTGCCCGCTGTTGCGGTGTCGAAAAAGAGAAGTTCCGAGATTCGCTCGGTCGCGAGGGGTCCGGCCGAAGCGTGCAGCGTTGTCTGACTGTCCGGAGGTAGAAGGGTGTCGAGCGTCCACGCGGGAATCACGGAAACCAGGCCATTGGTGGTGAGCGATCCCAGATCGGCGAGACTCGCCATGACATCGACGGTGTCAGCTCCATGTTGGACAATGAGGAAGTGACGACCGCGATGGACTCCCGCAGCATCTCGACAGTAAAGAAAATGCGGGGTGCCCGTCAGTTCTTCCGCGGCAAAAGACGGGGAATCTTTCAGCGCAAGACGCGCCTTGCCGCCACCTTGGTCGGTCGGGCTTCCGGCGGCGCAACCAGCCCATCGTGGAGCCGGGTGGAAGGGGGCCGAGACGACCGTGTCGGAGTCGGCCAGACAATCGAACTTCATGAATCCGACGACCGGAGAGAAGACCTCCGCGGCGCTCGAAGCCCCGGGAGGATTTGGGGAAAGACCCCAAGCGAAAACGAAACCGATGACCTTCTGGAGAAGGGAAGAGGTAAGTCGGTTCATGGGAACTAACGGACGGCGATTAGTGTGGCGGCCGATCATGGCGAGGTCAATCGGGAATCCCGGAGGAGGAAGGCCTCTTGCGAAACCGGAAGATCAGCAACTGTCGACGACTTCCCTCAGCGCCATTAGAGCCTGGCCGGGTTTCACCGCGCTGCCCTCGGAAACGAAGACCGCTTCAATGATTCCCGATCCGGGTGAAGGAATCGCGATTTCCATCTTCATCGCCTCCAGCACCCGGCTGCACGGACCTTGGATGTCGAGGGAGTGGCTACTACGAGACTCCGCGGATCGACCGACTCGCGGCAGAGTGAATGCGGTTCACCGATCACCATCATGCGCAGGCCTCATCACTTCGCGCCGGTTCAATTCGTTTGCAATGGGCGGGAATTTGCTGGTTCATTGCTTTGATGGAAGAAAACCCCTTTCGAGAAGCCGACCTCAGTCTCCGGAATCATCCGGAGTCCTGCATTCTCGTGATCTTTGGAGCAACGGGTGACCTCACCCACCGCAAGCTCATTCCCGCGCTCTACAACCTTGCCGCGGATGGCGATCTGCCGGCGGGCCTCCGGGTCGTCGGTGTTGCCCGCCGTGAAAAGTCCGATGAGGAGTTCCGTCAGGGTCTTGAAGAGTTGAACCGCGAGGTGTCCCGCCAGGGGCACAACGATGATCTATGGGCCCGCTTTTCCCAGAATATCAGCTACCACACCAGCGAGTTCAGTGACCACGAGGGATACCTCGCGCTGAAGAAGCGCCTCGATGAGATGGAAGCGGACGGGGCGAGTCCCAACCGACTTTACTACCTCGCCTCGGCCCCCGAGTTTTTCGACGACATCCTCCTCCACCTCCGCCAGTCCGGGTTGAATCATGCCAGGAACGGCTGGTGCCGCGCCGTTGTCGAGAAGCCCTTCGGCACCGACCTCGCCACGGCCCAGCACCTCAATCAGGTCGTCAACGACACCTTCGCCGAAGAGCACACCTACCGCATCGACCACTATCTCGGCAAGGAAACCGCGCAGAACATCATGGTGTTGCGCTTCGCCAACCAGCTTTTCGAAGTGCTTTGGAACAACCGCTTCATCGACCACGTCCAGATCACCTGTGCCGAGCATCTCGGCATGGAGGGCGGCCGCGGTGGCTATTACGACAAGTCTGGGGCGATGCGCGATATGGTGCAGAATCATCTCCTCCAGCTCCTCAGCCTCGTCGCGATGGAGCCACCCGCCGATCTCTCCGCCGACGGGGTCCGTGACGAAAAGGTAAAGGTGCTGAAATCCCTGCGCCCCTTCCGCAGCGTCGATGCCGTGGCCGCCAATGTCGTGCGTGCCCAATACACCGCCGGGACGGTGAATGGTGTCGAGGTGCCAGGTTACCGTCGCGAGGATCGGGTCAATCCCGGCTCCATGACGGAGAGCTACGTCGCCCTGAGGATCATGATCGACAACTGGCGCTGGGCCGGAGTGCCCTTTTACATGCGCATGGGCAAGCGCCTCCCGCGCAAGGGCACGGAAATCTCGATTCACTTCAAGGACGCGCCCAAGGTACTCTTCAATGCCGCCCCGGGCTCCGAGGCCATGCCGGGGAACGTTCTCGTGATTCGCATCCAGCCGAACGAGGGTATTTCCCTGGGAATCCGCTCGAAGCGTCCCGGTCCCGCCGCGACCCTGCAGGCGGTGAAAATGGATTTCCTCTACCAGACGAGTTTCGGCAAGGGTAGTCCCGAGGCCTACGAGCGCCTCCTTCTCGATGCGATGGCAGGTGATGCGACCCTCTTTGCCCGGAAAGACGAAGTCGAGACCGCGTGGCAATACGTCGACCAGATCGAGGAGGCTTGGCACCAGTCGCCCAACCCGCCGAAGATGGCCGAATATCCCGCCGGGTCGTGGGGGCCGAAGGAAGCCGACGAACTCCTCGAACAAGGTGGTCACGAATGGCGGCGACTTTGAAACGAGGCGGCCTCATTTCCACTCCTGGCGTGTTCGTCGCCATCACGCTGGCGGTGGCTGCCGAGGATACGGCGGCGCGGGCCGGGTCTCCCGAAAAGTCTGCGCTTGCCGGCCCGCCCGCGCCTTTGATCCAGAAAAAATTCGCCGGCGACGTCTTTGATCTCGACCAGTTCGCCCTTCAGATACCGCTCGACGACGATGGCGACGGCGGCACCGATGTCGTGGCGATGCCCTTGCTGCGCAACTTCGAGGACCCGGCGTTTTTCCATATCGACAAACCGGGCGAGGCGATCGTCTTCCGAACTCGCTGCGGCGACGCGCTGATGGAGGGCGCTGCTCATCCGCGCTGTGAGATGCACGAGTTGAAAGAGGGCACCAAAGAGCCCGCTTCTTGGAGCACGAGGGATGGCAGGATCCACCGTTTCTCGGCGACCCTCGCCTTCACTCGCCTGCCCGAAGACGGCTCTCCCGTCACGGCCGTCTCGGTCTGGGGCGAGGGGGGTGAAGCCTTCGCGATGCGACACGAGATGGGAAAGATCGTGATGTCCCGAACGGGTATGGAGCCCCTCCTCCTCGAGGAAACCTACGTCGCGGGAAGGCCCTTGGAATGGACGATCCTCGTCGACAAAGGGCGCGTCAGACTGAGGTCCGGCATTGATCAAATCGCCGAATGGCCTCTCGAGGCCTCGGGTCTGCAGTTCCGCGTCGGCGTTGTCTACGAATCCGAGTCTCCTAAAAGCGGTGATCCCGAATCGGTCGCTGAGGTCACCGTTTGGAAACTCTATCTCGTCCACCAGTGAACCGGGTTGCCACCGGGATCAGGACAGAAAGACGGCCGACCGTTGTCCAGCAAACGGGCTAATCGAGGACGCCATCGAGAATCGCCTCGGTCATGCGGAGGGCCTCGAGATTCGATTTCACCTCGTGGACGCGATGGAGACGGGTGCCCAGCTCGCGGGCATGCGCCGTGATGGCCACGGTGCCCCAGGCGCGATCCTCGATCCGGTCGGATCCGGTCACCTTCGCGAGGAAGGATTTGCGTGAGACCCCGAGGAGGATGGGCCGGTCGGCGATGGTGTAGCGGTCGAGCTCGCGAAGAATCGAAAGATTGTGGTCGAGGGTTTTTCCGAATCCGATGCCGGGATCGAAAACGATCGCCTCCGCAGCGACCCCGGCGGCGATCAGCGCGTCAAGACGGCCACGGAAAAAGCCGGTGATCTCGCCATGGAGATCAGCGTAGGCCGGGGCAGACTGCATCGTGCGCGGGGTGCCGGACATGTGCATCACGACGAGCCCCGCTCCGCTCTCCGCCGCGACCCTCACCATCTCTGCATCGCGGAAGCCCCGCACATCGTTGATGATCCGGGCGCCGGCGGCGACCGCAGCGGCGGCCACGCCCGCCTTGCAGGTGTCGATCGAGAGAATCGTATCGGGATGCTCTGCGGCGAGCTGCGAAATCACCGGGAGGACGCGTTGGAGCTCCTCAGCTTCGTCGACCTCTGCGGCTCCCGGTCGCGTCGACTCGCCGCCGATGTCGATAAGAGCGGCTCCCTCGGCAATGAGTCGTCTTGCCTGCTCCAACGCCGCATCGACCGTGGCGAAAAGCCCGCCGTCGGAGAACGAGTCGGGCGTGACATTGACGATCCCCATGATCTCGCCGTGGCGGGAAAGATCGAGGGTGCGGTCGAGACAACGCCATTTCATTGGATGCGCTCCTCGGGAGCGATGGACTCAAGCCAAGGCCGGAGCCAAGGGACGGCACGATTCCGCCTCGGGGGCGGTGAGGTCGCGATTCGGCTTTTGGGGCTGCAGGCCGAGTTTGCGGAGGAGGTTGAGGTCGGCTTCGGACTGGGGGTTGCCAGTGGTCAGGAGTTTGTCGCCGTAGAAGATCGAATTTGCTCCGGCGAAGAAGCAGAGGGCCTGAAGCTCTTCGCTCATCTGCTTTCGGCCAGCGGAGAGACGGACCTTCGCCCGCGGAATGGCGATGCGGGCGAGGGCGATCATGCGAACGACTTCGAAGGAATCGACGCCCTGCGACTCGGCGAGCGGTGTGCCCGGTATGGGGACGAGCGAATTGATCGGCACGCTCTCGGGCTGGGGATTGAATTGGCTGAGAATCTCCAGCATGCGGAGACGGTCTTCGGTTGTTTCGCCCAGACCGAGAATCCCGCCCGAGCAGACCGACATGCCTGCGTCCTGCACATGCCGGAGGGTGTTGAGGCGGTCCTGATAGGTGTGGGTCGAGACGATGTTCGTGTAATGCTCGGGAGAGGTGTCGAGATTGTGATTGTAAGCGGTGACACCGGCCTCCTTAAGCTTCACGGCCTCGACCGGCCCGAGTTCTCCGAGGGTGGTGCAGACCTCCATGCCGAGTTCGCTGACACTCGAGACGATGTCGAGGACTTGATCAAAACGCTTTGTTCCCTCCTTCACGCCTTTCCAGGCAGCGCCCATGCAGAAGCGGGTCGAGCCTTGCTCGCGGGCGAGGCGGGCCCGTTCGAGGATCTCGTCTTTTTCCATGAGTCGCTCCGCCGCCACTCCCGTGGAGTAGCGGGCCGACTGGGCGCAGTAGGAGCAATCTTCCGAGCAGCCTCCGGTCTTGATGCTGAGGAGGGTGCAGAGTTGCACCTCGTTTTCGGGCCAGTTCGCCTCGTGAACCTCGCGCGAGCGCTGGATCAGTTCAAAGAAGGGTAGCGCGTGGAGCTGGGAAAGTTCGTCGAACTGCATCGGTGAGAGTCTTCTGGAGGATTCCGTGAGTCCCGAAAGAAGACCACGAAATCCGCGGATTTCACCTTAATGTTACGGAAAATGTTGCAGAAAAATCAACTCGACCAACGACCCCCTGGTGAAACGAAGGGCAGGGTCCCCTGCCAGGTGGCGGAATAATCGGTCTTTCCGATGGCTCCGATCATCTTCACTCCCGTGACGCGTTTCCACTCGGCGGTGAAGGATTCTCCGCTATGGCAGCCCCAGCTCTTGCAGTAGGCGCCACGCGCGAAGACCTTGCGATTGATCTTCTTCAGGTCGCTCTGGTGAAGAAAGGCACGCGAAGCACCGAGGATGTGATTGCTGTAGTCAAAGACGAAACAGTATTTGTTCGAGTGCCCGAAAAACTCGAATCCCGAGACCTTCACCGAGCTGCGGTCTTGTCCGGAGTTCAAGTAATGGATCACCTCGTCCGCGTTGCTGAACCAGACCAAGCGGATCTTGTATTTGTCGCGCACGCTCTCAATGTTCGAGATGAGCGGCTGAGCGTCTTCGGTCTGGCGGGTTTCGTAGCCGGGACGGTAGACAAGCCAGGTGATGTTCACGGCCCCATTGCTTGCCTTCTGGAGCTGCTCGATGCGGATGCGGGCGGTACGAATGAAATTGCCCCACCAGCGGTCGTGGCGGTGAGCCTCGCGGCGGTAGGACTCCAGCGAGACGAGGGACGGGCCACCCGAGACGATGAGGTATTCATCGTTGGGATCGAGCGCGGCAGCTGCCTCGCGGGGAGCCGTCGCGAGTGCGGAGGCGGCGAAGGCGACGATGAGGAGGATTATTCGCGTCATGGTGAGACCGGGTCTTCGGGTCTGGAGAGAGCTTGCGGAAGCTTACCCAAGCTCGTTGCAAACGCAAACGCACGGGAACGTCCGGAGCATCAACCGAGCCCGACCAGACCGGACACGGCATTCCAGATCCGCTGCACCATCTGCTTGCGGCGCTTGGATTCCTCCTCTTTCATCCGCTGTTCCCGCGCCGCCTCATCGAAGGCGACGAGGCGCTGGTGGTGACGCTGGATCCGGCCAACAAACCAACGCCAAGTCGTGCCCGGCTGGCCGTTCTCGAGGAGGAAATGCGGGCAATCCTTGTTGGGCGGGTTGTAGCCCTCGCGCGGCCAGTGGTAGTGGGCACGGATATTCTCGATCGGGATCTTGTGGTGATACATCAACGAGGCCGCAAGCTTGGCGGTGCGCTCCATCGTCTCGAGCTGGTCGTTGCTCTGGTGCTCGCACATCTCGATGCCGATCGAGTAGCGGTTTCCCGGACCGTCGAAGTCAGCGTGCTCGCCCCGCTCGCTCGTGGGAAGGTGCTGGATCACGGCGTCCTGCTGCACCGTAAAGTGCCAGCAAAGGTATCCGCAAACGCCGCCGCGGAGCGCCCCACGGTTCAGGGCCTTGGCGTGGGCGTAAGCGTCGCCGGTGGGGTTCTGGGTGCTGTGGATCGTGATGTATTGCGGCGTCATCTCCCGGAAGAGACGCCGTCCGTATTTCCCTTCGGGGATGAGATCGACCTTCAGGTTGAGCTCTTTCTGGGCCTCGTCCGGGCTCAGGGGAACGTTTTGCACGGCGCCGAGCTCACGCTCCCAGAGTTGTCCTTTCGACGAGGAGCCGGGCTGGCTGGAGTTGCACGAAGCGAGGAGGACCAAGGCGATGCCGATCACGGCCGCGGGAAGGAAGGCAAGGACGCATTTCATGGGACCAGGAAGGGAGAGGGTAGGACTCTCCCAAAGTAACGGCCCCGGGAATGATTCGCAAATTTATTAAGGAAAATTTAAAAACTTCTTAAATCTGAAAATCAAACGAGCCTGAAAGTCGGACATGGCCGGATCCCGTCCCCCTGGCCTTCATCGTTCGAGAATCTCCACCTCGTAACCGTCGGGGTCGGTGACGAAGGCCATCTTGGTCTTCTTGCCGCTCGGAAACGCTTCGCGCCAGTCGGCCGGCCAGATCGGGATCCCGGCCTTTTCGACGCGGTCGCAGTAGGTCATGATATCCTCGACGCCGAGGGCGGTGTGCATGAGATCTTCGGGGAACTTCACCTCGAAATCGGGCGAATAGCACAGTTCGAGAAAGTGGTCGTTCCCGTCGAGGTCGAGGAAGGCGAGTTGGTTTCCGGCGGGCGATTTGTCGGTGCGGCGGGTCAGTTTGAAGCCGAGGGTCTCGTAGAAGGCGATCGTCTGGTCGAGGTTGCTGACACGGATGCGGGTGTGGAGGAATTTGATCATGGCGGAGGATTGGCGCGAAATTCGTGACGCGCAAGCGACGGATCGTCCGTCACTTCGCCAATTCGGCGGCAAGGGCGCGAGCCTGGGGTTCCCAATCATCGTTCCCGGCGACGCCGAAACCGGTCACCATTCTCCAAGTCCCGTCGAATCCCGCGGGAACGGTATAGTTGTCGAAGCATTTTAGGTAATACTTCCGGTAGGTGCCCGGCACGTTCCAGATCATCGAGAGGTTTTGCGCGTTGTCGGGAGCCTCCAGCAGACGTGAGACGGCGAACTGTCCGCTGGCAGGTTCGCGAACTGCGATCCAGTCGACTTTCTTGCGCACGTGGAACTTCCTCGACTCCTCGACAGAATCGAGGAAGCGACCGGCGATGGTTTCCTCTGGCGCTTCATCCGATCCGGCAAGGTAGGCGTCCACTGTCGGGCTCCAGGCATGCATGAAGTGGTAGACGAGCTTCAAGGGTGCCGCCTTGGCCGTGGATACCCTGGTTGTTTCAAAGACGCGGTTAGCTTGGACCGTGATCTCGCATCTCATCTTGAAGTCGCGGATCCTGCTCTCCCGCACAAAACGGAAATGGGCTCCGGAAAGCTCCGCGGCGGGTTCTTTGAGGGGTTTGTCATCGAGGAAAAAGTCGAGCGAGGTGAGCACCTCGGGTTCGTTCTCAAAGTGGTTCGTGCCGATGAACCCAATTCCGGGAAAAGAGAAGACCGAGCCGTAGGCGCTCTTTTCTGTCGTCATCGGGATGCCCTGGTAGTCGATGCGCCCGGGCGTCCATTGCGAGGATTGTCTCAGCATCAGAGTCAACTCGCCGCAGCGCGCCGTGATCGATGGCAGATGGGGGCCGAGACTCGGCCGGTAGGGTTCTTTTGCGAGGAGTTCAGCCGATATCGCGAAGAGGAACGGAATAAGAAAAAAGACCGGAGGAGAGGCTTGGCCAGTCAAAAGGCGAGGACGGGCAAGGGAACGTGTTCCGGAAAGAAAGAGGAGGCTCATCGGCAGAATGAGAGCCGAGGTCCGACCCTGCGGCAAGCGCAGGATCGGGTTCGCTCGCACATGCGGTCGACGCGTAGGGGTTGCCCGGAGCGGAAAAAAGGGTTTGGTCTGGAAAACCGCGTTCCCAGATCCCATGCGTCTCCTTCCCGCTCTTTTTCTCGTCGCCTCCCTCACCGGCGCCGCGGAGCCGTTTTCTTTCTCCGAGACCTTTGATGCCTCCTTCGACGCCTCCCGCTTCACGACGCCGATCCCTAACAGAAACACTTCGGTGGGTGACGGCGTCCTCGTGACGAGGGGTGAAAGTGGCGGCAAATACCCTCCCATGGTCTACTTGCCCGTCTCGGGGGTGGACCTGGAGATCACCTTTCGCTACCGCCATACCGGCGAGGGCGGTTGGCTCTGGTTTTTCGTCGATGGTGACGATGGTTTCGGCAGTGTCGACCATTTGCTTCGCGTGAAACTGCTCCGCAACGCGGTGGAATTGCAGGTCGATGGACACACGAAGAATCCTGCCCATCCTCTGCGCCAGAAAAACGGCCGAGACGCGGATCCGGTGAGTGGAGCCTGGCGCACGAATGAAATCCTCCCGGCGACGAAGCTAGACCTTTCCGGGAGCGACTGGCGCATGGTGAAGCTCGTTTTCTCCGGTCAAACGGTGAAGGTCAGCATCGACGGTGACAGCTGGAGCGAGACCCTCTCCCGGCCGGGATTTCGCGGGAGCAAACGCAAGCTGCTCTGGATGCAAAACGCGGGACGGCATTCTCTCGAGATCGACGAGATCACGGTATTGGAAACGAAGTCGAACGGATCGCGAGATGCCTGAGGGTAAGCCCCGGAAACGGCAAGTTTCCAAGGGGGGGGTGGATTCTGCGTCCTCCAGGCGAGAACAAAAGATTCGATTGAAAGGACGGCGCAAACGAACGATCTCTCGATCCTTAGTTCCTCCCGCTGCTGAACACGACAGGAAGGTTCCAAGAACTCACAGACACGATCCGATGAACCGTATTCCCATCCTCCCGAGATCCGAAGGAGCCCGCTCTGACTCGCCCTGCCGCCCGCTCTCGGGAGTGTTTGGTATTCTCGCCCTCCTTTTCCTCAGCTCCTGTGGCTCTACGGTGAAGGTGAAAACCGACAGCGGTCGACTCACCCGCGACGGCATTGCCTCGGCCAATCTTCTTGGCAAAGCAGTGGGGATTCCCTTTGCTGCGGTCGCGCAATTCGGCCAAAGCAGCGCCGCCTTGCTGGAGAGTGCCCGTCGGAATGAGTCTCTCGGCCGACACGAGGACGCCGCCGGGGATTACCTCAAGGCGGCGGTCGATGCCCACGTTCTCATCGCTGCCGGGTCGGAGATCCGGGGCTCCGAAGCCGAGAAAGCTCTCGTCGAGGTGCACAACACGGCCTTGGCGCGGTTTGCCGAACTTTGGATCAAGGACCCCCGACGCCACGAGCCTGGCCCCTACCATCTCACCGGTGGGGGAGAGGATTTCGAAATCGCCCTTTCGCCGAAGTCGACCTATCACCGCGGTTACTTCGATCGCTTCATCCCGGGATCGGCGGTCGAGGAAACGGGCATGGTCGACAAGGAACGCGAGGGCTACGGGGCTCCGATCGTGGCGATCCGGGACAAAACTCCCGAACGTGCCGAGGAGATGGAGTTTTTCCCATCGATCGGAATGTATACCGCCGTGACCGCCACGATGGACACCGTCAAGAAGTCCGGAGGGGCGACCGAGGTAATCTTCTCCCTGCGCAATCCCATGCTCGAGCAAACTGTCTCGGTGGGAAGCCGCTCGCTACCCCTCGCTGCCAATTTCTCGGCTCCGATCGCCGTCATCCTGAAAGGACGCAACGAGGTGATGGAGGGGCTGCGCGGATTCTTCAAGGCCCAGAAGCGGATCGAGGAGTCGGGCATCTACCTTTGCGAGCCCTATGATCCTGAACGCATCCCCGTCCTCCTCATCCACGGGCTCATCTCTGTCCCGATGATCTGGCGGGACATCGTGCCCGAGATGATCTCCGACCCCGAGATCTCGAAACGCTACCAGTTCATGACCTTCACCTACCCGAGCAGTTACCCGCTCGCCGAGTCCGCCGCCCTCCTGCGTGATGAACTGGCGAAAATCCGGAAGAAGTATGATCCAGACGGCAACGATCCCCTTTCCACCAACATGGTCGTCGCCGGACACAGTATGGGAGGCATGCTCACCCACACCCTCGTCGCAGAAATCGGTGAAAACCTCTGGAAGCAATTCAGCGACACCCCGCTTGAGGCGCTCCCGATCGACGAAGCGGAGAAGGAGGACATCCGCCGTCGCGTCTTTTTCGAGCCCGATCCTGCCGTCTGGCGCGTCATGTATTTCTCCGCTCCCCACCGTGGTGCGAACATGGCCACGAAAGACATCGCGGGCATGCTTGCCCGGTTGGCCAAGCTGCCCGTCGATGTGATCAGATTCAATGGCGAGCTCCTCGATCCGCGGATGCACGATCACTTCAAGGTTCCGATGAATCGGAAATACACGAGTCGCGAATCACTCCAACCCGGTGCCCCGATGGTGGTGGCGATGGACCTTTCCCCCTACAAGAAAGGGGTGATCTATCACAGCGTTATGGGAGACCGCGGCAGGGGCGACACGCCGAATAGTTCGGACGGGGTCGTCGAGTATTGGAGTTCATACCAGGCCGGAGCCGCTTCCGAATTGATCGTCCCGACCGACCACGGATCCTACAAACATCCCAAGGCGATCGAGGAACTACGACGCGTCCTGCTGGAACACGCCGGCGTGAGGTGATCCTCAGGGCCGCTCCTGACGGACGTGGTCCCGTTCCCCTGTCGCTTTTGTCGGAATGAAGCCAAAACAGCACCGCCTCCTGGTGTGCATCGCTCTCTCGATCATCACGTCAGGGGTGGGATTCCTGATCGGACGGAGCACCGTTGCGTCTCGCCCAGCCACCGCGAAGCGCGCTCCGCTCATCGGCATCGCGAGCCTCACCAGCGAAGCCTACGTCCAGGCAATCCGCGAGTCGGGCGGCATTCCCGTGGTGCTGCCCAACACGGGTGGAAACACCGACCTCGTCCCCGCCTACCTCGATCGGCTCGATGGCCTTCTCATGCCCGGCGGGGCCGACATCCCGCCTTCGGAGTACGGCGAAGAGCCACACGAGACCGTCGAGTTGCTCGACGACGATCGTTTTCAGTTTGAAAAGGTGCTGGTCCGGGAGTGGATCGAGAAGACCGAAAAACCCCTCCTCGGCATCTGTCTGGGCAGCCAGTGGATCAATGTCGCCACCGGAGGCACCCTCATCCAGGACATCCCCTCGGAGCGCGACACGAATCATCGCGATACCGAGCACCCCATCACCCTCGAAGCGGACTCGCGTCTTGCCCGCATCCTCGGCTCGGGCGAAGTCGTGGTGAATTCATTTCACCATCAGGCTGCCGACACGATCGGAGAGGGTCTTAAAGCCGTCGCCAAATCGCCCGAGGGCATCGTCGAGGCGACCGAGACGACCGATCCCGCCCGCTTTCTCATCGGGGTGCAATGGCACCCCGAGAAGATGATGCCAGGGGACGCGGTGCAGGCGAATCTCCTCAGGGCCTTTGTCGAGGCCTGCGCTGCAAACTAACATTGCCTCAATCACATACTCAAACGAGATCGACGATGGACCCGAAGTCCGGGTCGAAGAGCCTCCGGTAGGTGCGAGAGGCGATCCCATCGGTCATTTTCGCGAGGACGTCGCAGACGACCCGGGCGCGCGATGCCTCGTCTGGCTGCGCGAAGACGAGGCGCTCCTCCTCCTCGGAGAGAAGATGATAGTGACTCCGCCCCGGGCTCTCCGTGAGGATGTAGAGTTCCGCGAAGACTCCGAAGAGCCGCGTCAGGATGTAGTCGGATTTGCGATCGAGTTGCTGGAGTTGCTGGCTGCGGAAGACGAGGTCGAGGGCGAGGCGCTTGTAGAGGCGGCATTCCTCCTCGATATCCGGATCGATGGCGAGCCGGTAGCGGTGGCGGGCGCTGAGGTCGGCGAGGTGGGCATCGGAATCGTGAATCTCCTCGAGTTCGGCCGCGCCGATGAAACGACCGATTTTTTTCCCGACGGTCGACTCGACCCGGCCCCGCCGGATGGCCTCGAGGAGTTCGCCGACGAGGACGCTTTGGGAATCTGTCAGGCTTTGCCCGGTGGCCCAGCGCTCGATGCGGTCGATCTGGATGAATCCGGCTTGGATCCCGTCGGCGATGTCGTTCAGCGAGTAGGCGGTATCGTCGGCCCAGTCCATCACCCGGCACTCGATCGAACGGAAACCGTTGCGCGAATCGCCCGGTGCGAGCTCTTCGGGAAAGGGCCGCCCAGCCATCACGAAGTCGAGCAGCGGTGCCTGATCGGCGTAGAGAAAATGGTTCTCTTGCTCGGTTACCTCGCCGTGAAGCGTCTTGTATTTGAGCACTCCGTCCATGAGTGCGCGGGTCGGATTCATCCCCCGGTCGGGACCAAACAGAATCGTCGAAAGAATGCGCAGGGTCTGCGCGTTGCCCTCGAAGCCGCCATAGGGCTGCATGAGCCGGTGAAGGGTGCGCTCGCCGGTGTGGCCGAAGGGAGGGTGCCCGATGTCGTGGGAGAGGCAGGCAGCCTCGACGAGGTCGGCATCGAGATGAAACTCCTTGCCGAGCAGGGGCGAGGTGCGGTTGAGCCGGTCGCAGAGGCTGCGTCCGATTTGGGCGACCTCGATCGAGTGAGTCAGGCGCGTGCGATAGAAATCATACTCGCCGCTGAAAAAGACCTGGGTCTTGTTCTGGAGCCGCCGAAAAGCCGAGGTGTGGATGATGCGATCGCGATCGATCTGGAAGGGCGAACGATGCTCGCCCTCGCGAAGGGGTTTCTCCCCCTTGATCCGCTCTTGATCGAAAGCTTCGTAAAAGTCGTTTCTCATCTTTCGTTAGTCGGGAGTTTATCCCGCGCCGTCACTTCGGAAAAGGGCTCTTTCTAAGGGATCTAATTCCGTTTGCTTATTGAGATTCCGAAAATCACGGGAAGTTTCCTTGGTGGAGTTCTTCGCTTCGTGGTCAGGGAGCCCGAAATCTCCGCGATCGCGTTTTCGACTAACGAAACGTCCGGCACCGTGTATGATTCCTCTCCCGTATCCGTCCATCGGCCATGCTCTTCCAATCGATCCAGGAATCAGACCCGGACCGACCGCGGCTCGCGGACCTCGGCTTGCTCGTCATCCGACTCTTCGCCGCGGCGTCCTTCGCCTACTACCAGCTCGCCCGACAGTTCCATCTCGCGGTCGATTTTCTCTGGGATGGGGCCGACTGGGAACTCATCGGCCAGCTCGCCGGGCGCGGCTTCTCGTCTCCTGAGGGCATGGCGGTCGCCGCCATCGGCCTCCAGATCATGACCTTGCTCGGTGTCGTCCTCGGAATCTTCACCCGCATCAGCGCCCTTCTTTTCGCTCTGATGACCGGGTTTGTTCTTTTCACTCCGATCACCCTCTCGCCCAGCCTCAATCCCCAGGCTCTTGTCCTTTATCTTTCCATTTTCCTCGGTCTTGCCTGTGGTGGCGCCGGTCGGCTCTCCCTGGATCATCTCCTCGCCGATCGCCGTGCCCGGAAACGGGCAGTCTGAACCCCGGTCGCTGGTTTCTCCCCCGGAGTCTTTCGCAAAATCGAAATGAAATTCCCCTTGAAAGCGGGAGCTGCAGCCGCGTTGATCCCCGATGCCTTCGTTTGAAGAATTAGGACTATCCGGCCCGGTGTTAAGGGCCATCGCCAGAACCGGCTACACCGAGCCGACCCCTATCCAGGCCCAAGCCATTCCCATCGCCCTCGAGGGCAAGGACATTGTCGGCGCTTCCCAGACCGGCACCGGCAAGACCGCCGCGTTCGGCCTGCCCATCATCTGCCAAATGAAGCCCTCGACGAAGGTCCAGTGCCTCGTTCTTGAGCCGACCCGAGAGCTCGCCGCCCAGGTCGAGGACCAGATGAACGTCTTCTCCTACTTCAAGCCCCTCAACGTCGTCCTCCTCCATGGCGGCGTCGGTTACGGCCATCAGATCGAGGCGCTCGAGAACAAACCCGATGTCATCATTGCTACCCCCGGCCGCATGCTCGACCACATGGAGAAGGGAAACCTCGACCTCAGTGACGTGAAATTCCTCGTCCTCGACGAGGTCGACCGCATGCTCGACATGGGCTTCCTCCCCGATGTGAAGCGCATCATCGACCAGTGTCCGGGCGGGCGTCAGACTCTCTTCTTCTCTGCGACGATGCCTCCGGCGATCCAGACGCTGGCGAACTGGGCTCTCAACGAGCCCGTCTCCGTCGAGATCGGCGAACGCCGCTCCCCGGCCGAGACCGTCACCCACGCCTTCTACCCCGTCGGGATGGATCAGCGCGACGACCTCATCATCGAACTCATCAAGCAGACCGGCTACGAGAGCATGATGATCTTCACCCGCACGAAGAAGGAAGCCGACGCCCTCCTTCCCCGGATCGAGGCGATCGAGGGCACCCGCCCCGCCGCTCTCCACTCCGATATCAAGCAGAGCGACCGCACCAAGGCCCTCCAGGGCTTCCGCGACGGGACTTTCAACATCATCGTCGCCACCGACATTGCCGCCCGCGGGCTTGATATATCGGGGGTGACCCACGTCATCAACTACCGCGTCCCGGAGAATCCCGAAGACTACGTGCACCGCATCGGGCGGACCGGACGTGCCCAGAAAGAAGGCGACGCCTTCACCATCTTGACCGCTGATGAACTCGAAAGCGCCCGCTCTGTCGAGCACTTCATCGGGCAAAAGATCGAGCGAAAGAAGCTCGAAGGGTTCGCCTACAACTACACGGCCCTGCTTGAGAGCAACCCGCAGCCGCTCCGTAAGAAGCGTCCTTCCGGGCCGAAGCGCCGTCGCTGAGGGAATTATTTTCCGGCGCGGTGGAGATCACGTCCTCGCGGCATCGACAAGGCTTCGTCGATCCGCGAAGCTCTTGTCCTCATGAAATACGCCATCTGTAACGAGACCTTTCAGGACTGGCCATTCGAAAAGGCCTTTGCCTACGCCCGATCCCTCGGTTACTCGGGCATCGAGATCGCGCCCTTCACGCTCGAGTCGCCGGCCCCGGAGTTCAGCGCCGACTCACGCGCCATTTTGCGCCGTCAGATCCAGGACGCGGGACTCGAATGCGTCGGTCTCCATTGGCTCCTCGCCAAGACGACCGGGTTCTACCTCACCACCCCCGACGAAGCCGTGCGGACCCTCACCGGACAACGCCTCGCCGACCTAGCCCATCTCTGCGCCGATCTCGAGGGCACGATCATGGTGCTGGGCTCGCCGCTCCAGCGCAATCTCCTCCCCGGCGTCACCCACGAGCAGGCCATGGACTTCGCCGCCGACACGATCCGCCGCGCCATGCCCGTGCTAGAGGATCGCGGGGTCACCCTGGCGCTCGAGCCGCTCGCGAAGACTGAGGGGGATTTTCTCAACACCGCCGCTCTGGGGATCGAGTTGGCGGAGAAGGTCAATTCGCCGAATTGCCGCCTCCACCTCGATGTGAAGGCGATGTCGGGAGAGGAGAAAGCCATCCCCGACATCATTCGTGACAGCGCCTCGTGGCTCGCCCATTTTCACGCCAACGATCCGAACCTCCTCGGCCCGGGCATGGGCGAAGTGGTCTTTGATCCCATTTTCCGGACCTTGAAGGAAGTTGATTACCAGGGTTGGGTTTCCGTCGAAGTCTTCCGCTACGAACCCGGCATCGAGACGATCTGCGAGGAAAGCATCCGCTACATGCGCGAGGTTTCGGCTCGGGTGTGATCGCTCTCCGCCTTGCCCTTGCCGCCTCCAAAGCGCCCCTTCTTTGATCCCCGCCGATCACAATTTTTGTCCTGGCCGGGACAAGAATTGTGAGAGAGATCGAGTTGAGGAAATGTTGGGGAGAGGTGTTTGCGGGACTCGTTTTCCTTCAAGATGTATGCGACCGATCAGAGTGATGACCTCCTTCACCTACGAAGAACTCAGCGGCGAAGCCGTGCGGCCTTTCCTCCGCGCACTCGGCGGTCTCCGCATCGGCATCTTCCGCGAATTCCCCTACCTCTACGATGGTGACCTCGCCTACGAGGAACAATACCTCGAGACCTACGTGCGTTCGCCCCGCAGCCTCGTCGTCCTCCTTCGGAATCAAGGACGTCTCGTCGGCGCGACGACTTGCCTGCCGATGGCGGACGAGGCGCCCGAGTTTCAGGCCCCCTTTCTCGCCGCCTCCTTTGATCTGAACGAGGTCTTCTACTTCGGCGAGTCCATCATCCTCCCCGAATGCCGCGGCCAGCGGGCCGGACACGAGTTCTTCCGCCGCCGCGAGGAGCACGCCCGGCGTAGCGGTCCTTTCCGCTACACGACTTTCTGTGCCGTCGATCGCCCGCCCGACCATCCCGCTCGTCCTCAAGGCTACGTGCCCCTCGACGCCTTCTGGGCTCGAATGGGTTACACGAAACGGACCGACCTGCGCTGTGAATTCGAATGGAAGGAGATCGGCGAAACGGAGCCGAGTTTCAAGGGACTGACATTCTGGGTGAAGGAGTGGGAGTGAGGAGCTCCCCGAACCCGCAGAACAGGGTCCCGTCCTCTTCGGGCTCGGCGGGAAACTCATCGTCCCGGTCGAGGTGGGTTTGGCAGGATTGTTGAAATTCTGTCAGGGTCGTGGCGCGCCGGAGCTCCTCGCGAAGGTTCCCGCCGGCGAGTCCCGAGGTGATGTAGTTGGCGAATTTCTTCAGGCGGTTGACATGGTCGAGCTCGCGCGGAAAATGGCCCTCGCGGCTCACTTCCTCGGTCAGTTCGTCGAGATAATCGCGCACATCGCGAAGGGTCGGGCGCGGCATTGCTTCGCCGGCAAAGGCGGCGCGGATCCCGGTGAAGACCCACGGATCGCGGATCGCCCCGCGCCCCAGCATCAGGCCGGAGGCCCTCGTGAGGGCCTCCATGGCGAGGGCGGTTCGCGCCGAGACGATCGAGCCGTTCGCGACGACCGGATAGGGGAGTCGGGCCACCGCCAGGGCAATCGCGTCGGCGTGGACGTCCGACTGGTAGCGTTCGCGCACGGTGCGCCCGTGGATGGCGAGGCCATCGAGAGGCAGGGTTTCAAAAAGGGCGAGGAGGGCCTCGAATTCGGCGGGTGACTCGAATCCGATTCGCGTCTTCAGCGTCAGGGAGCCGCGCACGGCGGGGCGAAGGGCTTCGGCGATGCGGCGGATGAGGTCGGGCTGGCGCAACAGGGCGCCCCCCGCGGTTTTGCCGCAGACGGTGGGTGAAGGGCAGCCGAGATTCACGTCAATGCCCGCGCACGGGGTGTGATCCCCGAGGTAGCGCGCGGTGCGGACGAGGTCGGCCGGCTCGTTGCCGATCATCTGGGCGATGACCGGCCGCTTCGTCTCAAAGTCGACGATGGATCGCACGATCCCACGCTCGGGACGCGATTCGCGGTGGACACGGAAAAACTCGGTCACGTAGACATCGGGAGCGCCGCGTCTCTCGAGACAACGCCACAACGCGAGGACGGAAACATCCTGCATCGGAGCGAGATAGAGTCGCGGTGAGGAGGCAGGAAGATTCACCCGGAGACCAGTTAGGGTTGTGTCAGGATCCGTCAAGAAGGCTCCGTCGGTGCCTTGGGACGTTTGTACCACATCGCGCAAAGACGACGGCTGCGGGTCGCCCACGGGATCAGGAAGATCACAGCGAGCTGGGTCAGGAATTCTTTCGTCGAGAACCAATCGTCTTTCCGCGCCGAAGTCGTCACGGATTCGGGAAGGACGTGGAAAGTGAGTCCCTCTTTTTTCGCCCAGGCCTTGATGCGGCGGGCAAGCCAGACTTCCTCGCCGGCGTAGACCGTCTCATCGAATCCGCCTCCGGCTTTGAAGGCATCGCGACGGGTGAAGAAGAAGCTGCCTGCCGCGTAGGCGAAAGTGGTGGAAACGCGGTCCCAAGTCCGCACGATCCATCCGACGAGGGGAGTGACCTCGCGGTCCATGGCGACGCGCGCGCCTCCGGCTGCAACAGTGCCGGTGGCGAGGGCGGCGAGGGCCTTGGCGAGTGTTTCTCCGGACAGGGTGGTGTCGGCATCGAGAAAAACGAGCCATTCCGCGGTCGTGCTTTCGGCCCCGGCATTGCGGGCGCGGGCGATTTGATTGTGAGGTTCGAAGACGACTTGGTCGGCGCCGTGACTCCGCGCGACTTCGGCGGTGCGGTCGTGCGAATTGTTGTCCACCACAATAAGTTCGCCCTTGCCGAAATCTCGCGCGACATGGGTCATCGCCGACCGCGCGGAGGAAAGGGTGGCGGGCAGGAAGGCCTCCTCGTTGAAGGCGGGGATGATGATGGCATAGTCTGGCATCCGCGGACAGATTACGCGGCCTCGGCGGAAATGGAACCGCCTTTGCTCGGAAGAGATGTCCGAATCCCCCCAGACCCGGCCCCGAAAGATCCTCCACATCGACATGGACTGCTTCTACGCGGCGATTGAGATGCGCGAGCGTCCCGAGCTGGCTGGAAAGCCCGTCGCGGTGGGCGGCAGCAGTGGGCGAGGGGTGCTCACGACCTGCAACTACGAGGCCCGGAAGTATGGCTGCCGCTCGGCCATGCCGGCCTTCAAGGCGCGGGCGCTGTGTCCGCAGCTGATCCTCCTGCCGGTGCGCTTCGACCTCTACCGGCAGGAGTCGCATCGCATCCGCGAGATTTTAGCCCGCTACACCGACCGGATCGAACCGCTCTCGCTCGACGAAGCCTACCTCGACGTGAGCCACCTCGACTCGGAGGGCGGCTCGGTCGCCTGGGACATCCGAGGGCACATCCGCAGCGAGACCGGACTGACCGCCTCGGCCGGAATCGCCCCGAATAAATTCCTCGCGAAGATCGCGAGCGATTGGAACAAGCCCGACGGACAGCACGAGATCCGCGAGGAAGAGATCGACGCCTTTCTTGCCGACCTGCCAGTCGAAAAGATCTGGGGCGTGGGCAAACGCACTGCGCAGCGCCTCCACGAGGCCGGGATCACCACTTGTGGTGCGATGCGCGAACGCAGCGAGATGGAGCTGGTGCGGCGCTTCGGGAAGTTCGGGAGTTCCCTCTACCGTCTCTGCCGCGGGATCGACGAGCGCTCCGTCGAGTCGCACCGCGAGCGCAAATCGCTGGGTAACGAGCG
Source organism: Verrucomicrobiia bacterium Tous-C2TDCM (assembly GCA_002288445.1). GTDB lineage: Bacteria > Verrucomicrobiota > Verrucomicrobiia > Verrucomicrobiales > DEV007 > Arctic95D-9. The sequence goes on along the minus strand of NEUQ01000002.1, from coordinate 16,720 downwards.
CACCTTCCGTGAGAATCTCGTCGCGATCGAAGAGGGTTGCCGGCAGCTCGATCCGCTCATCACCGAGCTGTCCGAAGACTATGCGGCACGGCATGGCGACCGCGTCATCCGCGAGTGCGTGGTGAAGGTGAAATTCGAAGATTTTCAGGTGACAACGGCCCAGCGCGCTTCCGGCGTCATCGACGCCGGCCTGATGCTCGAGCTGCTCGCCGAGGCGTGGCTGCGTGGCGAAGGAAAATCCGTGCGTCTCCTCGGCGTGGCGGTGCGTTTCCGCGACACCGAGGAAGTCGCGGAGCAGCTCGAGATGTTCTGAGGAGAGCGAGCGAGGTGTCCGCAACCGCTTGAACCGGACCGGAAAGGCCGTATTCTGAGCCCTTCTCACCCGAATGGATCACTTGGAACAGGCCCGGCGCGTCATCGCCCTCGAGATCGAGGAATTGCAGCGCCTTCTCGAGCGCGTCGACGTTTCCTTCATCGCCGCCGTCGAGCTGCTCAAGGCCACGGTCGAGAGCGGTTCGAAGATTCTCATCGTTGGCGTCGGGAAATCCGGCAACATCGGCAGCAAACTCGCCGCGACCCTGAACTCGACGGGAGCTCCCGCCGCCGTCCTCAACTGCCAGGATGCGATCCACGGCGACCTCGGGCTCGTCCATGCGGGCGACAGCGTCATCGCCCTGAGTTATTCGGGAGAAACGGCGGAGCTCCTCGGCCTGCTGCCGCATTTGAAGCGCCGCGCTGCGCGTCTCATCGCCATCACCGGCAAACCGGCCTCGACCCTCGGCAAGGCGGCCGACTGTGTCCTTGACATCCACGTGCGGCGCGAGGCCTGCCCTCTCAACCTCGCCCCGACCTCGAGTACGACGAACACTCTGGTGATGGGCGACGCCCTCGCCATGGTCTTGCTCGAGGCGCGCGGTTTTACGAAGGAACATTTCGCTGAGTTGCACCCGGGCGGGTCGCTCGGTCGCGCACTCCTGCTTCGGGCTGGCGACATCATGCGCACTGGCGACGATTTTGTGAAGGTGAACCCGGACCTGAGCGTTCGCGAAACGATCACCCGCATGACCAAGGCCCGTGCCGGAGCCGTCGTCGTCGTGGCGGAGGATGGATCCCTCGCCGGGATCTTTACTCAGGGCGACTTCGCCCGCGCCTTTCAGACTGGTGGCACCGACATCGGCGCTGAGCCGGTTGGGCGTCACATGACCGCCAAACCCAAGCACGTCCATCGCGATCGTCTCGTTGGCGAAGTGCTCCGCCTTCTCGAAGCTAGCCGTATCGACGACCTCGTCGTGGTCGATGATGAATGCGTCCCGCTCGGTATGATCGACACCCAAGACCTCGCCCGGCGTCAGGTGGTGTGAGGAAACCCCGTTCCCCCTACTCCCCCACGCGATACAGGTGCGTCTTCGTCCGCAGGATGAGGTCGCCATCGATCACGGCAGGTGAGGCCATGAAACCGGCGTCGAACCGGTTTTCGGCGAGCACTTCGTGGGTCGGACCCGCTTTCACGATGGTGCAGAGGCCGACTTCATCGAAGGCGTAGACGCGGTCCTTCGTCGCGATCATCGAGGCGGAGTATTCGCCGCCGGCGCGCTCGGCCCACTGTGCTTGACCGGTCTTCGCATCGACACAGCTGAGGACGCCGTCGTTGGCCATGAAGATCAGGCCGTTCGCGATCACGGGCGAGGAGCGTTTTGGAGTGCGTTGGAAAAAAGTCCACGCGACGTGGGTGTCCTTCACATTGCCCTTCATCCCCGGCTCGAGACGGATCGCCCAGATCTCGGCCTTGCCAAGCCCGGTGTTGATATAAACCATGCCGGTTGCCTCGCTGTAGACACTGCCCGAGGACGGTGAGTGGGTCTCGTAAGGCACGTGCCAGATCTCCGCGCCGGTCTTCACATCGTAGGCCCAGCAGGCCTTCGCACCGTTGCAGATCATTTGCACGGTATCGCCGACGGGCACGAAGATGGGGGTGCTGTAGGATTTGCGCATGTCGCCGCTGTTCGCGGGGATGCCTTCCTTCTCATCGTTGTAGGCGGTGGAGCGATCGCGCCGCCAGAGGGTCTCGCCGGTGTTTTTGTCGAGGGCGGTAAAATACTGCTGGTCGGCTCCCTCCATCGTGAGGATCAGAAAGTTCTCCCACATCGCCAGCGAGGAAGCGGGACCCCGCCAGTGACTGCAGGTCAGGTCGCGTCGCTGCCAGAGGGTTTCGAAGGTTTTCGTGTCGAGGCAGATCGTGCCGTAGCTGCCGAAGCTGAACCAGGCCTTGCCCGGCTCGATGACACCCGTCGGCGAGGCGTAGGTGTTGAGGTTGTTCGCGAGCGGTTCGGGATTGTCATTGGTGATGAAGACGCGGTCGAGGAGGATCTCGCCGGTCTTTTCATTGAGGCAGAGGATCGACATCCGGTGGCCCTTTTCCGTCGCGGTAGTGATCCAGACCTTGCCTTCGAGGATGAGCGGTGTCGACCACCCGAGCCCGTGGATGGCGGTCTTCCACTTCACGTTTTCCGTTTCGCTCCACTTCAAGGGCAGATCACCCCCGACGAACCCGTTGCGGTTCGCTCCGCGGAACTCGGTCCAGTCCGCGAGCACGGGGAGGCAGAGGAGGGAAAGACCGAGGATCAGGTGGATCGATTTCATCGGGAAAGGGTCGCGAAGATTAGGCCAAGGGTCAACCGCCTCAATGCGCGATTCTTTTCAGTGTCCGAAAGGAGGGGGCAGCGGGCAGGGCTCGCGCTCATTCGCGCTCCATCCCCACCATCAGCGCTTCGGCGCAAAGTCCCACGGCTCGGTCGGCATGCCCATCTTTTTCAGGAACACGCCGGAGGAGAAGGCGAGATACATCGCGCCATCCCCCTCCGCGAAGCGGTTGCGGGCGTAAAGGGTCTCCATCACGGGAATGAGCGCGGCAGCTTTTTCTCCGAGTAGCTCGACAGCTCGACAGGCTCGCAGCGCGGTCCACCAATCCTCGCTAATGAGCTCACGCCCCAGCACCTGCACCGCCTCGTAGCGATGTTTCTCGGAGACTTCGGCCATCCAGGCGGCCATCTCGATCCGGACGGCGACATCGACGTCATCCATCGCATCAAAAAGCTCCTCGAGTAGGTCTTCCTCTTTTGGGAAAGCCTCACGCAGGGCGACGATGGCCCAGAAACGCACTGCCGCGTCGCCGTCGTGAACCAGTTCTAGCAGTTCGTCGCGTTCGCCCGTGCCCACGAGATCGGCCGTCGCCCAGATCTTTTCGAGATCAGGACGGTGCGACGATTTGCCCTCGGCGATCTCGCGGAGGGGGCGATTTTCGTCAACGATGAAGCCGACCATGAGCGACTCGGGCAGCACGCCGAGATCGAGAATCTCCATCCGCTTCTTCACGAAGGCGGCACGATGCGCCTCCAGCGCCTTCTTCTGCGCGTTGTTCAGGTCGCCTTCGAGCAGGTTCACGAGATTCTGTGGATCGGACTGCACGTCGTAGAATTCCTCGACGGGGCGGGTCGGTGCGACGTAGCCCTTTTGTGGTTTTGTGAGTTTTTCGGCATTCGTCGCAGCATGGCGGAAGATCTCCTGCTGGATGGCGCCTTGGTCAGAGTAGACGCTGGTCTGCGCCCAGGAGAGATGCGGCAGGTAGTTGCGGATGTAGAGATAGTCCTTGCTGCGAATCGAGCGCGAGAGATCGAAGACCTCGTCGACCCGGTCGCGGAAGCCATAGACATACTCCGCTTCCGTCGCGGTCTTGGGACCGAGGAAGACCTGCCCCTGCATTGCCTTCGGCACCTCAAGACCGGCGAGCGATAGCACCGTCGGCGCGAAGTCGACGAAGGTGACGAGACGATCGACCGTGCCGCCGGCTTCGACCGGAGCAAGGTGTTTCCACTTTTCGGGGAAACGCACCATCAGCGGCACGCGCATCCCGCTGTCGTGGAGGAGCCGTTTGTGGCGTGGCATGCCCGAACCGTGGTCGGAGTAGAAAAAGACGATCGTGTCGTCGGCGAGGCCATCCTTCTCAAGTTCTTCGAGGATCGCACCGACCTGCTGGTCGAGCACGCTGATGCAATCGTGGAAACGCGCCAGTTCGCGCCGGACCAGTTCGGTGTCGGGATAGTAGGGCGGCACCGTGATCTTCGCCGGATCGTGGATCTGGTCGTCGGGTAGCGTCGACTGCACTTTTTCGCGGAAGACTTCGTAGGGCCACACCATCGTCGCGGACTGGTGGGAAACCATGTGGTTGATCACGGTGAAAAAGGGCTGATCTCTCTGGCGCGAGCCGCTGCTCCACGAGGCGGTCGGGCTGATCTCATCCCACGATTCTTGAATGAGGCGCATCTCGTCGCTGGTGTTGTAATCGGTCTTGATCTGGTTTGTCGTGAAGTAACCGGCCTCGCGGAGGTAGGCTGGAAATCCGTTCACCGAGGGAGGCAGGGGAAAGGTCGAGCGCATCTGGCTGGTGCCCAGGCTCGGGGCCCACATTCCCGTGATCAGGGTCGAGCGCGAGGGCGAACACACCGGCGCGGCGGCGAAAGCGCGGGTGTAGCGGACCGCCTCCCTTGCAAAGGCATCGAGCTTCGGCGTCTTCGCATCCGGATCGCCGTAGCAGCCGAGCGCTGGACTGAGATCCTCGGCGGTGATCCAGAGGATGTTCGGGCGGTCCGCGGCGAAGGCGGGGAGGAGGGGGGAGAAGAGCAGGGCGAGGACGAGGGCTCGACGGTAGATCATGGCCGGGAATGTCGCCGAAGTGGGGCGGGTTGGGAAGGGGAAACGCGGGCTGAGATCACCTTACCCCGACCGCTGTTGTCACCATCGCCCCGCGTTCGTCGGTGATCGTGATGAGCCAGGTGTTTGCTTCGGCTGGCAGCCCGATAGCGACGACTTTTCCTTCCTTGATCGTCGCCGGCACCCTCTGCCATTCGCGCTCGGACCGTTTTCCTAAGGCGGCGGTGAAGTGCAGCTCGGCCTGGGTGAGTTTCGTCCGGGACTGGACCGCCACGCTCACCGTCCCGCCTTCGACGAGCATTTCGCCGACTTCTGGCAGGGCGACGCCGCCTTTGAGGACCGAATCGACATGGATTCCGATCTCCCGCGGCGCCCAGCCGGGCGGATGCCCGTGAGCCATGCGTGGCTGGATGCGAAAAAGGCGGGGTCCCTTGGGAAGGGCGGCCGATTTGGCGTGGCTGTCGAGTGGGTAATGGATGTCGTGGGTGCCGTTCACCCAGAACATCGGCACGGAGCCTTTGCCGAGGTGTGAAGAGGGATCGTAGGCGGCGACCCAGGCGGCGCGGCGATCGCCGAGTCGATCGATGGAAGGTTTTTGCACGGACTCGCCCTCGTGGAGGAACCCGCAACCATAGACGGGCACGGCGGTCTTGAAACGGTCATCGAGCGAGGCGGCGAGGCAGGTGGTGTAGCCGCCCCAACTGATCCCGGTAACGGCAGTGCGCTCGGGATCGACTTCGGGAAAACTCCGCAGCAGGGTGTGGGCTTTCATCACGTTGGCGACGGCGTGATAGGGCCAGTCGTCCTCTACGGAGCCGCCGATGCAGTCGAATTTCTGCGAATGGCCGTGATCCACGCCCGCCTTCTCAAGGCGGACGCGGGTGGTGGGATCGTGTCCGGCGTCGGGAATCTTGGAGCCCTTTTCATCAAACTCGGGAGCGGGCGGGCGATGTCCCGACAAATCCATCGCGATGGCGGCGTAGCCGCGTTGTGCCCAGAGCCAGACCCAATCGGAGAACGCGGTGCCGCCTCCGCCGTGGATCAGGACGATACCGGGAAAGGTCTCGCCTTCCTTCGCTCTGCCGAGCGTTTGCGGCGAGGCATAAAAGGCGAAGACCTCGGTCGCCCTGCCCCCGACGGGTTCACCAGCGTAGAGGAGCGAGCGGATGGGCTCGTCGCCAGTCTCGAAACGATGGGAAGGGGTCTCGGACTGGAGCCTCTCGATCGGCCAAGCGCCCGCGACGAGCGGACGCGTGGTCGGCAGAGGGGTCTGGACTTTGTTTTGGGGAAACGCGGTTGGCGGCGCGGTCATCGTCGCGAGAAGGATCCAGAGGGTGGGGTGTTTCATCGGAGAGCCGAAGGATAGCCTAAAACCGGCGTCCGAAGCTACCGCGACTTTTCGGAAATGGTTCTACTGCAAGGGGCAGGGGCACGGAGCCGTTGCGCCGAGAGGGCGCGGGAATGACTCGACCGGGATTTGCCCTTTCCCAAGGAGGGGAATGCAGCCATGTTCGGCAACGCATGATCCGCTCCCTCTCCCTCTTTTCCGTCGTTTTCGTCTCCTGTTTTTTCGTGTTCCTCGGCGGTTGTGTCGGCGATGGTGACCCGACCTCGCCGACCGTGAAACCCGCCGATCCCGCGGCCCTCGCGGGATCGGCTACGGCACCAGCGCCAGCGGCCGGAATCATCACGCCGGGCGGAGTGGTGGCTCCCGGTGCGCTCGCCCCAGCCACCGTTGGCACGGTGCAGACCACTTATTCCGGCCTGAAATACGAGGTGCTTCGCGTCGGGACCGGTGCCCGCCCCTCCTCCTACAACCGGGTGAAGGTGCATTACCACGGTTATCTCCCCGATGGAACGGTCTTCGACAGCAGTGTGCAGCGCGGACAACCGGCGACCTTCGGCCTCAATCAGGTGATCGCGGGTTGGCGCGAAGGAATCCCGCTGATGCAGGAAGGTGCGAAATACCGCTTCACGGTGCCGCCTCACCTCGCTTATGGTCAGCGCGGCATGCCGCCCAAGATCGGACCGAACCAGGCGCTCATCTTCGACGTGGAGCTGTTCCAAGTGCTCTATTGACGCAAGATTCGGCGGCAACGCTGGTTTCCGATGGAAAAGATTGATTCGCCTGGCCCCTTGTCGTATTCCTAGCGGCCACGAATCCCTGACCGAAATCGACCATGAAGCATTCATACGCGCGTTCCCTTTTCGCCCTTGCTCTCGCTTTCTTCTTCGTCACCGCAAACACGGCCCAAGCCGGGCGTTTCAGCCACTGTGAAGTGGTCGACGACTACAAGCCAGCCAAGGGTGTTCTCAAACTCTGGACCGTGCCCATCAAAACGGAGTGGGAGCATCGCCACCATTGCCTCCCCGGCGGGCGCAAGCTTCCCTACAAGGTGAAAGTGATCACCTATCGCGAGCGCTATACCGATGGCGTTCAGCGCACATGGAAATGCGTCGTCGCCGGGTCGGAAGTGACGCTCGGCAAGTGAGGTCCTCCCGAGGACCCGTCGTCCGGTGGTTCAACCCGTGACGATCTCCCAGCTGCCAAGCTGGCGGGCTGCGGATTCGAAGCTGAGGGATTTCGCGGCGATCTTCTGCGATTTCTGGATCGCGGCGAGATACTCGTCGTCATCGTGGAGAACGTGTTCGATGCGTTCGAAGGCGTTCTTCATGCGGATCGTGCCATCGTCGCTGAATTCCGGAAAGGCCATCTTCTCGATGGTCGAGCTCCCGCCCGCGCAGAGGGTCCGGGCGAGCAGGCAGTCACCCGCCACCTGGCCTGGCACCGTGCTACGGTCCATTTGGTAGACAACGCGGTGCGAGGAAAGCAGCCGCATGTAATCTGGGTAGGGTAGCGTTTGTTCGAGAATCTCGAGGCAGCCAGGAGGAAAGGTTTTCGCCAACTCGCGCAGCAGCCTCATCCCCCGGGCACCTTCGGAGTTGATCACCGTGACCCGTGCGATGCCGAACTCATGGGCCAGTGAGGCGGCCCGGGCGATGGCGTGGACATGGCCGCGGGCCTCGGTTTTGAATTCCCTCGTGCCGATGAGGATCCCGGAGCGCTCCGCGACGGGAGTCGAGAAATCCCAATAGGGTAGATCGACCGGGTAGGGCGTGGGAATGAATTTGAGTTTTCGCCAGAAATCTTCCTGCGAGATGGAACCGACGCGGGGCGGCCAAGCGAGCGTCGGCGAGAGGATGCCATCGGCGAGCTCAAGAATCTCCCCGTAGGACTTCATGGCGCGGGCCGAGGAGAGCTGGCGAGAGATCTGGTTGTGACTACACTCTTTCCACGCGACGAGGACGCGTATTCCGTTCAGTTTCAGCTTTTTGACCGCGTTGAGGGTCAGCCAGGTGCGGCGGCGAATGAGGACGAGGACCGCGTCAAAACGCGAGCGCGATTCGATGACGCGCTCGGTCGAATCAAAGAAGGCGCCGAAAGTGGCTGCCGCGAACGCGTGAAAATTGATGGGCGCGTGAATGCCACGCTCGAAACTGTCGGGCCCATCCCTGTAATCGAGGAAAGGGTCGCGTCCCTTCGGATTCAGCACCGCGAGGCAGACGGGGGACTCGTAAAGGATGGCCATCGAGGAGGGGTGGTGCGCGATACTGGATTTGAACCAGTGACCCCCACCGTGTCAAGGTGATGCTCTACCCCTGAGCTAACCGCGCAAATTCCCCCTCACGAGAAGGGCGGCGAAAATACGCGATCGGCGATCCATCCGCAACTGGAATATTTTCCGGCCTCGGCGAGCATGCCGGGTGAACTCTCTCCGATCGACCCTTTCCGACTTCGATGCCGGGCCCGTCCACGGGCGCGTTCTCTTGCGGGAGTGGGAGCCAGGTCCGGTCGATCGTGGCACCGTTTTGATTCTGCACGGGCTCGGCGATCACAGTGGTCGTCACGACTGGGCGGCCGCCGAGGTCATCCGGGCCGGTTATCGCGCCGTGGGGTTCGACTGGCCCGGGAACGGAGGATCGGATGGGGCCCGCGGAGACATGCCCCTCGTTTCCGAAGCGGCCGGGCTCATCGAATCGATCCTTGCCGCGCGGGCCCTCCGGCCGACCGGGATTTTTGCCCATTCCACAGGGGCCTTCCTTGTGCTGCCATGGCTCGCTTCGCATGGTAAGGGGATTCCCGGTCTTCGCTGGGTTTGGTTCAGCTCCCCCCTGTTGCGTCCCTCGCACCGTCAGCCGGCCTTGAAGGTGGCGGCGGCCAAACTCCTCGCCCGGTGGCTTCCGACGACGACGATTGGGAACGGCGTCCGCGCACGTGATTGCTTTCACACGGACTCCGATACCGGCGCCGAGTCCTCTTTCAGGCGGGCGGGCGGTCATCACCGGATCTCCCTGCGTTTTGCCATCAGTCTTCTCGGCGGAGAGGGGCGGATTCTCGATTTGGCCTCGAGTCTGCGCCCCGACTTCTCATTTCTTCTGACCCAGGGGTTGGAAGATTCCATTTGTCCAGCGGTCTACGCCGAGTCGCTCTTTCAGCGACTGCCGGGACGGAGCAAGGCCCTCGTTCTCGCGCGGGGGGCACGCCACGAGCCCTTTCGCGAACCCGGGCCCGAGGCTTTCGTCAACGCCGTCAGAAGCTGGCTCGAACATCAGGCGACGAACGGATCGGATTGACATGGGTCCCATTGTTTTGGAAGGTTGGGTCATGTCTGAAAACTCCTTCTCCCTCATCGTTGCCCTTCCTGGCGAAGAGGCGGTCGCCCACGAACTCCAAGGGGATGCCATCACTTTCGGTCGTAGTCCCGAAAACCAGATCCAGGTGCTCGTCGCCGAGGTCTCGGTGCGTCACGGTCAATTGGTCCGCGAGGGTGGCAGCTATCGCATCGTCGACCCCGGATCCACCAACGGAACCCGCGTCAACGGACAGCCGGTCGGACCGCAGGGCATCGTCTTAAATCCGATGGACCGCCTCCTGCTCGGCACGCTGGTGCCGGCCTATTTTGTCCCGAGCTCGATGCTCGCGGCCAATGCTCCCGCGCAGCTGATTGCCACGATCGAGGCATCGGCTCCGCGAGCCCAGACCAAGACCGCCCCGGTCACGGCGGCGGCTGTCGCTGCCACGCCGGGCGTTCGTCCCGGCGTTCCCCTGGCGGCCCCGGTGCCGGTGGCATCTGGAGGTCCTTCCACCGTCAAGCTCGATCAAGTCCGCGCGCCCGGACCCGGGGTGCGTCCGGCTCCGTTGCCGACGGCGCCTCGTCTGCCTGTGATGCCCGTCGCCGGCGCCCCCGCAGCACCTGGCATTTCGGCGCCCCAGCGCCCCCCGGGAGTGACTCCCGTGGCACCGCTTCCGGCTCCGGGTGCTCCCCTTGCGCCCGCACCGGCGCGTCCCGCCGCCGGTGTCATCCCCGTCAAACCCGTCTCCGGATCCTCGACCGTGCCGATCAAGCGAGTCGCACCGTCCTCGCCTCAAATCCCCCTACCGAAGAAACCGGGCGAGTGAGGGAGTCGAGGCGGAATCCCTTCCAGCGCACCCTTTCCCTCAATGGGTGAGGGCGTAGAAGACAATGTTGATGCCCAGCGGATAGGCGTATTTCTCGGAAAATTCGCGGAAATACCAGGGATCGGTTCCCTCTTCCTCCCACCCGTCGCCAAGATCGGTATTGAAGCAAATCATCATGCAGATCCTTCCGCTGTCGTCGAGAATGGCGCGGTAATGAGGCGTCTCCGAGCCGGGTTTGTTCCACTCGTAGGTAATCCCTTCCTCGCGCCCCATCATGGCCATGCCCACGGCCGGGATTTGAGGCTTCAAATCGAGGTCAAACACCATGTGGAAGATCGGATGATCGAGCTCCAGCTCGACATACTCGCGATCGGGGAAAATTTGTCGCAGGGCCCGCTCGAAATTCTTCCATTCGTAGATCCCCCAAAAGTCGTCGACCATGATGAACCCGCCGTTGAGGAGGTAATCGCGCAGGGTCTTCGCCTCCTCCTCGGTGATCCAGATATCCCCCGGTTCGATCATGTAGATGAAGGGGTAATGGCGCAACTGGTCCGCGTCGATGTCGACGATCGCCCCCTTGGGATCGACTTGCAGCGAGGTGAGTTGCTGGAGACGGTAGGAGAAATTCAGCTCGCTGTCCGGGTAATCGATGAGCCATTTCGCCCGCTGCCCCATCCAGGTGCCGGAGTTGTAGCGAAGCCGTGCGAAGGTGAAGACATCGTTCGGCAACTCGGCATTGACGTCCCAATCGGGGAAGTCATAGTAACGCCCTTCCCGCCATTCCCTGGGATCTTCGGGCAACTCCCCGTCTTGAATCCCGAAGTAAGTGGGTCGGATGCGTGTGGAGCGATCCTGAGTCAAACCGGTTGCGGTCAGGACAAGCAAAGCCAACAGGCCGGTGCCTTTCAGAATCGGGCGAAGCATGTCGGGACGGTAGCCGAGATCCCACCGGATCAACAAGGAAAAGTGAAACGCAAAGAGGGGCGCTGCCACGGTTTAGAATAATTCTTAGAATAATTCTTGAAAAGAGCTTCCGATGACCTAACGAAGGCGTATTCTCTAATGAATGACTTCTGAAACCACAGAATCCAGTGCTTTGAAGGCCTCCGATGACTTCGGCGGCCTTCGCATGACGAAACAGCGTCAAGTGGTTTACGAAGTTTTGACGGATCACGGGCTCAGTCATCCGACTGCTTCGGAGGTTTTTGTGAGTGCCAAAGACCGCATGCCTTCGATTTCGCTGGCGACGGTTTACAACTGCCTGGAGTCGCTCACCTCGGCCGGAGCGATCCGCCAAGTCAACATCGACCGCGAAGCGACCCGCTATTGCGCGAATCTCCAACCGCATGCCCACTTTTACTGCACCGAGTGCAACAAGGTCTTCGACATTGGCCTCGAGAACGGTGCCGATGCCGCCTCGATCTGGTCACTCCCGCCCGGTTGCCGCGTCGAAGAGATGCATGTCGCCATGCGTGGCGTCTGCGGGACCTGCCCGAAGTGCCGCAAGGACCAGACTTCCTGACCGATTGACCGTCCAAATCCCCTCCTTTTTTCATGAGACAATCCCTCCGCATCGAAAACCTCCACGCTTCCGTTGATGGTCACGAAATCCTCAAAGGCCTCACTCTCGAGGTGCCCAAGGGCGAGGTCCACGCCATCATGGGCCCCAACGGCTCGGGCAAGTCGACTCTCTCGAAAGTGATCGCCGGACATGAGGCTTACACCGTCACCGAGGGCGCCGTTTTTCTCGACGATCTTAATCTCCTCGACCTCGAAATCGACGAGCGGTCCCGCGCTGGATTTTTCCTCGCTTTCCAATACCCGCACGAAATCCCGGGCGTGAGTAACGCGAACTTTATTCGTGCCGCACGCCAGGCGCGCCTCCCCAAAGGTCAGGAGATCGACGCCGTCGCCTTCTACCGCGAGATGTATGCCAAAATGGACGAACTCGGGATGGACCGAAAGTTCACCGCCCGCTCGGTGAACGAAGGATTTTCAGGCGGCGAGAAGAAGCGCAACGAGATCCTCCAGATGATGATGCTCGAGCCGAGATACGCCATCCTCGACGAGACCGACAGCGGACTCGACATCGACGCATTGAAGATCGTCGCCCAGGGAGTCAACGCGATGCGCTCGCCCGAGCGGGGTTTCCTGGTGATCACCCATTACCAGAGGCTTCTCGACTACATCGTGCCCGACGTCGTTCACGTCCTCCACGATGGGCGCATCATCCACACCGGCGGCAAGGAACTTGCCTACGAGCTCGAGGAAAAAGGCTACGACTGGATCATCAACGAGCCTGTCGCCGCCTGATTCACCCCATTTCTCCAAACGAAACACCAAGCCATGCCCGACAGCGCGACACTGGAGGCGGTCACCATCGACCAAGACGAGGGGAATTTCTCCTACCCCGAGGACTATGCTCACGACGCCGGCTACGGTCTCGACGAGAGCACTGTCGATTACATCTCGAACATCAAGGGAGAGGCTGAGTGGATCCGTGAGTTCCGGCAGAAGGCTCTCAAGGTGTTTTTCGCCAAACCCATGCCGACCCACTGGGCGAGCAAGGATCTCGAGAACATCATCTTCAAGGACATCCGGTATTATCTTTCCAAAGGCCAGGCCCCCACGCGGAGCTGGGACGAAGTCCCCGACGATGTCAAAAAAACCTTCGAGCGTCTCGGCATCCCCGAGAAAGAGCGTAAATATCTCGCTGGCGTCGAGGCCCAGTTCGACAGCGAGGCCGCCTACTCGAATGTGAAAGAGGAGCTCACCAAGGAGGGTGTCATCTTCGTCAACTCGACCGAAGGCCTGCGCGAGCATCCCGAAATTTTCCGCAAGTGGTTTGGTAAGGTAATCCCGACCGGCGACAACAAGTTCTCCGCGCTCAACAGCGCCGTCTTCTCCGGCGGCAGCTTCATCTACGTGCCCCCCGGGGTGAAGGTGAAGCATCCCCTCCAGGCCTACTTCCGCATCAACGCGGAAAACTTCGGCCAGTTCGAACGCACCCTCATCATCGTCGACGAAGGCGCCGAAGTGACCTACATGGAGGGATGCACCGCGCCGAAATTCGAGACCGCCACGCTGCATAGCGCCGTCGTCGAACTCGTCGCGATGAAAGACGCGAAGATTCAATACATCACCGTGCAAAACTGGTCGAACAATGTCTTCAACCTTGTCACCAAGCGCGGCCTCGCCCACGAGAACGCGGAGATCCGATGGATCGACTGCAATATCGGCTCGCGGCTCACGATGAAGTATCCCGGCGTCATCATGAAGGGGCGCAAGGCCCGCGGCGAGGTCATCTCCATCGCTCTCGCCAACGATGGCCAGCATCAGGACACCGGCGCGAAGATGATCCATGCCGCCGACGAGACGACTTCGAACATCGTCGCCAAATCGATCTCGGTCGGCACGGGAAGGTCCACCTACCGCGGACAGGTTCACATTCCGAAGCACCTCAAGGGCTGCAAGAACAACACCGAGTGCGACGCCCTCCTCATCAACGCCTCGAGTCGCACCGACACCTATCCCGCCATTACCGTGCGGGGCAATCAGCACGCCACCCAGCACGAGGCCAGTGTCAGCCAGGTCAGCGAGGACCAGATCTTCTACATGAAGCAGCGCGGTCTCAGCGAAGGCGAGGCGATGAGCCTCAGCGTCAATGGGTTCGTCAACGACCTCGTCCGCGAGTTCCCCATGGAATACAGCGTCGAACTCAAGCGCCTCATCGATATGGAGATGGAAGGCAGTGTCGGTTGACCCCAGGCCCATCGGTGATCCGTCCACCCTCCCGATTCGCACCCCTTGCCCGTTATTTCCCACCTACTACTGCCCGCAGGGCGCCCTGAGATGTCCATGGTTCTGTCACCACCCGAGGAAACGACGATCCGCCCAGCCGCGAGTTGGAGCGATGCCCCGCCTGTCTACGATGCCAACACCAGCCTCCCGGATTGGTATTCGGACCTTCGCTCCGCTGCTTGGGCGCGCTTCGCTGCCCTTCCGGTCCCGGCCCGGACGAATCAGCACTGGCGTTTTGCCGATCTCAAGCATCTCGCGATCGAGGGTCGAGCCCCGACCGCGCCCGTCAGCGATCTGGTCGCAGCGGAACTCATCGCCCGCGCTGTCTCCGAGCGTCCTGCCGACTACGCCGCCCATTTCGTGTTCGCGAATAACCGGCTTATTCACACCGAGACGCCCGCTTTGCCCGCCGGAGTGGTCTGCGTGACAGTTGGCGAGGCGCTCGCTTCCCATTCGGAACTGCTCCGCGAGCATTTCCTAAAACAGGCCGATTTCCTTGGTGGCGAAAAATTCGCGGCTCTCCATGCCGCCGCGACGCTGAGCGGGCTCTTTGTTCACTTCCCGAAGGGAGCCGTTGCCGAATACCCCGTGATCGTTCACCACTTCGTTGGTGGAGAAGGAGCGGCGATTTTCCCCCATTCTCTCATTGTGGCGGAGGATCACGCTTCCGTCACCGTGCTCGATCTCTTCGAGTCGGTCGGCGGCAACGAAGAAACCCTCACCGTTGGCATGGCCGATCTCCACGCCGCTCGCGGCGGGCGAGTCCAATATGTGGCGGTCCAGGACCTTAGCGCCAAGGGCGCGAGGCACGTGCATCTCCAGCATTCCCGCGTCGGTCGCGACGCCTCGGTGAAAGTCGGCTTCCTCAATCTCGGGGCCGAGTGGGTTCGCAACGAGTCGATCAACCGCATGGTCGAAAATGGCGCCGACGGCCAGATCTTCTCTGCCAACCTCGCCAACGAGTCGCAGGAATTCGACCAGCGCACCTTGCAATCCCACGAGGCCCAGCACACCACGAGCGATCTCTTCTTCAAGAACGCGCTCTACGATCGCGCGCGAACGATTTTCTCCGGGCTCATCCAGGTGCTACCCGGGTCGCACCACACCGATTCATACCAGACCTGTCGCAATCTGATGGGTAGCGACGAGGCCGAGGCCAACTCCATGCCCGGACTCGAGATCGACGCCGATCAGGTGAAGTGCTCGCACGGATCCACCTCGGGAACGATCAGCGACGAGGAGATTTTCTATCTCCGTGCCCGCGGCATCCCCGCCGAGGACGCCAGAAAGATGATCAGCCTAGGCTTCCTCAACGAGTCGATCGACCGCCTCGACGGCGACGGATTGAAGGCGGTCCTCTTCTCCCGCGTCGAGAGGAAGTTCGCGTCGATCGGGTAAGGCGGGAGGTTTCTACCCCTTCGCCCCTGCTAGCTTCAGGACGCGTTGGTAGTGGTTTGCCTCGACCGGCGTGATCGAGAGTCGAGTGCCGCGCTGGCAGACGAGCATTTCCGAAAGCTGCGAGTCGGCCTTTAACTGCTCGAGCGGAATCAGGTTCGCGAAGGTCTCGACATGCGTGAAATCGACGAGATACCAGCGCGGGCGCTCCTCCGTCGCCTTGGGATCGTGATACTCCGAATCCGGGTCGAACTGGGTGGGGTCGGGATAAGGCGCCGAGGCGACTTTGGCGATACCGGCGATGCCTGGTGGGGTGGCGTTCGAATGATAAAAGAGGGCGAGTTCGCCGACCCTCATCTCCTTCCACATGTAGTTCCTCGCCTGATAGTTGCGAACGCCCGTCCAGGGTTCGCGGGGGACCTTCGCGAGATCCTCGATGGAAAAAACGTCGGGTTCGGATTTGATGAGCCAAGGCATGACAAACCGATAGCGTCTCGACTCGGTAAGCCAAGTGCGGATTTCTCCGGGCGATTCGGTTCACTGGACGTTCTGGACTTGCTCGCGGATTTTTTCGAGTTCGGTCTTTGCGTTCACGACGTGACGGGCGATGGCGGAGTCGTTTGCCTTGCTGCCGATCGTGTTGAGTTCGCGGTTCAATTCCTGACAGAGGAAGTCGAGGGGGCGCCCCATCGGCTCGTCGCTGGCGAGGTAAGTGCGAAAGAGGGCGGCATGACTGTCGAGGCGGGTGAGCTCTTCGGTGACATCGCAGCGTTCCGCGTAGAGCGCGATCTCGCGCAGGAGGCGGTCATCGTCGAGATCGATGGAGAGGCCTGACTCGCGGAGACGCTTCAAGAGATGCTGCCGGTAGGCGGGGGCGACGAGCGGAGCGAGGGCACGGATCCCAGCGATCTCGCCGACGATGTTCTCGAGCCGGGCGTTCAGGTCGGCTCGGAGATGCTCGCCTTCGATCCGCTGCATGCGGATGAGTTGGGCGAGGGCGCCTTCGAGGGCGGTGAGAACCGCCTCGCGGACCTCGGCTGGATCGACGCCCGTTTCATCGATGCGAAAGACGCCGGGCGCCCGGAAGAGATCGGCCGCAGTGAGATGGGCATCGATCCCGGTATCCGCCGCGATGCGTCGCACCGCGGCAATATACTGCCTCGCGATTGCCTCATCGAAAAGCAGCCGGTTGTCGTTCCCTTCTTCGTGGGTGAGAAGGACTTTGGCGGCGAGGCGGCCGCGCGAGATCGCTTTGGCGAGAAGGTTGCGGGCCTCGCTCTCGAGTTCGACAAGGGCCGAGGGGAGGTTCACCGAGATATCGACCTGCTTCCGGTTCACGCCGGAAAGTTCGATTTC
>NEUQ01000019.1 GCA_002288445.1 Verrucomicrobiia bacterium Tous-C2TDCM | reverse complement strand
AGCAAGAAAGCTGAACTGCGTCGCGATGCGACGGAGACTACCGATCGCTCCCGCGTCCAACTGCTCTCGCAAGGCGGCAAGGCGATCGTTGTGCATGAACATGACGCCGTCCATGAACTGCACTCCCGCCCGGGCGCACGCTTCGGTGATTTCCCGGACTTCGCCTCCGTCGACCCCGCAGGGTTTCTCGCAAAGAACGTGTTTGCCGGCAGCGGCAGCGGCGAGGACCCATTCCTTCCGCAAGCCCGTCGGCAGCGGGATGTAGACCGCGTCGATATCGGGGCGGGAGAGAAGCTCCGCATAACCCGCGACCGCCTCCGGAGCCGGATCATGAGGCACCTGAGCCTGGTTTTCGGCAATGAAGGCCGCCGCCTTCTCCCGCGAACGGCTCGCGACCGCGACGAGCCGACCGTTTCCAGAATGGTGGATGGCCTGCCAATTCTTGCGGGCGATCCCCGCGCTTCCCAAAATGCCCCAGCGGCAGTGTCGTTCGTTCATGGATTGCGGGGGAGTGAAGAGGATCCCGCAGGAAATGCAACCCGCTTCCGTCAATTGAAGGTGATCCGCACGCCGCGAGAACGCCAACCCTGGGTGATGGCGGATTCCATTTCGTCCCAGCTCCGGCCCGCGAGGAGCGGCTCGAAGAGCTGCGGGGGCGTCTTTTCCTCTTTCAAGGCCTTCAGGAAGGCCTTGACGTTGGCCGCATCCTTGTCGCCATCCATATGGAAGTAGTAGTAGACGATCAATGCGGAAAGTCCGTAGCTGAGCTGGGCGTTGGCGAGAAAGGAGTCATATTCCTGCGTGAAGAACTGCTGCAGATCGGGAGCAATGATGTCCTCGCCGAGGGCCCGTCCTCCGTTGCCATCTTCCCCGTAGGCGGTGACTCGGGCCTTGAGTTTTCCGAGATCGTCGATGTCGAACTTGCCCGATCGGTAACCGCTGTTGGCGATGTATTCGGCGAGCCCCTCCGTGAACCAACCGCGCGAACCGGGGGCATAGAATTCGTGGTCGGTGAGCTGGTGCGTGATCTCGTGGGAAAGGGTCGTGTTCTCCTTGTCGTAGTCGACACTGTAGTTGCTGCCGACTTTTTTCACTCCAAGACTGGTGAGTGGCACGAGGATATCGCCCTCGCCACCGCGGCTGATGTAGACCCCGGCGGATTCGGGCGGACCGCCCTTCGCGATATAAGCCTCGCGAGTCTCGAAAAGATGAATTTTGTGCCGCTCCTTGCGGAAGGGTTTCACCATACCTAGGGGAAGCTCGCGACAGACTTGGTTGGTTGCCTCGAAAAGCAGGGAAAAACGCTTCACCACAGAAGTGTTCAGCTTGACATCACAGATGAACTCGTAGTGGGGGCTTGCGTAGACATACTCCTTGGCCGCCTCGTCTTCCTTGACCACCTCGATCGCCTGATCGATGTCGACGGAGACGAGGGCCGGCCAGGGTCCCTCCCAGTTCGGCTGGATTGAGGCGTCACCGGAGGGGTCGGTCAGGTCTCCCTTTTTCCACTCGTCGATGAATTTCCGGTCTTCCGTGGAAAGGCTCGCGACGGGGACCTCGAAGTTCTTTCCGCCCATCTGGAGGACCGCCTTGTCCCCCGCGATCTCGATGAGGGTCGCAACGATGGTTTTTCCGGAGCTGTTGGTCCAGGAGCGCTCCGCGGCCTGAAGACCGACATCGCTCCATCCAAAAAGAAGCACAGGCAAGACCAATAGAACACGCATCGTCATGATGGACGGGATTCTAGGTGGCCCCGCCACCTGGATCAAGCGCGATCAAAGGGGGCCACCACCGGCTTGAGGGCGATCCCGGGAGGTTCCCGGCCCGCGGAAGGCCGGGCCCCGACGCCACGATCGACGATCCCACTGCCAACCGTGGAGGCGGGATGATGGATCGCCACCCTACTTCGAGCTCAGCTCGTGGACCCCGTCCCAACTCGCGGGCGGCGACTCGAGATAGCCGCGGCAGCGTCCCTCCAACACGCCAGCGGAAGTCGCGAGGGTGGCGTGAGAGGATTTCTTCAGCTTGAAAAATAAATCGGCCGCTCCGGCGAAATCCCCCACTTCGTAGCGAGCGAAGGCGTCACCATAAGTCTCTCTCCCCTCCTCGCCTGGATCTTCGTCTCGCGCAAAAATCGCATGCAACTCGGTGGAGCGCGATTTGCCTTTCACCCGAACTCGATCAACCAGGAGCGAGAGCGGCTTCACCTTCAATGCGGCCATGAATTCGCCGCTGGCGAGGATCGCCGCCGCATAGTTCTTGGTTTGGCTCTCGATCCGAGCCGTGGTATTGACGCAGTCGCCGACGATGCTGTAGTCGCGATAGCTCCTCGATCCCAGGTGGCCGACGAGCCCGCGCCCACGGTGCAGCCCGATCCCGATGCGCATCCATTGATCAATTTCATCGGCATCTGGGCTTCCGACGCGGCGGCGCAAGGTCTCTTGGATTTCCAAGGCGGCCCGGAGAGCGCGATCCGGGGCGTCCTCGCAGGCCTCGGGCGCCCCCCAGTAGGCGAGAAACTGATCGCCGGCGAAGCGGGCGAGGCTCCCGTCCTCGCGCAACGCGGCCTCGGTCTCAATGGCAAAGAGCCGATTCAGTAACTCGAAGACTCGCTCGACTTCACCGCTTTCACAAAGGGTCGTGAAGTCGCGCAAATCGCTCAGGAGCACGGCAACTTCCCTTCCCCGCGGACGGATCATGTCGAGATTTCTGGTGACCTGTTTCAGCACCGACGGCGAGAAATAAAATCCGAGCATGGCATCACGACGGGTGCGCTCGTGCTGCTCGACGGTCCAACGACGCCCCACCTCGAGAATGAAGGCACCGCCCCAAAGCACGGCAGACAAAACCGATGCCGGCAAAAGAAGAAGGCTCTGAGACCAGACCGCGATCCAACCGGTGGCGAGGATCGCGAGGATGCCGATCGCGGCGATGATGACCAACCAACGCTTGCTCCTTATCCGGACAAAAACGAGAGCCGCGATCGAGGCGACGAGGAGGTGGAAACCCACATCGATCGGAGCCGGGGCGGGACGGATCGCGGTGCCGTGCATGAGGTCGTGCAGGGCGGTGGCGTGGAGAAGCATCCCCGGCTCCTGCACCCCATGAGTGGTGGCCTTTCCATCGACCTCGGCGTCATAACCGAGGAACACGATCGTGTCGCGCAGAGGCGAAGCTCCGCCGGTGCGTTCCGCGAGCCGCTCCAGCTGATCGATCTTCCAGACGCGGCCACCCTCGGAGAGCTCGGGGAGGGTTCGATCATAGCGGTCGTCAAAATAGGAGTGACGGAGGTTCAAGAAGAGACGGGCTTCATCACCTTGGCGGGAAACCGCCTTGCCACCCGGGCCCGTCACCCTCCATTCCATTTTCCCGGCACCCGTGACTTTTGGCGCCAGCGCGGCGGGTCGAGAGGCGGCAAAGGCGGCCAACGCGAGAGAGGGCATCGTTTCATCTGAGAACCGATGGACGAGTTGGTATTCGCGCCAATGCGAGGCAGCGGGGACATTGACGACACCTTGCCGGAGGTCTTCGCCTCCAGCCTGCGGAAGAGACCGCAGGAGATCGACCCCATCGCCGCGCCCCTCAATGGAGGTCGAGAGGACGAAGATCGTCCGGGTCGTCTCGTGGAGACGACGGATTGTGTCAGCAAGGATCCTCTGATCCTCGGCCCGGCCATAGGCATAAACGATGTCGACGGCGACGACCCGCACCTCGAGCCGGGCGAGCGTCTCGAGGATACGGGACACGGTGGCATACTCCCCCTCGTCCGCGTAGCGGCGCGAGATCTCTTCATCGACACTCAACTCGGCAAACCGGATCGAAGGATCGAGAGGTTCGGACCTCCCGACCCGGGCCCTGAAGTCGAGCGCGAGATCCAGCCAAAAAAGCTCGGCTTTTTCCGCGGCACGAGGGGCGAAAACCCTCAGCAACAGGACCGCCGCAAGAACGAGAAAGGGCAAAAAGGACGCGACCGAAGTCAGGCCGAGTCTCGTGCCCGCACCCGTTGGATCCGGCTCGGTGGAGCGGCGGCTCACAAGGCGATCGGGGTGGTGATGGGAAAGATGAGGAGCCCGGGATTTGGCGCGGCAAAGGGAATGACACGCGCATCCTCACGCCACTCGGCCTCGAGGGTTTTCAACCCGCGGCGCACCTCGACGGAGCGACTCTGAGACGCTCGTTTGGCCCCATCGAGAACCGGGTCGGGCTTTTGGCTGCGAGTCACTCCCGCCTTCGAAGATGGAGGCTCGCGCAGGGAGGTCAGCTCTTCGCCATAGTTCACCCGATAATCTTGGATCCGACCCCGGCGAAGAAGTGCCGCGAGCCGCGCCCGGATGGCCTCAGCATGGAGCAGGACGTTCACCTCATCTTTTTGCTTCAAGGCATCGGTCAGCCATCCGGCATACTCGGCAAGTTTCGCCAACTCCGGATCGGCGGAGTCGAAGATCGCCACGTAAAGGTCGACGGGGCGGGAAAATGTCCTAAAGGGCCATGACGAACCCTCTGCCGGGAAACGGACCGGTTTGGACTCCTCGCCCTGTGCTGCGATGACGGGAGCGAGCCCGAGATGCGGATACTCGCGATCGAAGGCGATCATGAAAATGCTGGAACCGGCAGGGCCTTCAGCGATCGCGAGGATCTCGCGCGAGGCGGACGTCTTCTGTTGAGAAGAGTATGGCAGGCAGGCACCGCCGGTCCCGGCGAACTCGTCGGCCCGGTCGACGACGTAGACGGAGGCATGGGCCTCGCCGGCATGGACGCGAGGATTGCCGAGGAAGGCGAAACAGAGCAGTCCAAGGACGGTAGCGGTTGGCTTCATGGCGACGCTTCGATTCTCCTTTAACCGTCCGCTCCGGTCAAGGAGGCGGATAGGCCTGTCCAAAAGACGTTCGAGGCCCCCCGCCCAGTCGCGAGTTCCCGGGCACGGATCAGAACGGAAGCGCAATCACCCAGGTGAGAAGATGGAGCCCATCGGCGACCGGCTGGGTGTGCGCCTTCGAGTCCGGACTCCGTCTCCCCGCAAGCAACAGCGTCAGGACGGAGCAAAGGATCAAGGCGAACAGCGCCGGCTCGGGACCGCTCCGCCACCATCCGCCGATGCCGAAGGCGATTCCGGCAAACAAGACGATTTCGGGAAGTCGTGACACCCGGGCGGAAATTGCGAAAAAGGCCGCGGGATCCTCAAACTGGTCGAAGACGGCCTCGGAGCGGGAGATGAGGAGGCAATTCCCCAGAATCAGACACCCCAGCCCCGCCAGCACGAAGAGCGGCAGATCGGCAATCGAATCGGCGGCGGCGGCAACCGCGGCACCGGCCGTGAAACAACCGGCGATGGCAATTTCCTTCGTGGGAAATCCCCGAAGTCGAACCCGCGATGAAAATGACCAACGAAACAGGAGGAAATAGAGCCCCGTCGCCGCCGCCACGACGAGTCCCGCACGCCAAGTCGACGTTTCAAGAAACCCGATCGTCGCGGCCCCAGAGGAAACCGCGGCCACAAGGCAGGCAGTGAGGATCCCTCGTTGCCGGCGCGCCCAAGCATGTCGCTCGGGCAGCTCGGCCGCCACGAGGCCCCGTGAATCGGTCGACGCCCTCCAGGCATCGAAGAGCCTGTCACCGAGGTAGATGGACCAGACAGCGGCGAAAAGTGCAGTCAACTCGGCCAGCGGCGGCCAACCTGGATCGGTTTCCCGGGAAGCGGCGAGGCAGACCGCCCAACCGGTCGCCGCGAGAGGAGCGTCGAGGCAGAATCGGGTGGGGAAAAGCAGCAGGTGGGTGAAGTGCGTCTTGATATGCCGAATTTTAAAAGGACCTTTCCCACCTAATCCCCGAAAACCCGCCTGAACAGCCGGAAATGTCCTCTCCGAATCTCTACGCCCTCATCCTCGCCGGCGGCAGCGGCACGCGCTTCTGGCCCCTCAGCCGCAACGCGAAGCCGAAGCAGCTCCTCGCTCTCTTCGACGACGAAACCCTTATCGAAAAGGCGGTGAACCGTCTCGAGGGACTCGTCCCGGCCGAGCGTATCCTCGTCCTCACGAACGAGGCCCAGCTCGAGGGTGTGCGCGCCGCCCTGCCGATGTTGCCCGCGGAGAACATCGTCGCCGAGCCCGCCCGACGCGACACCGCGCCCGCCATCGCGCTCGCCGCCGGCTGGATCGCCGCACGGGATCCCGAGGCGACCATGCTCGCCCTCCCGGCCGACCAACTCGTCGTGAAAGTCGAGGAATTCCGACGCGTCCTGCGAGCCGCCGCCGCCGCCGCCGCGGCCGAGCGGGCCATCGTCACTCTTGGGATCAAGCCCGACTGGCCCTGCCCGAGCTATGGCTACATCGAGCGCGGCGGAGCGATCGTCACTGACGACGGCGGCACCGGCGCCGCCGTGCACGAGGTGAAACGCTTCCGCGAAAAGCCCGATGTAGCAACCGCCGAGGCCTACCTCCGCGAGGGCACCTTTTCGTGGAATGCCGGGATCTTCATCTGGACGATCCCCACCCTGATGCAAGAGCTCTCGAAAAATTGCCCCCAGCTCGCCGGTTTTGTCGGCGAGCTTCGCGATTCGCCCGACTTCGCTACAACCGTGGCGGAGCGCTTCCCGCAGCTCGACAAAATCTCGATCGATTTCGCCCTGATGGAAAAGGCGAGCCGCATCCTCAACATCGAGGCCGAGGTCGGCTGGGACGATGTCGGAGGATGGCCTTCGGTCGCCAAATACCTGACCACCGATGACGACGGAAACTCGCATCGCGGCCCATTGCTTGCGATCGATTCGAAGAACAACATTGTCTTTTCAGTCGCCGGGATGCCTGCCGTCTCCCTCCTCGGCGTCGAGAATCTGATCGTCGTGCAGACCGCCGATGCCCTTCTCGTCGCCGACCGGAACGAGGCCGACCAGATCAAGAAACTCGTCGACCGGCTCCCGGCCGAACTGCTTTGACCGCCCAAGGCACATGAGCGATTGGGTCCGCGCCCTCGGCATCGACTACGGCACCGCCCGCATCGGGGTCTCGGTCAGTGACGATCTCGGCTTTCTCGCCCATCCGCTCGAGACCGTGCCGGGCGGCGATTCGGAAAAGGCCGCGGCCCGCATCGCCGAACTGGTGCGCCTCCGACGCATCGAAGATCTCGTGATCGGTCTGCCGCTGCACCGCAACGGGGAGGAAGGCGCCGCCGTGGGCCGCGTCCGCGCGTTTGTCGTCTTACTTCGTCCTCACTTGCCGGAAGGGATCACCATTCACGAGGTCGATGAACATCGCACCACCGTCAGCGCGATGGAAAAGCTCCACGCCGCCGGCCGCAATGCCAAAAACTCGAAGGGCATCATCGACATGGCCGCCGCCGTCGAGATCCTCCAAATCTGGCTCGATCAGAGAGCGGGAGAAACGACTCCCTTGGGAGAGCCCTTTTAAAGAAACCCCAGACTTTTCAAAACAAACGCATACTGCATCGCGATCTCGTCGAGTTCGCGGTAGCGGCCCGAGGCTCCGCCGTGGCCGGTCTCGAAGGCGGTATGGAGGATCGGTGGCACGGAACCGGTGTTGTGGGCTCGCAGCTTCGCGACCCACTTCGCCGCCTCCCAATAGGGCACGCGGTGGTCGTTCCACCCGGCGAGAACGAGTAGGGCGGGATAGGCCTGCGTCCTGACATTGTCATAAGGCGAATAGGCGCGAATGCGGTCGAAGACATCGCGCGCCGACGCCGGATCGCCCCATTCATCATATTCTCCGGTCGTGAGCGGCAGACTCGCGTCGAGCATGGTGTTGAGCACATCGACAAAGGGCACATTGGCGATGAAGGCTCCGAAAAGGTCGGGACGCCGGTTCAGGACCGCTCCGGCGAGGAGGCCTCCGGCGCTGGCCCCGCTGCCACAGAGCGTCTTCGTCGAGGCGTATCCCTCGGCGACGAGATGCTCGGCGCAGGCGATGTAATCGGTGAAGGTCGTCTCTTTTCTCGCGAGTTTGCCCGCCTCATACCAAGGGCGCCCGAACTCGCCACCGCCGCGGATTTGCGCAATCGCGAATCCGATGCCGCGATCGACGAGGCTGAGGACGTTGCTGTCGAACCACGGATCGCTCGCGATGCCGTAGGCCCCGTAGCCGTCGAGGAGGATGCCGCCGCTGCCATCGCGAGGATGATCGGCCGCCAACAGCAGCCAGATCGGGATCTTCGTGCCGTCTGACGCCGTCGCGAAGGTCCGCTCCACGCGATACTTCGACGGATCGTAGCCGGGGGGCGGCGTCTTTTCCTTGAGAATCCGGATCTCCGCCGTCTCGAGATCGACCTCGGCAACGGTGTAGGGCTGGATCATCGTCTCGTAGCTGAAGCGCTGTGCCTTTGCATGATACTCGGGGGAAGGCTCGCCCGAGACCCACCCCCCCGCGGACGGCGAGGTGACCCACTTGGTGGTGCCTTTGTCAGGATCGAGGAGGAAGAAACCGGGGACACCAGCCTTCCGCGCGCCGATCACGACCCGGGTGGCGAAAGCATCGATCGACTCGTAGGCGATGGCTTCGTCACCCGGCAAGACCTCGACCCACGATTCGCGGCCGATGTGATCGAGCGGAGCGCGGAAGACGCGCCCGTTCACCGCTCCCTCGTTCGAGAGGATGAACCACTCGTCGCCGCAGTCGGCGTAGGAGTTGCGGATGCCTTCCTTTCGCGGGAGAAACACCTCGGGGAGGCCGGCCTCACCTGAAAGCGGGAGACGCGAGGTCTCGCTCGTGTCCTTCGACGACGAGGTGATGAGGAGGAATCGTCCGCTCTTGGTGGAATCAATCGAGACGCTGAAACGCGGATCTTTCTCTTCGAAAAGCCGCTTCGCCTCCTCCGTCTTCGCCCCGAGGACGTGGCGCATGACGTGCCAGGGACGGTCGGTCTCGTCACCGAGCGTGTAGAAGAGGGTGCGATTGTCAATCCCCCAGACAGGAGCTTCGTCGAACATGGTGCCCTCGATCTCGTCGGGCAGGATCTCGCCAGTGACGAGGTCGCGGACGCGCAGGGTGTAGAGATCAGTGCCGTCGTGATTTTCCTTCCACGCGTAGAGGCGTCCATCCGGCGAGACCGCGCCGCCGCCGAAGGAAAAGGCCGCGTCGCCCGCGGCGCGTTCGTTCAGATCGGTCACGATCACTTCTTCACCCGGCGCGGCAGGTGCGAGAAGATCGGTGGGCACGTCGGACCGCCACCGCTTCCGGCAGATAAGGGCATGATCCTTCCCTGCGACCTCGCGGCTGTAGTAGACCCAATCGCCCTTTCGATAGGGAACACTGGTGTCCTCTTCGAGAATCCGCGCCTTCATCTCCGCGACGAGGGAACGCCGCAATTCCTCCAGCGGGGCCAGCGTCGATTCGAGGTAGGCATTCTCCGTCTCGAGATAGCCCTTCACCGCGGGGTCCTCGCGATCCCGCAGCCAGAAGTAGTCATCGGTCCAAGTGACGTCGTGGACTTGGAGCAAGTGCGGACGTTTTTCAGCGAGAGGCGGTTCGGCGGCGGGCATCGGGCAGCGGAGAGCGAGAGGAAAGGCGATCGTGCAAAAAAGCAGGAGGGACCGAGACGAAGATTGGGGACCCGGCGAATTCATCTGGAAAAACGATAGCACGGAACAGGAAAACCTCTTCACCGAACGGCCACCTGCGGGAAGCCCCCGCCACAGCCCCGCCACCCTCACTCCTCCCCCGTGTGATGCAGCCACTTGGGATGGGCGACGATGACCCCGAGGATGTCACGGGTCACTTTCACGGGAGCCTGGGCAGCGTTGATGGCAGCACGTCGTTGGGCGTAGTGATCGACAAGATCGCGAGTCGATTCCTCGTAGGCGCGGATGCGGCGCTGGATGATCTCGTCGCTGGCGTCGTCCATGCGTCCTTCCTTGAGGGCCCGCTTGCGGATACGGGTGATCAATTCCTCGCGATCCGGACAGGAGAGGTGGAAGAGCTGGAGGACCTCGATGTGTTCCTCGAGGATGCGGGCCTGCTCGATGCTGCGGGGAATGCCGTCGAGAATAAGGATGTCGATGTCGGGCTTGAACATGTGGAGGTCGGCACGGGCATCGATCTGCTTTTTGAAATAGCGGATCGTGAGCTCGTCCGGCACGAGTTCGCCTCGACGGGAGTAGGCGATGAATTCCTGCCCGATCGGAGTGCGGGTGTCCATCGATCGGAAGGCGTCGCCCATCGAGAAGTGGTAGAATCGCGGAATCGATCCGAGGATCTGGCCTTGGGTGCCTTTGCCGCAGCCGGGAGCGCCCAGGAAGATGAAGGCCTTGTATTTCTCGGGATAAGTTCCATTCATGAGAAGATGGGCGGTCAGTGGGGGCGAAGGCTTCGGGGCAGGAATTCGGGTGTCAGATTGAGGATTAGCGGCTAGGGTAGGGGGCAGTCAATCCCTCGTCATGTTTTTCAGCCCCTTTCTGGCCTCGCGCTACCTGAAGCCAAAGCGCACCTTCGTCTCCATCATCACCCTGATATCGATCCTCGGCGTCGCCCTTGGGGTTTGGGCCATGATCGTCGTCAATTCGGTTTTCACCGGATATGGCGTCCGAATCCGGGAGAGCATCCTCGGTGTCGCCCCCCATCTCGTGATCGAATCGGGAGGTTTCATGAAGGGCTGGCCGGAAATCCATGAGAAGGTGAAAGCGGTCGAAGGCATCGAGTCGGTCACGCCTTTTGTGACGGGTCAGGTGGTGATGGATTTCGGCGGACGTCGCAGCGCGCCTTGGATTCGCGGGATTCTCCCTCCCCAAGGCAGGGAGCTGGATCGGATGAAGAGCAAACTGACGAAACGCCCCGATCCCGAGTTCCCCCTCGATCCGGAGAAGATGATTCAGGAAGGGGACTTCATCGGCGAGAACGATTATTACTCGGCCGTCGTTGGTTCGGTCATCGCGGAGGGAAACAATATCAAAGTGGGCGACAAGATCCTGCTCTACTCAAACAGCAGCATCGACGCGGTCATGAAGTCGCTTGATGCGGTCGAGGGTGCCGCCGACGAGAAAGACCGCAAAAAGGGAATCGAAGAGATCAAGGAAATGACGGCACCGCAGGAGCTGATCGTGAAGGGGATCTTCGACTCGGGCAATTGGGACTTCGACGCCACGGTGGTCTTCGTTCACCTCGAGACCGCGCAGGTGCTCTACGGTTTCGATCTCGATGAATGCCACGGCATCGCCGCGAGAACGGACGATCCCTTCAAGGCCGATCAGCTGCAGGCCAAGCTTCACGAAATTCTGCCGCAACACTTCGCCGTTCGCACCTGGGCCCAGATCAATAAAACCATCTTTGATGCTGTCGCCGCCGAGCGGCAGATGATGTTCCTGATCCTGTTCATCATCATGATCGTGGGTAGTTTCGGCATCATGAGCACGATGATCACCGTCACCGTCCAGAAACGCACGGAGATCGGGATTCTCAAGGCGCTCGGTTCACGGGAAGGCCAGATCGCCTGGATCTTCCTGTTTCAGGGCATCCTCGTCGGCCTCGTTGGCGTGATCGTCGGATTCGCGCTCGCCCAGCTCACGATCTGGAAACGCAATGACATCGCCGGATGGGTCGGACAACAATTCGGCGTCGAATTCTTCAACGCTGAGATGTACAAGGTCGACGGTGGCATTCCCTCGGTGCAAACCCCGGCCGATCTGACGGTGATCACGCTTTCCGCGATCATTTGCTGCACCTTGGCGGCTTTGGTGCCAGCTTTCCTCGCGGCCTTCCTCCAACCGGCCAAGGCGCTCCGCAGCCAATAGATCATCAACGCCCGCAGCTTCGAATGGCGATCCGATCCCTCCCTTTCTCCTAATCAAACATGGACTTTTATCTCTCCCTCGGGGGCTCCAAGGCGGGCCCCTTTTCGATCTTCAAGGTCGGTGATCTGCTCGAGCGGGGTGACGCGACTCCCGACACCCTCGCCTGGCATCGCGACCTCGACGGATGGAAGCCGATCCGCGAGGTGGCCTCGCTCGAAGCGGTCTGTGAGCGCTCTCCCGCAGCCAAGCCGAAGGAGCCGAAGGAGACGAAAGGGGCGGATCCAGAGGATCGTCCCTCGCCCCCGATCCTTCCCGATCCCCCAAGAATACCTCTGCCTCCCGAGCCGTTTCCCGGCGCTCCCTTGCCGGAGATGGGACCGGCAGCCGCTCAAGCCATCACCCGCGCCGACGCCATCGAACCGGGCCGTCCCTTCATCCGCTTCTGGGCGCGCATGTTCGATTACACCCTCGTCTCGGTGATGGTTTTCCTGTTGAGCGACTACGTCGCCCCGCAACCGCAGGCGGGTGAACCCATCGCGGATTTTCTTACACGCTATCTCGAGGAAATGCGAAAGCCCGAGGCCCTCACCCTCGCGACAACGCTGTTCTTCGCCCTCTTCGCCTGGCACATTGTGGAAGCGATGCTGATCCACCTCTTTGGGGCCACCCCGGGAAAAGCACTCTTCGGAATCCGGGTGAAGAATACCGATGGGGACCGCCCCTCCGTGCTCCTGTCGCTGGGGCGCTCCTTCTA
Source organism: Verrucomicrobiia bacterium Tous-C2TDCM (assembly GCA_002288445.1). Classification (GTDB taxonomy): domain Bacteria; phylum Verrucomicrobiota; class Verrucomicrobiia; order Verrucomicrobiales; family DEV007; genus Arctic95D-9. The sequence goes on along the minus strand of NEUQ01000019.1, from coordinate 11,536 downwards.
CGTCTACGTGCTGGGGGCGGGCTTCTATCAAGCCCCATTTATTCTAATTGGTATGATTTTCAGCTTATTCCGACTGATCACGACAGGGAACTGCCTCTGGGACCAGCACTTGAAGACGCGGGTCGAACATGCCCCTCTCGGAGCCTTCAGGATAATGCTGGCCATCGGTGCCTTTTTCGTCTTAATACTTCTTCAGTCCGTTAAACTTTCATGAGCCGGAATTGTTCCATTGTCCTGCATGCCCACATTCCCTGGGTGCGACACGCCGAGGTGTCTCATTGCCTCGAGGAAGATTGGCTGCACAGCACGGTGGTCGAGACCCATCTCCCCTTGCTCGAGATGCTTTTCCGCCTCCGCAAAGAGGGGGTGCCCTTCGGACTGACCGTCGACCTTTCCCCCACCCTGCTCGCGATGTGGCGCGACCGGGTGCTCCGTCGCCGCACCCTCTCCTATCTCGACCGCACCCTGCGGCTCTGTCGCGACGAGGTCGAGCGAGGGGATATCAGTGGCAGACGCGAACTCGCCAGCCGCTACGAAGAGCGCCTTCACCGGCTTCGTTCCCTCTACGTCGACGAGTGGCAGTGCGATCTTGTCCGCGCCTACACCGACCTGCGTGACAGCGGCCACGTCGAACTCACCGCCAGCGCGGCGACCCACGGTCTCCTCCCCCTGCTGATGCGAGTGCCAGAGTCGGTGCAGGCCCAGGTGCGGCTCGGGATTCGCCAATACGTGCAGTGTTTCGGCCGGATGCCCCGTGGTTTCTGGCTCCCCGAATGCGCCTACGCCCCCTCGATCGGGCAGATTCTCAAACGCGAGGGGATCGACTGGACCCTCGTCGAGGAGCATGGTCTGACGACCGCGCCCCAAGCAAGCGCGCTCTTTCCCTTCACGCCTGGGACCACTCCCGAAGGTCTCATCGTCTTCGGTCGTGATCAGGCCAGTAGCAGCGAGATCTGGAATGCCGACGAGGGATTCCCCGGCGATGAACGATACCGGGATTTCTTTCGAGACATCGGGCTCGAGTCGCCGATCGAATACCTGCGCGAGTATCTCGGCGAGACCGGTCAACGCCAGTTTACCGGGATCAAATATTTCCGACTCGCCCGCGAGGACGACCAGAGCCTACCCTACGATCCCGCCCTCGCCGCGCGCGCCCTCGAGGAGCACTCGGTGCGCTTCATCTCGAGCCGTGGCGCGCAGCTTTCCGCCCTTGAATCCGAAGGTGTCGAGAATCCCCTCGTCGTTTGCGCTTTCGACGCGGACCTCTTCGGTCACTGGTGGTATGAAGGTATCGAGTTCCTCGAACGCCTCTTCCGCAAGGTGGCGCAGCGCAGCGACTTCGCCTTCACCACGCCGGGCCTTCACCTTGCTGCGAGCCAGGGCGCCGAGTTCCCCGCCGCGGCACCGGTCTCCTCCTCGTGGGGAGAGGGGGGCTATTTCGAGACCTGGACGAGCGAGGAAAACAACTGGACCCACGAGGAGATTAGGAAGCGTGCCGAGCAACTTGCTCGCTTTGTGAAGCTCTACGAGGAGAACCGCCTCGGCATGCCGGAAGGAGCGGCAGTGCACCGCCGGCGCTGTATTGAGCTGATGACCAAGGAGCTCCTCCTCGCCCAGTCCAGCGATTGGCCCTTCCTCATGAAGAATGAGCCGTCGCGAGGTTACGCCGAGCGCCGAACCCGCGAGCATCTCGATCGTTTCGACCGGGTCTGGTCGGTCTCAGGACGAACCGAGGCGGGAAGCGATCTCCTCGCCGAGATCGAGGAAGCCGATCCGGTCTTCTCGGATTTGCCGTGGAATCTTTACGAACCCTACGCCTGATCCGCCGCGGACCATGGCCGAGAATTTCGTCTATTTCGACCTCGAGACGCAGCGCTCCGCGAACGACGTGGGCGGCTGGGATCGGAAGGCTGACATGGGGATGTCGATCGGCGTCACCTACAGTTCGGCCCTGAATCGCTATAAGATTTACGACGAAGCGAACGTGCAGGGACTCATCGACGAGCTCCGCGAAGCCGACCTCGTCGTCGGCTTCAACCATGTCTCCTTCGATTACGAGGTGCTGATGGGATACACCGTCCTCGATCTCCGTGAATGCACCCGAAATCTCGATCTGATGGTCGATTTGGAAAAGACCCTGCTTCACCGGCCCAAGCTGGACGCGGTCGCGAGTGAGACCCTTGGCGAGAGCAAGACGGCTGTCGGCACTGATGCGATCAAGTGGTGGCAGGAAGGCAAGATCATGGCCATCGCCGAGTATTGCTGCTTCGACGTGAAGGTGACGAAAATGGTCCACGAATACGGTGCCCGCCATGGGCTCGTGAAATACCGGAATCGGTTCAACCAGAGCCTCGAGGTGGCGGTGGACTGGCGCCTGCCCTCTTGAAGGAGGCCTCTTTTGCGGAAAATTTTGGCGAAGGGGCTGTGAATGTCCCACCCCCTGTGGCAAGGTTGGGGCGGATCGGAACCGGACGGAACTTGCTTCCCCTTCTCCTACCGCTAACCTGAGAAGACCGCCCCTGACACATGATCCGCCTCTTCCACACCGCCGACCTCCACCTCGGCCTGAAGTTCACCCGCGGGGGCTACGCACCTGCCCTGCGCGAACGACTCGTCGCACGCCGGCTGGAGAGCCTCCGCGGCATGATCGAGTTGGCGCACGAGCGGTCCTGCCAAGTCTTCGTGATCGCCGGAGATCTGTTCGACACCCCGCTCGTCGCCAAAGGACTCGTGCGCGAAGCCGCCTCGATCCTTGCGCGCTTCGAGGGGATCGTCGCCGTGCTGCCGGGTAATCACGACTACGTTCAGGAGGAGGATCCACTCTGGCCGACCTTCGTCGATGCCCTCGGCGAGCGGCATCACCTCCTCCAGCGGGAGACGCCCTGCGATCTGCGCGAGCAGGGAATCCCGCTCGTCCTGTTCCCCGGCGTCTGCGGATCGCGCCATTCGCGAACGAACGCGGTCGGCTGGGTGCCCGGTGCCCTCGCCTCGCTCGATCTCCCCGACGAGGTCCGCCGGGTCGGGATCGCCCACGGCAGTCTCGAGGGGCTTTCGCCAGACTTTGGTGGCGATTATTTCCCGATGACCAAGGGAGAGCTTGAATCGACCGGGCTCGATCTCTGGCTCCTCGGGCATACCCACGTGCGGTTTCCCGATCGCGACCGCTTCGAGGGAGAGCGAGTCCTTTTTCCCGCGACTCCCGAGCCCGATGGCTTTGACTGCCGTCATGCGGGGCATGCCTGGATCATCGAACTCGATTCCGATGGGGCGGTGCGCGGTGAGTCGGTCCGCACCGGCGCGCATCGGTTTCGCACCGTGGTAAAAACGATCACGAGCGAGGCAGATCTCGAAGCGGTGAAAGCAGAGTTTGGGACCTTTTCCGCGAACGAAGACCTCGCGAAACTGATTCTCTCGGGGCGCCTCCCCGGCGACCTTTTCGAGGGCCGTGGGGAATGGCTCGGGGCCATGGAAAAATCGGTCCTTTACCTCGAGTCCGACCTCTCGGGCCTGCATCGCGAGATCCGCGCTTCGGACATCGGGCGCGAATTCACCATCGGATCGTTTCCCCATCGCCTCCTCGGTGGTCTCGCCGAGTCCGGAGATGACGCCGATGCCCTTCAGCTTGCTTGGGATCTCGTGAAGGAGGCCCGCTCATGATCCTGCGACGTCTCCAACTGCATCCTTTTGCTGGCAGCGCGGATCGCGAGGTGCGCTTCGAACCCGGCCTCAACGTCGTGCTAGGCCCCAATGAAGCCGGAAAATCGACCCTGCGCCGCGCCATCCGACAGGCCCTCCTTGTATCGACAAAGCTCAGCAAGCGGGAAGCCGATAGCGAGGTGCTGCCGCTCCTCCCACTGGGCGGTGGCGACACCATCCGCGTCTCTGTCGAACTCGCGGAAGGCGATGCAATCTGGAAACTTTCGAAACGCTGGTCGCCGGGAAACTCCGCCTCTGAGCTAACCCGGCCCGACGGCGGACTCGTCACCGAACCGACCGCCGTTGAGGAAGCCCTCGGGACTGTCCTCGGACTCACTCGAGGCACCTGGGACCACGTCCTTTTTGCCGCCCAGGGGAAAATTGGAGAGAGCCTCGAGCAGCTAGAAAAGCGAACACACCTCCCGGAGCTGAATGAACACCTCCGACGTGCCGTCTTTGAAACCGACGGCGTCTCCCTCGAAAAACTCGCCACTCTCATCGATGCACGCCACGGTGCCGCCTTTGGACGTTGGGATACCGCCCTGAAACGCCCCGAGGGAAACCGAGGGCTCGACCAGCCATGGGCGCGCGGCGCCGGCGCCATTCTCCTTGCATGGTATGAACGGGAGGCCGCACGCCTCGCTCTCGAGGAGGCCGAGAATTATTACCGGCATCTCGACGAGTTGAATCTCCAGCTGCAACAGGCCAACGCCTCCAACGAAACTCTCGCCGACTGGGTGACTCGGCATGAACCGGTCGCTGTCGATGCCGAGCAACGTCTCCAACTCGACGCACAACTCACCGGACTCGAATCGCGCGGCAAGGGGCTGAAGGAAATCTCGCAGGAGTGGCCGGTCGTGGCGAACCGGTTGCGAGAGCAGGAGGCTCTTGCCAACCAGTTGCGGGAGAGAGCCGCGCTCCTCGATCAGGAACTCGCCCGCGCTAAAGCCTGGGACTCCGCTGCGAAGAGCCGTCGCGTGCTCGACGAGTCGGCCAAGCTTCAAAACGCGATCGCTTCGACCCAAGCCGAACTCGCCAAGCTCGGCGGTGCCGATCCCGAAACTCTCGCCCAACTCGAGGCAAACGAACGCGAGCGTGACCGGCTCGTGGCCCGAATCGAGGCAGCCACCCTGCGCGTCCGGATCACCTCCTCAAGGGCCCTCGCCCTCGAGACCCGCAGCGGCGTCGATGAGACCGTCTCTCGTGAAATCACCTCCGGCGGCGAAGCGACCTTCGAGGCCGGTGGCCGCGTCCTTGTCCGCGATCGAGACGCTGGTTGGGAAATCGAAGTCAGCTCTGGCGAAATCGATCTCCTTGGGGACGAGTCGCGCCTCCGCGAGATCGCGACCGACAATCTCTCTCGCCTCGCGGCGCTCGAGGTCCCCGATCTCGACGCAGCGCGTCAGAAAGTGGCGACCGCTCGCGAACAGTTGCAGCGCCTCGCGCTGCTCGAGGGACAACTGACCGAGCTCCTCGGATCGCGCAGCCTCGAGGAATGGCAGGCCGAATGGACTCGCCTTTCCGGAGGCGGCAGCACCCCGGCCCGATCGCTGGGTGAAGTCTCGGCCGAACACGCCCGCACCGAGAGCGAGGCAGGTGCCGTCAGCCGCGAGATGGCCAACCTGCGCCAGAAACTTGGCATGTGGGAGAGCGACTATGTCGGCTCCGAAGAGCTCCTCGATCGGCTCGCCGACCTCCGCTCGGAGCACAAGGCCCTGAAGCAAAAGCTCGAAGCGCTCCATCCGATCCCCGAGGGCTATTCCGACGCAGCGGCCTTCCTCCGCGATTTCCGGGTCCAGCGCGAGACCCTCGAGCAGCGCCGCGGCGAGATCCACCGAGTCCAGATCGAGAAGGCCACCCTCGTGGGCAGTGCCCCGGACCGGGAACCCGCGGAGGCCTCCGAACGTCTCGAGATCGCTAACGCGGCCTTCTCCCGCTCCCTTCGCGAGGGCGAAGCCATCGAGCGCATCCGCCGCGACTTCTCCCAACTCCGAGCCGAGCTCGACGCCGATACTCTCGCTCCCTGGCAGAACCACCTCGGCGAAGTTCTCGCCCCGCTGACCCGGGATCGCTACGACGGCCTCACCGCGGACCTCGGCAAGGCAGCCCGCGCCGACTCGGTGAAAATCCCCTTGGCCGTCCTGTCCACCGGGACGCGGGCCTCGCTCGGGCTGGCCCTGCGACTCTCCATGGCGCGCTGGTTCCTCGAGGAACGCGACGGATTCCTCCTCCTCGACGATCCCTTCGTCGACCTCGATCCCGAGCGGCAGGAGTCAGCCGCGACCCTTCTTCGCCACTTCGCGCAGGACAAACAGGTCATCCTCTTTACGTGTCATCCTGCCCATGCGACCCTCCTTGGGGGACACCGTGTCGATCTCTGAGGTCGGGACGGACAGGGTATCTTTCGGTTGCACCTCCCAAAATTGAGGAAAAGCTTCCAGCTTCCGGATCGGTCGGGGATCACCGCCTTTCCCCTTTGCTTGTTTCATGCGGCCCTACCTCGCCAGCTTCCTGCTCTGTTTGCTCCCACTCGTCGCCGCTCTGCCGACGCGGGCGGTCGACTCGGGCAAAGGAAAACACGGGAGAGAGGGGAACGGCAACACGACGAAGCCAAGTCGTCCCCACATCCTCCTGGTGATGGCGGACGACCAGGGCTGGGGAGATGTCGGATACAACGGCCACCCCCATCTCAAGACACCGAACCTCGATGCCGCCGCCGCCTCAGGACTGCGGCTCGACCATTTCTACGCCGCCGCCCCCTCCTGTTCGCCGACCCGGGCGAGCGTCCTCACAGGACGCCATCCGAACCGCATGGGCGTCTTCAGTTGGGGGCATCCCATCCGCCCGCAGGAAGTCACCATCGCCGAAGTCCTGAAGCGCGAGGGATATGTCACCGGCCACTTCGGCAAATGGCACCTCGGTTCGATCCGGAGCGACAGCCCCGTCAATCCGGGCGCAAACGGCTTCGATCGGTGGGTCAGCACCTCAAATTTCTTCGACCTCAATCCCGAACTCAGCGATCAGGGGCACGATGTAAAGTTCAAGGGAGAAGGCAGCCTCGTCGTGGCCGATCTCGCCCTCGACTGGATCCGCCAGCAAGCCGCCGGTGAAGCACCGATCTTCGCCACGGTGTGGTTCGGTGCTCCTCACCTGCCCCACAACGCCTCCCCAGAGCTGGCGGCGCTGTATCCGGGTCTCTCGAAGAAACAACGCGAGTTCTACGGGGAGATCACCGGGATCGATCTCGCCTTTGGTAGAATCCGCGAAACACTCGTCGAACTTGGCCTGCGGGACAACACTCTCCTCTGGTATTGCAGCGACAACGGCGCCCTGCCCGTGGGCGACGCCGGAGACGCTCGTGGAGGCAAACACGTCCTCTACGAGGGTGGCTTGCGCGTCCCTTCCTTCATCGAATGGCCTGCAGGTATTCCCTCGGCGGCAGCCTCGCCGGTGCGTTGCGGGACCGTCGATATCTTCCCTACAGTGATGGAGGTCGCCGGGGTTGTCGATCGGGGCGGTCGCCCTCTCGACGGGGTCAGTCTCGTGCCGCTCATCCAGGGTGAAATGCAGATCCGTCCCGCGCCGCTCGGATTCTGGAATGCGGGCATCCCCGGCCAGTTCACCAATCCCGGCGGCGTCGCCAACAAGGTGCTTCCGACGATCGAGAACTGGAGCGACAACAAGGTGGAGAGGGTGACACGTCGGGTCGAAAAGATCCCGAAGCATCCTTTCCCTGAAGACGTCTACGCCGGCCATGCCGCGTGGATCTCCGGTGATTGGAAGGTCCACCGCGTCTCCGGGACGGACGGGGAAAAGGTCCGCTGGTCGCTCTACAATCTCACGACGGATCCTCGAGAGAGCTCTGACGTTTCGAAGCAACACCCTGAAATCCTCGCCGATCTCTCCGCCGAAATGGAACGCTGGCTCGCGAGCGTCAGCGCGAGCCTGCGCGGGGCGGATTATTGAACCCGCTCCCGGGGAGTCGACATCAGTTGCAACCCGCCGCGGTCTCGCACAAAGGTTTCGCCGCAGCGTAGGCGATACCGGCAGCGAGGTCGCCGCTGGGACCCTTCACCTTCACGTTGTATTGCCATTGGGCCGGTCCGGCCGACTCCGGGCACGATCCCACTGCCCCCTTTCCCCGCGGTTGACGTATCCCCTTCCCGACGATTCATTCCCCCGACATGCCCGACCGATCCCTCTCCTCGAAACTCTTCAACGCCGCCAAGGAAGTGATCCCCGGTGGGGTCAACTCGCCAGTGCGGGCCTTCCGCAATGTCCAAGGCGACCCCTTCTTCGTGCAGCGTGCCCGCGGCTGCCGGATCTGGGACGTTGATGGCAACGAAATGATCGACTACGTCGGCACGTGGGGCCCGGCCATCCTCGGACACGCCCCCACCGCGGTGATCGATGCGGTGACACAGGCAGCGAAGGAGGGTGTCAGCTTTGGCATCCCAAATCGTCATGAGGTCGAGATGGCCCGCATGATCCGCGACTACGTGCCTTCGGTGGAAAAAGTTCGCATGGTCAACAGCGGCACTGAGGCGACGATGAGCGCGATTCGACTTGCCCGCGGCTTTACCGGACGTGACAAGATCGTCAAATTCGAAGGCTGCTATCATGGCCACGTCGACTCCCTGCTCGTGGCCGCGGGGAGCGGCGCCCTCACATTCGGACAGCCCGACAGTGCGGGCGTGCCGGCTGATTTCGCGAAGCTGACGATCACGGTTCCGTTCAATCGACCCGAGTTGATCGAGGAGGTCTTCGCGGCGCAGGGCCACGAGATCGCCGCTCTCATTCTGGAGCCGATTCCGGCGAATGCGGGCCTCATTTTTCCAAAGCCGGGCTTCCTCCAGCTTCTCCGTGATCTCACCTCGAAGCATGGCGTCGTCTTGATCTTCGACGAAGTGATGACCGGTTTCCGCCTTGCCAAAGGCGGGGTGCAGGAACTGACCGGCATCACGCCTGACCTCACCGCGATGGGTAAGGTTATCGGCGGTGGTCTGCCCGTCGGAGCCTTTGGCGGTAAGGCCGAGATCATGGACCAGCTCGCTCCGCTCGGACCGGTCTATCAGGCTGGAACGCTCTCCGGGAATCCCCTCGCCCTCGCCGCCGGCCTCGCCCAACTCAGGGAAATGGAACGCCACGACGGTTGGAACCGCCTCGATCAGATCGGGCTGACTTTTGAAAACGCGGTGCGCGACACACTGAGGGAACTCGGGCGCGACCTCATCCTTAACCGCATCGGTTCCATGTTCTGCCTCTTCTTCCGCGAGGGAGTGATCGACAACGTCGACGATGTGAAACAATGCGACTTCGAGGCCTTCCGCAAATTCTTTTGGGCCGCCCTCGACCGGGGCGTCTATTTCGCCCCATCGCAGTATGAGGCGGGCTTCATCTCGCTTGCTCACGGAGAGGGCGACCTCGCCAAGACCGCAGAGGTCACCTGTGAAGCCTTGAAAATTGCGCTGGCGTGAGGCGGTCATCGCGGCGATTCTCCCACCCCTCCATCCCCCTTGCATGAGCGAAGAAGAAAAGCCCCTCGAGTTCTCGGCCCGCGACCTGATGCCCGACTGGGCGCAGGCCAAGCCCAGCGAACCGCAAAAGGACTATGCCAAGCGCTATGCCGCTGACGAAGACCGCGCTGATCGCCGCGGCGGAGGCGGACGTCGCGACGACCGTCGTGGTGGATTTGCCGGCGGCAGAGGTGGGCAACGCGATGACCGCCGTGGTGGATTTGCCGGCGGCGGAGGCGGGCAACGTGGCCCGCGACCCGACCGTGGAGGCGACCGCCCTCGCGGCGACCGTCACGAGGGCGACCGTCGCGGCGGCGGAGATCGTTCCGGAAGGGGCGGCGATCGCCGAGGCGGCGGCGGCGACCGCTACGATCGCCCCCGCGAGGAACAACCTGCCGCGGGCGTGCTCGCTTCGCTGGAACCTTCCGGACCTGCCGTCGAGGGATTGACACGTCACATCCGCGAGACCTTCCGCTCCTTCCCTGTCGCCGATCTCGCCAAGATGGTGCTCGAAGCCCGCGAGCGCTACCGCATCCGTTTCACGGCGACCGAGCCTGTAAGGCTCAACCAGTGCCTCGCTGATGGCTCGCTCTGGCTCTCCCGCGAAGAGGCGATCTCGCACCTCCTCTCCGGCCCTGCCTTGGAGCATTATTATACCGCCGAGGACATCCAGATCGATCCACCGGCCGGTAATTTTGCAGTCATCGCCGTCTGCGGCATGAGCGGCGTCATCCTTGGTCCTCCGAACCATCACGAATACCAGCGAAACATCGCCCGCCTTCATCGCGAACGTTTCTCCGACATGCCTCTCGAGCGCTTCAAATCCCGCATCCGCATGGAGAGTGGCGAGGAGATCCTCGAGAAGTGGAGGGAGCAGGTCAGTCGCGTGAGGCAATACCGTGTCAAACCAGCCGAACAAGCCTCTCCGGCCGAGGAAACGCCAGCCGAATTGACTCCAGTTGAAGCCGTGGCTGAGGCTGCCACCGAAGAGGCCGTTGCCGGCGGGCCCGCTGCAGAGGAGGCAAGCCATGAGGAAGCGATGGTCGGCGAGATTTCGGAAGAATCTCCCGAAGCTGAAGCCCCTCTCGAAGAAACCGAGTCCGCTGACGCAGAAGAGGCGGAAGCCCCAGTGTTGGACACCAAAGCGGACGAAGGCCCGGTTTTCAAATCCTTCGAAGAAGTCGGTCGCCATTTCCGCGAACACTTTGCACCCCTCGCGATCGTCGAGACCGCTGTGGCGGTTGTTCCCGGAAACATCGCCGGACGGCTTCTTTCACCCGGCCTCCTCGCCCACCTCCGTCTGGAGACCGAAAAACTCCGGCGCGGCTTCCCGCTCGCGATGATCCAGTCGCTCTGCGGCGAATTCGAACGCAAGGGCCTGAAGTTCTTCAAGCGCGGCAAGAAATCCCTCCACGTTTCGGCGGTGCGCCCCAAGGCACTTCATGAAGCGACAAACCTCACGGGAGCGATTCAGGCGATCGTCGATTTCGTCAAAACGGCACCCAAGCCCTCCGTCGCCACCCTCCTTGAGGCTCTCGTTCCAGGCTTTAAAAAGCCGGAGGGCCCCACTGTCGATGAGTCACCCGAATGGTCCGACGCAGCGCGCACCGTGCTGAAGGATCTTCGCTGGCTCACGGCAGAGGGATACCTGCTCGAGTTTGCCGACACCGGTCTCGCGATCGGACGCCAGCCTCAGGAGAATACCCCGACCCCGCCAAAGGCAAACAAGGCAAAGCCGGCGAAGGAAAAATCGGCAACCCCCGCGAACATCGCGACGACCGCAGACACCAGTTCCGTCGAAGAAGCCGAGACGCCTGTCGAAGAAGCCGAGACGCCTGTCGAAGAAGCCGAGTCGTCCATCGAAGTGACGGAGTTACCTGTCGAAGAGGCCGAGTCGTCCGTCGAAGCAGCGGAGTTACCGGTCGAAGAAGCCGAGTCGTCCGCCGAAGTGACGGAGTTGTCGGTCGATTTTAAGACCGACCAAGAAGTTCTCGGCGACCTGTCGGTCCACCCCGTGCACGAGGACGGAGCCGACTCGGAGAATCCTCACGATCTGCCCGAAGATAGCGATCCTGTGGCGACCCTCTGAGGCGGGGAGCGATCCGCTCGGCTTGACAAAGGGGTGAATCGGGAATCGTCTCCTAGGCGTAATCCGGCAGCCCTCCCTTTCCGATCCGCTCGAATCCACAGATGAAACGGTCCATTCGCCTCGCTATCGCCGGAGCGATCCTGCTCGCGGGCGTCTTCCTTTTCGTGTTTTTGTCAGGACTTCGCAGCACTCCGCTCCCATCGAATCCGCCGCGCCCCGTTCCGGAGATCGAAAC